>JAYUBN010000054.1:0-20965 GCA_043740855.1 Sphingomonadales bacterium | reverse complement strand
AGTTCGAACATGCCGCACACCTTGAGCTCCATTTCCCACTGGCCACTGCCGGACCAGTCCCAGCGGTCGACCCGCTCGGTGATGACTTTGTTTTCATGCGCAAAGCAGTTGACCAGCTCAAAGGCGACCCGGTCGGCCTGCGTGAGGATCGATGCGATCATCGTTCGCACGTTCTCCTTGCCCTTGATGATTGCGAGCGGTTGATTGAGGTAGCTCATATCCTCGGTGGCCTGCTCCATGCAGGCGTCGGCATCGCGATTGTTCCAGCCATCGAGAAATGCCCGGACGGTTGCTTCGTTACGAGCAAGGCGGGGGTCAGAATTGTTCATGGTTACGATACTCCCGATCAGTCAAGGTGCAGGGTGGGGCCGCCATTCGCGAACCACATCTGGTTGTCGAAATAGTCTCGCCAGCCACAGATCTGCCCCTCTTCGTTGAGATTGAACATGCCGATGCACGGCAACTTGAGGCCCCAGCCCTTGCCGTCGAAGTCCCACAGATCCAGCCGCTCGGTCACCACGACATTGCCGTGGCCGAAGCAGTTGCGCAGTTCCCAATGCACGCCCGTTGACAGCTTGATAATGCCATCGACAATCTTGCGAACGTCGTGTTGGCCCACCACCGGCGCCAGCGGCTGGTTGATATAGACGATGTCGTCCGACAGGCATCGCATCGCGTGGTCGCAGTCCAGTGCTTCCCAGCAATCAATGAACTCACGCACTTTCGCAACATTACGCGCGACAATCTCCGCTTCAGGCACTGTATCTCTCCTCACAGGTTGGCTCGCGATTCGCCGCGTGCACTAATATTTATGCAATATTACTAGGGAGCAGCCATCCGGACGCAAAGGGAAGGGTGTGTCAAAATCTGTTACTTTGGTGACACGCGATGACGCGATCCTCGAGGTAAATGACCTCGGCATCGAGGTGCCCCAACATTCTGAAAGAATTGAGCTAAAATTACCGTCTGCAAATCGCCGGGCAGATCGGAACTGCTGCATCTTGACTTCAACAAGCCAACCTTTAAACGTCAATATAATCCAGAGGTAAGAAGAAAAAAGGAGACAGGCGTGCTGGACCGCGGTGCAATCGAAGCCCTGCTGATGCCAATAACGTATGGGCGGCATCTGTCGCGGCTGTTTGATCTGGAGCGTCTTTTTGCTGGTACCGGGCTCGAACACGGGGATCTGCAGGATCCAGACTGCCGCATCACCGTCGGCCAATCGCTAACCTACTCGCGTAACACGCTCGACCTCGCCGTGGATCCTGCGTGGTATTACGAGTGGGCTGGCAGTCTCGCCGACCACTTTCACGGACCTGCCAGCATCGCGCTGATCAGCGCGCCGACACTGGGCCATGGTCTCGACGCGTTCCTGCGCTACTTTCCCAGCCGCATCCCTTACATGCATCTGCAGGGCCACCAGGAAGGTGAGCACTTCTTTGCGGAACTGTGCCCGCTGATCGATCTTGGTACAGTCAAGCCGTTTCTGGTGGAGACGCTTGTGGTCCTTTTGCAGAAGCACCTGGAAACCGTCTATGGCGTAGATCTGTCGCAAGCGGCGCTGGAACTGGATTATCCGGCCACCGCGCATGCGGACCGCTGTCGCGCGTACTTCCCTTTTCCGGTGCGCTTTGCCACCGCGCGCAATGCGCTGATCATCCCGGCGGCGTGGCGCGCGCTGCGGAATCTGGGGCATGTTGAATCGACTTGGGTTCACGCGCTGGCGCAGTGCGAGGCGACGATGGCATCGTCGGTGGAGCGAGAGACGCTCGGCCGCATGCGCGCATGCCTGGCTAGCGGGTTCGAGTGCGAGGGCCGCCTGCGCCCGCTACCGACGCTGGACGAAGTGGCGGCGTTGCTGCATCTTACGTCTCGCACTCTTATCCGGCGGCTTGGCAGGCTGGGCACTAGCTACCGCGAGGCGACGGACGAATTTTTGCGCGCCCGGGCGCGAGAGCTACTCGCCAACGATCAGATAAAGATCAAGCAGGTGGCGGCGGCGATGGGGTTCGACAGCCCGGCCAACTTTGGCAAGGCGTTCAAACGCTGGTATGGCGTTTCGCCGGGGAACTTCCGTTCCGGGCGCGGGTTTCCAAACGAAGCGAGGCCGTTAGCGGTTCGTCACAAATACACCACCGATACTGTACAGATTCCGGCTACTTAGCCCGATTTTCCGCATTGTTTACCTGGCCCACCTGGCGACGGGCAATTGTGTTACTGAAGGGTGCGACCCTGAACCGGGCGGGCTGGTTCAACAACCGTGGGCTCTTCAGCCCCAGCGGCCAAATGCCTCCTGCAGAGGCCAATTACGATGCAGCCATCGACAGCCTTGATATGGATCGCACGATTCAAATCAAATTGCCCTCGTCTTGTCCGGGTGCTGCATCCCCGATACCAGATCAATCAACTCAGACTTCGTAAGCCCCCGAGTTCCGTTCAATTTATGGACAGGATGAGTCACAGGCGGTCCGATTTGGCAAGGGGGGGTAATTACGGTGTAAGGGAATGGATTCCTTAGCCACTCCATGAAAACATACTCATAGGGGCAGGTTTCAGAGATTAATTTGACAGGAGTTCGAGGCGCAGCAATAACGAAGTGTAGCGGCAATTCATATTGTGACTGCGACATATGCTGTAATTGCAAAATTGACCGTTTCACTACGACCTTATTATCCCCAGGAGATCCGATTTGCGCCACTTCGTGGTTCTTTGGGCCGCATACTTCGTCTTATTTTCCTCAGTGCCGGTGCAGGCCGCGCCTGAAGAAATTCAGGTCTATATGGACGAACTAAATCCGGCCGGAGAGCCCGGTCTTGATATGCATGTCAACGACGTGCTGGCGGGTGTTTCTGGCCCGGCTTTCCCCGGCGGTCAGGCGTCGCTCCATCGTTGGCGGGTAACGCCTGAGTTGTCGCTGGGGCTGGGTGGTGGCTTTGAGGCCGGCGCCTATCTGCCGTTGGCGACCATTACGTCTGACGGCAAAGTGCGTGCCGATGGTGCAAAGGTCCGGGTCAAGTGGCTGGCGCCGCATGGCAAGCAAGGCTTTTATTACGGTGCCAATTACGAGATTGGTTATTCGGACCACTTGATCGACGAACATCACTGGAACAACGAGATCAAGTTGATTGGTGGCTGGCGCAACGGGCGATGGCTGGTAGCTATAAACGGCAATATCGATTTCGCGTTGTCCGGGGCCAACCCCGGGCCAGCCACCCTCGATCTGGACGAGAAGCTTGGCTACCGGCTATCCGATCGATGGACGCTGGGTGTTGAAACCTACAACGGCCTTGGGCCAATACGTGCCCTTGGCCAGTTCGCGGCTTATGACCAGGCCACTTATCTTGTTGTCGATGCGCACCTTGGTCGCTGGGATGTCAATGCCGGTATCGGCAAGGGTTACGGAGGAAATGGGGACCATCTGGTTCTCAAGTTCATTATAAGCGTGCCGCTGGTCAAATCGCACCTTCCAGCAAACTGATTTCATACGATGGCAGTCATACGCAAAGATAAATATTGAAATCCGTCAGAAGTCTTTTGTCCGAAATCTGGTAAACAACATCAACTTTTGAAAATATACGCCGCTCAGCGAAGAGACAGAACGGATCTTGAAGGGAACTGTTTTTTGGCAGCGCAAGCGTAGCCGCAAAGCGCTGCTTTCTGCCGCCGCACCGATGTCTACACGCCGTGTATGGGGGATTTACATATTCAGGTGAGAGCGATGCCGGAATGGCGCCGCAACACGCGATGCCCTACTCTTCGCCCATCCGCAGCGCGGCGATGAACGCCTCTTGCGGGATCGACACATTCCCATATTCGCGCATCCGCTTCTTGCCTTCCTTCTGCTTGTCCAGCAGCTTCTTCTTGCGTGAGATGTCGCCGCCGTAGCATTTGGCGGTGACGTCCTTGCGCAGGGCAGCAATGGTTTCGCGGGCGATAACTTTGGCGCCGATCGCGGCCTGAATCGGGATTTTGAACATGTGGCGGGGGATAAGATCCTTGAGCCGTTCGACCAGGTGGCGGCCGCGGGCGTCGGCCTGGCTGCGATGGACGATCATCGAGAGGGCGTCGACCGCCTCGTTATTGACCAGAATGTTCATCTTGACGAGGTCGCCCAGTCGCAGCCCGATCTGTTCGTAATCGAAGCTGGCGTAACCTCGGCTGATGCTTTTCAGGCGGTCGTAAAAGTCGAATACCACCTCATTCAGCGGCAGCTCGTAATTGACCTGGGCCCGGCCACCGACATAGGTCAATCCAGTCTGGATGCCACGCCGGTCCTGGCACAGTTTTAGAATCGAGCCGAGATATTCGTCGGGGGTATAGATGGTCGCTTTTATCCACGGCTCTTCCATGTCGGCGATGCGCACCGGGTCGGGCATATCGCTGGGGTTGTGCAGTTCCTGGATGCTGCCATCGTTCATCATCAGCCGGTAAACCACCGATGGCGCGGTGGTGATGAGGTCGAGGTCGTATTCGCGGGTCAGCCGTTCCTGGATGATTTCGAGGTGGAGCAAGCCCAGGAATCCACAGCGAAAGCCAAATCCCAGCGCCGCGCTGCTCTCCATCTCGAAGCTGAAGCTGGCATCGTTGAGCCGCAGCTTGCCGATCGATTCGCGCAGCTTTTCAAAATCGGCCGCGTCGGTCGGGAACAGCCCGCAGAACACCACCGGCTGGACTTCCTTGAAGCCCGGCAATGCCTGTTTCGCGCCACCTTTTACGGTGGTGATGGTGTCGCCCACGCGGGCCTGCGCGACATCCTTGATCTGCGCGGTAAAAAAGCCGATTTCGCCGGGTGTCAGCTCGGCGAGTTGTTCGATCTTGGGGGTGAAGCAGCCGACGCGGTCAATCAGATGTTCCGTGTCGCCGGCCATGAACCTGATCTGCTGACCCTTGCGGATGACGCCATCGATCACGCGGACCAGGATGACGACGCCCAGATAGGGATCGTACCAGCTGTCGACCAGCATCGCCTTCAACGGCGCGCCGGCATCGCCGCCGGGCGGAGGAATACGCGCGACCACCGCCTCCAGCACTTCCTGGATGCCGATTCCCGCCTTGGCGCTGGTCAGCACGGCGCCGCTGGCGTCGAGGCCGATCACTTCCTCGATCTGTGCACGGACTTTTTCCGGCTCGGCGGCGGGCAGGTCGATCTTGTTGATAACTGGAATGATTTCGTGATCGTGTTCGATCGATTGATAGACATTGGCCAGAGTCTGCGCCTCGACGCCTTGAGCCGCGTCCACTACTAGCAGCGCACCTTCGCAAGCAGCCAGGCTGCGGCTGACTTCATAGGCAAAATCGACGTGCCCCGGGGTGTCCATGAGGTTTAGCTCATAGGTCTCGCCATCCTGGGCTTTGTAACTCAGACGCACCGTCTGCGCCTTGATGGTGATCCCGCGTTCGCGCTCAATATCCATGTTATCAAGGACTTGCTCGCTCATCTCGCGCGCCGTCAAGCCCCCGGTGAACTGGATCAGCCGGTCGGCGAGGGTCGATTTGCCATGATCGATATGCGCGATGATGGAAAAGTTACGTATTTTAGTCAATTCGGTCATGCCGCGCGTTAGAGCATCGCGCGGAAAAGTGGAAACCGGTTTTCCGCTAAAAGCGCTACGACAGCAAAAACACAGAGCCGCTTTGCTCTGTCAGCGTTTGGCCCGACATGGCCGGGGCCAATATTGCCGACGCTTTGACTTGCCGCCCCGTTTGCACCTTTGTACGATGAGGTCGCGCTGGTGATCAGGGAGATAAAAAGATGCTGCATATTGCCATCATCGGATCTGGGCCGGCGGGCTATTATACGGCCGAGGCAGCGCAGAAAAAATGGGGCGATGGGGTGCGGGTCGATATTTTCGATCGGCTGCCGGTTCCGTTCGGGTTGATCCGCAGCGGTGTCGCACCCGACCACCAGTCGATCAAGGGCGTGTCGCGGCGTTACGAGGCGGTCGCGCTGTCCGGCAACGTGCGTTTCATCGGCAATGTCACAGTCGGCCACGACATCTCGATTGCGGAGTTGCGGGACCTGTACGACGCCGTGGTGCTGGCGACCGGCGCGCCGCATGACAAGCCGCTGGGCCTGCCCGGAGAGCACCTGGGCAATGTTCATGGCAGCGCCGCCTTCGTCGGCTGGTACAACGGCCATCCCCAATTCGCCGACCTTGCCCCCGATCTGAGCGGCCCAAGTCTTATTGAAGGCGGCGCAGCGGTGGTGATCGGCAATGGCAATGTCGCGCTGGACGTGGCGCGCATCCTGGCCAAGACCCACGCCGAATTCGCCGGCAGTGACATCGTCGCCCATGCGCTTGACCGGCTCGATGGCTCCCACCTTGCCCGGATCACGATTCTGGGCCGGCGCGGGCCGCACCAGATTGCGATGACGCCCAAGGAACTGGGCGAACTGGGGCATCTGGCGCGCGCGCGTCCTACGGTCGATCCGGCGGACCTGCCCGATCTTGCCGAGGATGCGCTGCTCGATCCCGGCCAGCGCAAATCGGTGACGCATCTGCGCAGCTTTGCCCAACCCGGAGCCGCCGATAAACCGCGGGAAATCGCGTTCGACTTCTTCGCCGCGCCAAGGGCAATCCTGGGTGACGACGATGGCAGGGTGGCGGCGGTCGAGGTCGAGCGTACCCGGTTGGACAACGGTCGCGCGGTCGGCACGGGTGAAATCTATCGCATCCCGGCCAGCCTGGTAGTCGCCTGCATCGGTTATCAGACCTCGCCGATTCCCGGCGTGCCATTCGACGAAACCGGGGGCCGTTTCGCCAACGACGAAGGCCGCATCTTGCCGGGTCTGTATTGCGTCGGCTGGGCCCGGCGCGGCCCATCGGGCACCATCGGCACCAATCGCCCGGATGGCTTCGGGATAATTGACAAGATCGCCGCCGACATCAGCGACAATTCCAGCGGCGGGGGGGCAAAAGCCGGTGGCGACGGTTTCGACGAGCTGGCGGTCGAGCGTAAGCTCGCCATCGTCGCATTCGACGACTGGCAAAAGATCGAAGCTGCAGAAACCAGACGCGCCCGCGAAGACGCCCCGCGCGAAAAATTCGTCAAGTTGGAAGATATGATCGCGGCGGCCGGAAAGAGCTAAGGGCTGATCTGAAAAATTTATAGCATCAATAATATGATACCAAACTGTGTACGCGGCGATCCGTCTCCTTTGTCAGTATAAGCGCAGCGAAACTTGTCATCGCCGGTTGTTGGATTGCTTCGCTGCGCTCACAACACCAAACTCTAGTGATCCTGACCCTTAAGGACGAATGTCGGAGGCTCTCGACAAGGAGCGGGCGAAGGAGCTCTGTAGTTCATCATGCCGAGACCGCGATGCCGCCGCGCAACGACTGCGACGGTAACGACGCGATGAGAAAAGCGGGTTTGGAGCCTCCAGCCCTAAGTTTATACTTCGCTTCCACTTATAAATTTCCAAAAAAAAGGGGCGCCGCAGCGCCCCTTTCTCATAACTTTTGGCAATCCCACCAATCAGGCGGCTTCGCCCTCGGGTTCGTCATCCAGCAGGTCGGCTGGAATGGCGCCGGGTTCAGCGTTGGGGTCGTAAGCTTCAGTGAAGCCGGCGGTGTCCTGTTCGAACATCGCTGCCATCACGTCCACGCCCTTGGCCTGCAGTTCAGCTTCGTCCGGCGAGCGGGCGACGTTTACCTTGACCATTACCGCGACTTCGGGGTGCAGCGAGACGCGCACATTGAATACGCCGATGGTCTTGATCGGCCGTTCCAGCACGATCATGGTCTTGGTCACCTTGGCGCCGTCGGCGTTCAGGGTATCGACGATATCGCGCACCGACACCGAGCCATACAGCTGACCCGAGTTGGAAGCGGCGCGGATCAGGATCGCGGTGCGGCCATCGACGTCACCGGCGCGAGCCGTTGCGCCGTCGCGGCGAACAGCGTTGTCGGCTTCGATACGGGCGCGGCTGGCTTCGAAGACCTTGCGGTTGGCTTCGTTGGCTCGCAGCGCCTTTTTGTTCGGCAACAGGAAGTTGCGCGCGTAGCCGTCCTTGACCGAGACGACATCGCCGATCATGCCGAGCTTCTCGATCCGTTCCAGGAGGATGATTTGCATGGGTTATTCCTCCTTACTTGACGAGGTAGGGCAGCAGCCCCAGGTGGCGGGCACGCTTGATCGCCTGGCCCAGTTCGCGCTGCTTCTTGGCGGAAACGGCGGTAATGCGGCTTGGCACGATCTTGCCGCGTTCGGACATGAAGCCCTGCAGCAGACGTACGTCCTTATAATCGATGGTCGGTGCATTCTTGCCCGAGAACGGGCAGGATTTGCGGCGGCGGAAAAAGGCGCGGGCCATGATTACATCTCCTCGCGATCGCGGCGACGGGGCCGCTCGCGTTCTTGCTTGCGCATCTGCACCGAGGGGCTGCCCTCGAGCTCATCGACGCGCACTGTGAGGAAGCGGATCACGTCCTCATTAATGGCGGTCTGGCGCTCCAGCTCGGCCACGACGCCGGCAGGGGCATCGATGTTGAGCATAACGAAATGCGCTTTGCGGTTGCGCTTGATCTTGTAGGCCAGGCCCTTCAGGCCCCAGGCTTCGGTCTTGGTGACTTTGCCTTGGTTGGTCTCGACAATCTCGGTGGCGTTAGCGGCCAGTGCATCGACTTGCGACTGGCTGAGATCCTGGCGAGCCAGGAACACGTGCTCGTAAAGCGGCACGGTTTTATCCTTTCATTTTCGACCGATCGCTGGCCTACCCGTGCTGATGCGCGAGGGCCCCTCCGGTTTTCTGCGTGACGCATGGCGGCGGTTCCTTCCACGCGAAGGGCGGCGCTTAGCGGCTGGCAGTGGAAATGCAAGGAAGAAAGGTGGGGCCTAAACGTCCTTTCCGCTTGTAGGAGGGAAATAGGTCGCCCGCCATTCTATGGCAAATTCTGCAACAAATTTTGCGCAAACTCCGTCAATGTATCGTCGCGCGCGCCCATGATGACCACGCGGTCGCCGGGACGGGCGATAGTGACTATGTGGGCTGCGCAATCGTCACGGGTGGGCAAATGCGTGGCGGTGACGCTGCCCGCCGATGCGATCAGGCGGACAATACGCTCGCTGCCTTCGCTGCGGTCCACGGTGCCCCCGAAATAGACCGGATCGCATAGCAGGACGTGATCGGCGGGACCCAACCGGTCCGCGAAAACCTGCGCCAGTTCCGCCCCCATCTGGCGCAGCGGACCATAGCCGTGCGGCTGGAAGAAGGCGATGACGCGACCGGGATGTGTCTTCAGCGTTGCCAGCGTGGCGGCCACCTTGTCAGGGTTATGGCCGAAATCGTCGATCACGGTGATGCCGCCGGGGCTGGTGCCCAGGATGTCGAAGCGCCGGGCGAGGCCGAGGAATGTGCCCAGACCCGCCACAGCTTCCGCAATCGGCACGCCCGCAGCATGAGTGCCGGCCACTGCCGCCAGCGCATTGGCCAGATTGTGACGGCCCGGGATTTGCAGCGTCAACGGGTACGTCGCGCCGCTGCGCCGGTCGATCAGGGTGGCGGTCAGGCATTCCGGATGTTCGACTATGCTGCCGGGCACGACGCCGATTATGGCTTGCGGGTCATTGATGGCAAAGCTGATCACCGTTCGCGCGCGGTGGGCGAGGGCGGCACTTTCGGTATCGTCGAAATTGACCGCAGCGATCTCTGCATGCGCGAGGAAATTACCAAATAGATCACGTAGTTCCGCCAGGCTCTTGTGGTCCAGACTGACATTTCCGAGCACCGCGACGCACGGCCGGTACAACGCGATCGAGCCATCGCTTTCGTCCACCTCGGCGACGAAACCAGGGCCACTGCCAACCCTGGCACTGGCGAAGGGCGCGTCCGCCCCGACGAAATTCTTCATCACCGCGCCGTTCATGATGGTGGGATCGCAGCCTGCCTGCGTCATGATCCAGCCTGCCATGCCGGTGACGGTGCTCTTGCCGCTGGTGCCGCCGATGGCGATGCCGGTCCCGGCGGCGTTGAACAGGTTGGCCAGCAGCTCGGCGCGGCTCATGCGGGGGCAGCCCAGCGCCAATGCGCGCTGTACCTCGGGCACGATGTCTTCGACCGCCGCCGAAGCGACGAGGGTTTGCCCGGCGCCGGTGATGCCGCTGCCGTCCTGGGGAAACAGAGCCACGCCCAACTGTTCCAGCCAGGCGAATTTCTCGGGCGTGCGGCCCTGGTCGCGGCTGCGGTCCGAGCCTGCCACTTGCGCGCCGCGTCCACGCACGATCAGCGCCAGTGGCAGCATTCCCGATCCGCCGATGCCGCAGAAGAACCAGGGGTGAGCAGTCAGGTCGGCGGGCAGGGGGTCAGCAGTCATGTCCATGAGGTATGCGTCTTTTCCCCGCAACTCAACCGGGGTGGTTTTACCCGGTTCAAAAAGCGGTTAGAGCAACCCGGTGACTATCCGCATCGCCATTTGTGCCCCGGCCAGCCCGATTACGCGCGCCGACGCGGCGCGCGTGCTGGCGCTGGCCGCTGCCGAATTCCCCGAGCTGGCACTGCATTTTCATGAGCAATGTTTTGCGGGAGCAGGGCATTTTGCCGGCGCTGACGCAGTTCGACTGTCGGCGTTCCTCGATTGTGCGAACGATCCCGCGTTCGCTGCCGTGTGGTTCGCGCGCGGCGGTTACGGTTCCAACCGGATCGCGCAGGACGCCATCGCGGGCCTCGGCCCGGCGGCGTCCGACAAGGCTTGGCTCGGCTATTCGGACATGGGCTATCTGCTGGGCGGGCTGTATCGCGCCGGGATTGGTCGCCCTGCCCACGGCCCGATGGTGGCCGACGGTCGGCGCGTGGGCGGCGACGCGGCCTTGCGGCGCGCCCTCGGCTGGCTGCGCGGCGATCATGGGGGGATGGAGGGCGCGCTCGATGGCAGACCGACGGTCGCCTTCAACCTGATGACGCTGGCGATGCTGTGCGGCACGCCGCTGATGCCGGGGCTGGCAGGTCATGTTGTTCTGGTCGAGGAGGTGTCGGAACATCTCTACGCCATCGACCGGCTGTTTTTTCATGTCACCGCGCATCTTGGCGGGGTGGCGGGGTTACGGCTGGGCAGGGTCAGCGAAGTGCCCGAGAACGACCGCGATTTTGGCGCCGATGCCGAGGACATCGCGCGCTATTGGTGTGCACGCCACGCCATTGCTTATTTAGGCGACGCCGACATCGGCCATGACAGCGACAATCGGGTCGTTCCCTTTGGCGCTTGAAGGGCTTGTGCGCGGGGCGCCTCGGGACTAGCTGCGCCTCGCATCAGCGGTCATATCGATTTTATGACAGTGCTCGGCGTATTTAGCCGGCAGGAAAGCCGGAATGATTGGAAAGGGTTCGCAAATCATGCGCGCATTCGTTTTTCCCGGACAGGGCAGCCAGAAGGTCGGCATGGGCCGGGAATTGGCCGACGCCAGCGTCGCCGCGCGCGAAGTCTTTCAAGAGGTGGACGATGCGCTCGGCCAAAAGCTGTTCGGCTTGATGACGCAAGGGCCGGAAGAAGCCTTGATGCTGACCGAAAATGCCCAACCGGCGATTATGGCGCATGCCATTGCAGTGTTGCGCGTAATCGAAAAGGAGGGCGGCATCGTGCTGGCGGACAAGGCTGATTTCGTCGCCGGCCACAGCTTGGGCGAATATAGCGCGCTATGCGCATCCGGGGCGTTTTCGCTTGCTGATACCGCACGGCTGCTGAAATTGCGCGGGCAGGCCATGCAGGCGGCGGTGCCGTTCGGCGTCGGCGCGATGGCGGTGCTGCTGGGCGCGGATATGGCAAAGGCGGCGGCGCTGGCCGAGGCTGCCGCGCAAGGCGAAATCTGCACCATCGCCAATGACAATGATCCCGGCCAGGTCGTGATCTCGGGTCATGCCGATGCAATTGCCCGCGCCTGCGCCATGGTCAAGGATTTCGGGATCAAGCGCGGCATGTTGCTGCCGGTGTCGGCACCGTTTCATTGCCCGCTGATGCAAGTTGCCGCCGATGCCATGGCCCAGGCGCTGGACAAGACCCCGCCCGGCGCGCTGCGGGTGGCGCTGTTCGCTAATGTCACCGCCGCCGTCGCGACCGACCCTGCCCAGGTCCAGCGCCTGCTGGTCGAGCAGGTGACCGGCCGAGTGCGCTGGCGTGAAACCGCAATTGCGATGCAAGCGGCAGGCGTCGAGCGGGTTGTCGAAGTCGGCGCCAAGGTGCTGGGGCCGATGATCACACGCTCTGCGCCTGATGTTACAGTCGCAAGCGTGGTCAGTATGGCCGATATTGAGGCATTGATTAAGGAGCTTTGAGCATGTTCGACCTGACCGGAATGACCGCGCTGGTAACCGGCGCCTCGGGCGGAATCGGCAGCGCCATCGCCCGCGCACTGGCAGCACAGGGCGCGCGACTGGCGGTGTCGGGATCGAACGCGGGCAAGCTGCGCGTGTTTCGCGACGAACTCGACGAACACACGCCGCAGCACCTGCAGGAAGTCGATCACGTCGCCATCACATGCGATCTGGCAAACGCGCAGGACGTTGAAAAGCTGGTCCCCGCCGCGCTGGATTCGCTGGGCAAGCTAGACATTCTGGTCAACAATGCCGGAATTACGCGCGATAATCTGGCGCTGCGGATGAAGGACGACGAATGGGATGCGGTGATCCGCATCAACCTCGAGGCCGCGTTCCGGCTGATGCGTGCCAGTGCCAAGCCGATGATGAAAGCGCGCTTTGGCCGAATCATCACCATCACCAGCGTGGTCGGCGCCACCGGCAATCCCGGCCAGATCAATTATGCGGCGGCCAAGGGCGGATTGACCGCCATGTCCAAATCGCTGGCGCAGGAACTGGCGACGCGTGGCATTACCGTAAATTGCGTCGCCCCGGGGTTTATCCGCACTGCCATGACCGAAGTGCTGCCCGATGCCCAGAAACTGGCATTGAATGCGCGCATTCCGGTCGGCCGGATGGGCGAGGCCGACGAAATCGGCGCCGCCGTTGCTTATCTCGCCAGTCGGGAAGCGGGCTATGTCACCGGCCAGACGATCCACGTCAACGGCGGCATGGCGATGTTTTGACAAACGATCGGCCTCGCAAATCGCGGATTTATCCCCAGAATCGCGGGGCCGCATCGCCGCTAGCGCTTGCCGCGCGCGTCGCCCGCGTTAAGGAAGATGGTCCGAAAAGGCGCTCGGCTGGGCGATTCCGGCCGCTAGTGGGGCAGTAACTGGGCGTGGGACAAACATGAAAGCGACAATCGAACGCGCGACACTGCTGCGCTGCCTCAGCCACGTTCAGTCTGTGGTCGAACGACGCAACACGATACCGATCCTGTCCAACGTCCTGATCGAGGCGGCAGCCGACAATACCGTGCGGATCATGGCCACCGACCTTGATTTGCAAGTGGTCGAAAGCATCGCGGCGGTCAGCGTGGACAGCCCCGGGGCGATCACCGTCTCGGCGCATCTGCTATTTGATATCGCGCGCAAGCTGCCCGACGGCAGCCAGGTCAGCCTTGACGCAGCCGATAATCGCATGGTGGTAAAGGCTGGCCGCAGCCGCTTTGTACTGCCCACCTTGCCCCGCGACGATTTCCCGATGATCGTCGAAGGCGATCTGCCGACCAGCTTCGAAATGCCCGCAGCAACGTTGGCCCAGCTGATCGACCGCACGCGTTTTGCTATTTCCACCGAAGAGACCCGCTATTATCTCAACGGCATTTTCCTGCATGTCGCCGAAGACGAAATGAAGGCTGCGGCTACCGATGGCCATCGCCTCGCGCGCTATACGCTGGCCCGCCCGGACGGGGCAGAGGGCATGCCCGACGTCATTATTCCGCGCAAATGTGTGGCTGAACTGCGCAAGCTGCTTGAAGAATCGCAGGATACTGCGGTGTTGATCGATCTGTCAGTGTCGAAGATCCGCTTTACGCTGGGCGGGCAAAGTGGCGTAGTATTGACCAGCAAGCTGATCGACGGCACTTTTCCCGATTACAACCGGGTGATCCCGACCGGTAATGACAAGCTGCTGCGGCTTGATCCCAAGTCGCTTTACGAAGGCGTGGACCGCGTTGCCACCATCGCCACTGAAAAGACCCGCGCGGTCAAGATGACGCTGGAACCCGATCGGGTGACACTGTCGGTCACCTCGCCCGATAATGGCACCGCCGCCGAGGAAGTGCCCGCCGACTACAAGGCCGCCGGTTTCGAGATTGGGTTCAATGCCAATTATCTCAAGGACATCCTGGGCCAGATCGATGGCGACACGGTCGAACTGCACCTTGCCGATGCCGGCGCACCGACGCTGATCCGTCAGAATGACAAGAGCCCGGCGCTTTACGTGCTGATGCCAATGCGGGTCTAAAGTATATTGATATTTCGCCCATGCCGGGCTGCGAATGGTCGCTTTCGGTGCAGGCGGTCGAACGGCCGTTACGATCCGATTGTCGAAATCGACCATTCTCGCTCCGGCCTGAGCCAAATCTCAACGTCGCCCTGAGATTAACGGCGGGACGCTCAAATATCTTGGTACAATCCGCAGGTAAGTGAGTGCCGTCAGGCCGCTTTGCGCATGTCCAGCCGGTCCCAGATTTCCGTCAGCGCCGAGGTCAACGCTTCCATCATCGCGGCAGTATGGGCCGGGCCGGGAGTAAAGCGCAACCGCTCGGTGCCACGCGGGACCGTCGGAAAATTGATCGGCTGCACGTAAACACCGTATTCGGCGAGCAGGATATCGCTAATCCGCTTGGCCTTGACCGGATCTCCGATCATCAACGGCACGATATGCGTCGTCGATGGCATGACCGGCAATCCGGCATCGGCAAACAGCTTCTTGAGCAGTGCAGCCGCCGCTTGCTGGCTCTCACGCTCGACGCTGGAGCTCTTGAGGTGGCGCACACTGGCCAGCACGCCGGCGACCAGCACCGGCGACAGGCTGGTGGTGAAAATGAAGCCCGGTGCATAGCTCCTGATCACGTCGATGATCCGGGTGTCGGCAGCAATATAGCCGCCCATCACGCCAAAGGCCTTGCCCAGCGTGCCTTCGACGACGGTGATGCGGTGCGCGGCCTCGTCACGGTCGCTGATGCCGCCGCCGCGCGGCCCGTACATGCCGACGGCATGAACTTCGTCGATATAGGTCAGGGCGTTGTATTTGTCGGCAAGGTCGCAGATCGCGTGGACCGGGGCGACGTCGCCATCCATCGAATAGACGCTTTCAAAGGCAATCAGCTTGGGCAGGTCGGGATCGGTTTCGGCCAGCAGCTCCTCCAGATGGGCGAGGTCGTTGTGCCGCCAGACCTTCTTTACGGCACCCGAATTGCGGATGCCGGCGATCATGCTGGCATGATTGAGTTCATCCGAAAAGATCACGCAGCCGGGCAGGATCTTGGCCAACGTCGATAGCGTGGCGTCGTTCGACACATAGCCAGAGGTAAACAGCAGCGCGCCGTCCTTGCCGTGAAGATCGGCCAGCTCAACCTCGAGATCGACATGGTAATGGGTGTTGCCGCCGATGTTGCGGGTGCCGCCGCTGCCCGCGCCGACATCGTGCAACGCTTCTTCCATGGCGGCGATAACCTTGGGATGCTGGCCCATGGCGAGGTAATCGTTGGAGCACCAAACGGTAATGTCCTTCGGGCCATTGTGGCCAGCGAAGCATCGCGCGTTAGGGTACGCACCCTTGTTGCGCAGGATATCGATGAAAACGCGGTAACGCCCTTCGGCATGAAGGCGCTCGATCGCGGCGTCGAAGACCTTGTTGTAATTCACGAAAGCGCCGCCTTGCTGTCGGGTTCTTGACGAACCACCAGTCGAAACCATTCCCCTTACGGGTGCCTTACCCCAACCAGTGATTGAAAACCAGTGCCTGTCGTCGGGCCGGATTGATTTCAAGCCAGATGGCTCTATCTGATGGCTAGGAAATCACAATAAAACAATAGATTGCCAGAGTCATTCCAGTCCATCTTGAACCGAAAAGACTTTGGCGCAAATTGGTCTGCTGATGTGATGGCATCGGCAAGTGCGCGGTGCGCCGTTTTGGTTCCTGCGTCAGGCCGGGTTATCTATCGGTTATCGTGCCGTCGGCCAGATGTCTGGTCAACCAGATATAATCATGGCCCGGCACAATCTTGATCTGCGGAGCTTCAATGCGCAGCTGGCGAATCGTACGCAGCCAGGCATAGGTTTCGTCGCCGTCCCGGGCTGGCTCCCAAAGGGCGGCCAGATGCGAACGGATACGGAGCTGGCCCCAGTTTTCATCCAGCGTGGCGATATCGCCGGTAAACAGGAATTCCCGACCGTCGGCGAGCTGCACAAAGATCAGCCGTGCATTGGGCGCATAGCTTGGGGCGGGGATTACGACCACGCCAGGTGCGACCGCTTGCGCCGTGGTGAAGGATGGCTGGGGCGATGTCGACACCGCGGCCCCTGACAAGGTAGTGGCGGTACCCGCCTTGCCGCCGGGCAGATTGAGGGGGCGTGCCGTTCCGGCAACGGGTTCCGCCGATGCAATGCGGCCCTGCGTGTAGAGGATGAGGCTGGCGACCTTTGTTTCCGCGTCAATCTGGCTGAGCCTGGTGGGATCAATTTTGATGAATGGACCGACATTTCCTTCGACTAGGGGTGCCGGGGGGTCGATTATGATCGGGCCTTTGTTCGGCACCGGCAGGGTCCAGGCGATAACTGCCACGGTTCTTCGCTTCAGGCCGATCCCGGCCGCGTAGTAATCGCCCAGGTATAGTCGCGTTGCCAACAACGTGTCGTTGACGGCAATGGGACGCTCACCGGGAATAATCGCGGCAAGTGCCCGCAGATCGGCAATGTGAACAGGCTTTGGCGGGCCGCCGCTCCGGTTGTTGGCAATCAGCAGCCACCAGAAGGGGACCGCAACCAGAATGATCGACATCAACAGCCAGCGGTTGAACCGTTTTGTCATAGGCGGATTCTCATCACAAGACCGGCTCTCATCGAAAATCTGTCTCTCGTCAAAAAATGTCCATCCGGTCAAGTCCGTAACGCGCCAGCGCAGGGGATAGCGCGGCAAGATCGGCGGCATCCCGGGTAAACAATGCGAAATCGGGGCGGCTACGGTGAAAGGGCTGCGAACCGGCTAAACGAGCTATTTGCCTGGCGATGCCCGCCGCCCCGTCAATCAACGCCACATTTGGTCCGAAGGCAGCAGCTAACTCGGCGGAGTGTAGCGGGAAATGGGTACAGGCCAACACCACGGTGTCGATCTCTTCGCCACCCGCCTGGCGCCGCAAACCATCGGCTGCGCGCGCGAAAATAGCGGGATCGACAGCAAACCCACGCAGCTTGCGCTCGGCTGCCGAGACAAGTTCGGGCGCGCTGTAGCGCAGCAAACGCTTGCCACCCGCAAATTCCCGTTCCAGCCGGTCGACATAGCCTTGACGGATGGTCGCCTCAGTGCCCAGCAGCCCGATAACGCCGGTTCGGCTCAGCGCAGCGGCAGGCTTGATGGCGGGCACGGTGCCGACGACGGGCACTTCCAGGACATCCCGCACCATCTCCAAGGCAATCGTCGAGGCGGTGTTGCAGGCGATGCAGACCAACCGCGGGTGCAGCCGCTCGGTCATCCGGCCAAGCAGGCCCGACACTCGCGCCGCGATCTGGGCTTCGGTTTTGTCGCCGTACGGCAGCCCGGCGTTGTCCGCGACATAGATCACCGGCGCATGCGGCAGCACCGCGCGCAAGGCAGCCAGCACGGTCAGCCCGCCCACGCCCGAATCGAACAGCAGAATCGGCGCGGCAGCATCGGGGCCAGGATGACGTGCGACTTCAGACAATAATCCCCCCCCGGTCGGTCGATGAGACGCGCACTCTCCTGCTGCGCATAGGCAAGGCTGCCAAGCGGCGCTAGTGTTGTCATTGTTCAAGGGCCGCCTGCTCTATGTCCTGATGTTGGAAAAGTTGGGGTGGAAGAAGTGGACGATTATCAGGTCGCGCAGGTCAGCGTGGCGCGCATGGCATAGCCGCGACGGAGTTGGTCGCATCGGCTGGTCAAGCCCAATTCATCGGCCATGCCCGCTATCCACAGCGGCAGTTCGTCGCGCGGACAGACGTCGAAGCGGGCGAGCCAGGTCCGCAGCCCGGTGCGAAACCATTGCGGCAGACGGTGCTGGTCGCCGAAATCGACGACCGACAGCACCCCGCCCGGTGTCAGCAGGCCAGCGGCGTGGCGCAAAGCATTTTGCCATTCGGGGATCATCGACAGCGTATAGCTGAACAGAATGCGATCGAACCGCGCCCGGCCCAATATTCCTGCCGGATCGAAATTGGCGGCGTCGGCCTCGCCCAGCACGATCCGCCCGCCAAGACGCTCGCGCGCAACTCGCGTGGCGGCGCTAGCCAGCATTTCGCGCGAAATATCGATGCCGAAGACCGCCGCGCGGGGATAGCGCCGCGCAATCGCAACAAGGTTGCGGGCGGTGCCGCAGCCGATCTCCAGAACTGTGCCGCCGTCTGGCAGCGCCAGATCGCGCACCGCCTGATCCCGGCCCAGCAGGTAATATTTGCGGGTCAGGTCGTAGATGTGCCGCTGGACGCGGTAAATCTCATCCATCCGCGCCCGCTGCGCAGTTTCCTGATTATCCAACGAAGACATAAAGATGCGCGCCGCCATAGATCGAGGATCGATCGGCGGCCGTCGCCTGCTCCGATCGTGCCCGGTCGTAACGCCAGCGGTCGAGCAGGGCTGGAGCGACGCGGCCGGGTAGCAATGACGGTTCGGCAGCAGTCCGGAACAGCACGCGCGCACCGGGCCGCGCGGTCCGCGTGATCTGCATCCAGACCGCATTAAGCTGGCGGTCGTCCATCCAGTCCTGCGCATCCAGCAGGATAAAGCGGTCGATGCTGGCGACTGGCTCACCGGCCAGCCAACTGGTCATGTCGCAATGGCGCCATTCAACGCGCGCCGCCCGCACCTGGATCATCGCGTGGTTTTCGGGCGCCAGATATGGTGGCAGCACATTGCCGTCACGGACGTCGTAGCGCCGGCCAAAAGCCTGGCGGGCGAAGTAATTTTCCGACAACGGGAAATCGCACGCCAGCTTTTCCAGCCGGCGGCGCAGGACATCGGCCATCGATTTGTCGCCAGCCAGCACATTGAATTGGGCCGGGGGGATGCCGAGCCCGAACAGCGAGGCCGGCTGATCGCATAACCAGCGCACGAAGCGCTTGTCGAATATCGGCGACAGCCGGTCCTCGAACACACGGCGCTGTTCCTCCAGCGTCCGGGCCGCCAGGATTTCGCGCGGGTTTACACGATAAAGCCGGGCGATCAGGTGGGCGGTGCCGATGAAATTACCGAGCAGCCCGCGTTTATAGACGCCGCGTGCGAACCCGCCGATCCGCTGCCGCCCGGCCAGGTCGCGGCCCTCCCAATAGCGCCGGCTGGTCTCGTCGAGGTGCTGCCGGATGTATTGGCGATAGGCATCGAGATTCTCGTCGGTATCGGCATGCGCGAAAAATCGCGCAAACTCCGCCTGTCCCGGCAAATGCCGCAGCGCCGCAATCTTTAGTCGCCCAAGCGCGATATGGGCGGTGTTGAGATCGACGGCGATGACCTGGCCGGGATCGGCGGTGAGGTAGGACAATGCGTTGCAGCCGCCGCTGGCAATGGTGACGACGCGGCCACCAGCGGGAATCTCCAGCGCGGCCATATCGGCAACCGGATCTTCCCAGATCTGGGCGTAAACAAGGCCCTGGAAGGCAAAGGCAAATGCGCGCTCCAGAAAGCGGCCACTGCTTTCAGTGGTGCCATCGCCCTGTGCGGCTTCGACCGCGTTGCGAACCTTAACTGCCATGGCTGTTGTATCCTCGAACACCTGACTTCATTTCGACCCGCTAGTGGCGCAGTGTGACAAAATCTGTACGATCAGCGCTCCTCCCTGCAGGAACAGGGAAACAAGGACACGCCTAACACCATCAATCCGGTCAGCATCTTTCTGCCGATGCTCGGGTTCGTCGCGCTGGCGTTCATCGCTATTGTGCGGATGGCGATGAACAGCCGGCCATCGGGCGCCGGCGAACTGCCGGACTGATGCGAACCAATGGTCTCCAAGCCATCCAGAAACGGCAGTTCAAAAGGGCCACGGACAGCCAACACGGCCAGTCTGTCGCAACAGGGGAATCGCAGACGGAAATTTGTTGCAGGGTGTTGGAGTCGCGATTCTACCAGGCGGTTTGAATGTGGCCGGGGGGATGGAATTGTTTCGGAATTGTTTTGCTGGTGAGGCAGATCCACGTTCCGAAGCCCTCGGCGCCGCATTGGTTGATCGACCGCGTAGCCACCGATCATGGCGCCCTTTCGTGCCAGTGGGCGCCAGACATCTTTCGAGCGGCAATCTCGGGCATCGACTTCTAGAGTGTCGCCAAAGTAACAGATTTTGGCAGGGCCTTCCCTTGTTTGGGTACCGCACCGATGTAGTCCGGATTCATCAAAAGCACGAAAAAGCAACGAAGGTTGCCCGGCACCAGGAGGGAGTAAAATTTATGCGAAATTCATCCAAGCGCGGCTTCTATGTGAATGCGGCGTTGCTCGCGCTTGCTACGGCAGGCGGCTGCGATACCGCATTTGCGCAGGACGCTGGCGTCAAAGCCGACGACCACGACATTGTGGTGACCGCAAACAAGCGCGAACAGAACCTTAATCGCGTTGGCCTGACGATCGCCGCGTTCGGTAGCGCAGAGCTCAAGGAGCGCAGGGTCAGCTCGCTGGAGGACGTCGCCGCAATGGTCCCCGGCCTTGCCTATTCGACCAGCACGACCAACACGCCGATTTTTACCCTCCGCGGCATTGGCTTTCAGGAAAGCTCGCTGGGCGTTTATCCGGCGGTCAGCGTCTATCTCGATCAGGCCCCGCAGCCGTTCCCGGTCCTGGCCTTGCACACTGCATTCGACCTTGAGCGTGTCGAGGTCCTTAAGGGACCGCAGGGTACGTTGTTCGGCCAGAACTCGACCGGCGGCGCGATCAACTATATTGCCGCCA
>JAYUBN010000053.1:0-21025 GCA_043740855.1 Sphingomonadales bacterium | reverse complement strand
CGCGCGGCGGCGGTGGCGATGACCGGCACGGCATTCGACACGCCTGTTACAGCGACGCCGCTTTGCGAATCGAAGCCCACATACGGGCACAACATCGCGTCCACGCCCGACAGCACGCCGGCCAGATCATCATCGGCAACGAAGCGCGGCTGGATGTCGAAACCGGGATCGCCCGGCGGGATTTCGGCAGCGCAGCGCGCCCAATAGGCGGCATCCTCGCGCCGGGGGGCGCCCGCGATGCGCAGGCTGACCTTTACCCCCTCTGCGCGCAATTGCCGCACCGCCCGGATCGCCTCGAGCACGCGCTTGTTGGGCCGCAGCGAGCCGAATACCAGCAATCGCAGCTCGTCCCGCCGATCGTCCCGCGCCAACCCAACTATGACAAAAGGCCCGTGAAACAGTGTGCGCACCTGCCGCGCCGGGACTTTGGCCTCGGCGCTCAGACGCAGGCTTTGCGCGCCATTATTGGTGACGACCAGATCGCAGCAGCGATAGGCCACGCGGTATAACCACCGCTCCAGCCCGCGTAATGCGCGCGGAAACCGCAGCGTATGCGGGTAGAAATCGTGCAGGCTCAGCACGATACGCGCGCGTTTCAGCCGGGCAGCGATGATCGGCGCCAGGCTGACCGGCACGGTGGGCGCGATGTGGACCAGCAGCAGCGGTCGGCCCGGCCCCGCCTCGCGCAGCACCGCCGCCGCTATGGCGAGCGACTGGCGGGCCAGCCCCAGCATCTTGCGCCAGCCGCCCAGCGCGGTCGGGGGCGAAATGGTCACCTGCCGGGTGATGCTCAGCGGATAGGGTTGGGCGCGCGCCACCATCGTCACCGGGTAGCCCGCTGCCTCCAGCGCGTTGGCAAGTTCTACCGCAAAGCGTCCCATCCCGGAGCCATTGGCCTCTGTTGCGATAATCAGGGATTGTGGCGCGGTCACAGCGAAGGTGTGGGCCGCGCGACAGGCAGCCGCACCGGTCGCCGCCGTCGCCAGCCGACACCGGCCAGAATGACCAGCGCTGCGACCAGTTCGACGCTGGCGCCGGCAGCAATGGCCGGGCCAAATCCGGCGCTGCGCCACACGGCATAACGCGCGATATTTGCCAGCGCGTATCCCGCCAGTGTCACCATTGTATAGCGCCGTGCGGCACCCCGCGCGAAGGACAAGCGGTTCAGCATGATGTTTGCCCCCTGGGCCACCAGCCAGACGCTGTAGGCAGGGATGAGGTGGCACAATAAATTGAGCGTGGCCGAATGGCTGTGCTGGCCTACCACCACCGCGCCAGCGCCAATCGTGGCCGCAGCCAGCACCAATCCGCCAAGGGTAAAGCCTGCTACGCGCAGCAGATAGCGCCGCGCGGCCTCGGGCTCCAGCCGCATCAGGCGGACCATGGCGACATTGGCCAGCGGGCCGATCACCAAACCATTGGCCGTCAGCGCGATCCGCTGCGCCAGCGATCCGGCCGAAGTCACGCCCGCGCCCGACTGTGCCGCCAGCCACAGCACCACCGCTTGCGAGGCCAGAAAACCGATGGTCTCGATCCCGGCCATGCCCAGCATCGGCAGGAACACCCGGCGGCACGAAATTTGCGCGGCGGCGCGCTGCGCTGCAGAAGCAGGCACTCCAGGTTGCCGGATCACCCGCCAGCCATAGAGCGCAGCGATCACCGCAGCGCCGGCAAAGGCGCTGGTCAGCGCCAGTTCCACCTGCCGGTGCAGCACCAACGCGCCGATGCAGAGCAGCAGCACAAAGCCGGCGTTATTGACGAACAGCACCGCCTGCGCCTGGACAAAATGGGCCCGGGCATTGGCCACTGCGGCGCTCAGCCCGATCACCCCGGTTGCGGCGCAAGCCAGCGCCATCAGCAGCGGCGGCAGGAGCTGGGGGTTGCCGCCCGAGCGCACGAATTCCAGCCGCAAGGCCACGCCGAGGAAAGCGGCGCTGAGCAGCCCCGTTGCGATCACCAGCCAGCGCAACAGGATGGCGACGCGCAAGCTTTCCTCGGGCGCCTCGTCCCGGTTCGACCAGGCGATATAGGCGGTAGAAAATGGCCCGCCAAGAAAGGTGACAAGATAGGTTGGCGTCGCTGCAAGCTGGTAAAAGCCATCGGTCGCGCGTGAAAAGCCGAAGCCGGCGGCAATGATCGCCTCGCGCAGAATCCCCATCGCCCGCGAAACCAGCGTGAAGCCAAGGATTGTGCTGAGCAGCCTTCCGCGTCGCCGGTTCACGGACGCGCAGGCTTTGATGCGCCAGATTGGGCAGCGGCCTGCGCCGCAAGGTCGCGCCCACGAAACGCCGGGGCGCGCAGGACGGGCGCGAAACGCGGCAGCGTCAGGCCGAGCGCCATCATGATGATCTGGTTGATCGGGCCGTCGGCATCATCGAACAAGCCCGCCAGCTCGACTTGTCCGCGCAGAAACAGGCTGGCCAGCACAGTGAACAGCACCCAGCGCCGTGGCCACAGCAGGGCGCCGCCGTGCCGCAGGGCAAAACCCAATAGTAGGCACCACGACGCGAACAGCCCCAACAACCCGACCGTGCCACGCTCGACCAGCACACTCAGCCAGATATTGTGAAACCCGCCCGACTGCAGCGCATAGAGCGAATCGAATTCATCGACGGTGCTGAAATGGGCCTTGCCGAGATTGGCGTGAATGACGGCCTGGAACGTACCCGGCCCAAAGCCGAACAACGGCTGCTGCGGCCAGGCGCCCGCCGCGATCTGCCACAGCGCGGCGCGCCCGGCGAGGTGCACTGCAAAGGCGGAATGGGCGATCTCGTCGATGTAGCTGAAGAACAGCGCCAGGAACCCGCCGGTGACCAGCGCCGTGGCGGCGCTCCCCAGCCAGCGGCGGCGCGCGCAAGCGGACCAGATCGGTGCGCGCACGATCATCAAGCCAGCCGACGCACCCACGAGCAATGCCAAGGCCGGCGCCCGCGCGCCCAGCAACACCGAGCACAAGCCGGTCAGCACCACCATTGCCAGGGAAATCCAGCGGGGCACCAATGCTTCGCGATACCCCGCGAGCAACGCGACCAGTGCGGCAAAGCAAACTTCATTGGCATTGAAACCGCTCTGGAAGCTTTTGCCCTTGAGCATGCGCGCGCTCGCATATGACCAGCCCGACGACAGCGTGGGCAGCGTCTGCACCAGCGTATAAGCCAGGATCGCCCCAGCCGCCACGAACAGCGCCCAAACCCCGACGCGCCGCGCGACCCGGTCGCGCGCTGCGCCAAAGACGATTGCGGCAAATCCGAAAATAAATAATTGACGGGCGACATCGGCCACCCCGGCCACGCTATGCAAAACGGCGGCGTCAATCGCCGCGCTCATCAGAAACGGCAGCCACAGCACCGACATGGCACCGGCTTGCCGCCAATCGACCCCGCGTATCAGGCACACCAGCGCATAGGCAAGGCACGACAGCCGCCACGACAGGCCCGCCAGCCCACCCGTCAGATGCGCGGCAAAACCCAGCACCAGCAGCAGGCCGATCGCCAGCCCGGCCAGCGCCTCCCATGACAGCAGATCGATTGGCCATGACCGCAGATGGACAGGACCGGGCGCGTGCTGAAATATCTGCGGCGCACCCTGTCTCGCAGCTTCATTCATGAGATTTTACCTATAGCGGCGACCCGGTTTGTCAAAATGAATTGCGGGCGCAGAAAGTTTAGCCCGCGTCGTTGTCGATTGCGCTTTTTTGTAAAGAGATAGCTTGCCCCGCTCCGGGCGCCATACTAGGTATTTTCACTGCAGAGTTTTACTGAAATCGTTCTCGCGACCGCTGGGGGAATTTGGTCAAGTGAGGCCTTTGGTACTGAAAATTGCTGAAGCACAAAACCGGGGCATCGGCGCCAGTACTCGCCAGGCAGGGCCGCTGACCATCGGCAATCTGCAAATCCTGCGGCTGGTAGCAGCCGCCATGGTGCTGTTCGGCCACCTCAATCACGAGGTACTTCAGAAACCCGCGCTGGCTAGCGATTTTGTGCCATTTCAGCCGATCTGGTGGCACTGCGGAGTTGATATTTTCTTTGTGGTCAGCGGCTTTATCATGGCGCTGATTACCCGCGACAGCTTTGGCAAGCCGGGCGCGGCTGGTCGCTTTTTTCGCGCGCGGGTCATCCGGCTGGTGCCGATGTACTGGCTATTCACGACCCTGACTTTGCTGGCCATGGCGCTGGTGCCAGCCGAAATGCGCCACCACACGACCAATTGGAAACATGTCCTGGGCTCGTATCTGTTCGTGCCGCTGACGATGAATTCTGACGGAGCGCCCCGCCCGGTCATGATCCTGGGCTGGACGCTCAATTACGAGATGCTGTTTTACGTGATCTTTGCGTTGGCGATGCGGCTGAACCGCCGCCCTGGCCTGATCGCGGTCGGCGCGGTACTGATCGCCATGGCGGCGGCGGGCATGATTTTTACCCTGCCAATGCCGTTGAAGGTGTGGTGCGACCCAATCGTTCTGGAATTCCTGCTGGGCATTCTGCTGTATGGCTTGTGGCAGCATTGCGGCCCGTTTCCGGCGTGGGCCGGGCTGTTGGTGGCGGCTCAGGGCTATCTGGCCATGGCGGTGTTCATGGCAGGCGGCATCGCCAATCATTTCGATGTAACCCGCGTGATCTGGGGCGGTGTGCCGGCAGCGATGATCGCAGCCGGAGTGCTGATGATGCGGGAGCGGCCGATACCCGGCCCAATCAAGCGGTTTTTCATCGGCGGCGGCAACGCCTCCTACGCGCTGTACCTGAGTCACCCCTTCGTGCTGAGCGCGGCTGCAGTGTTTTGCGCGAAGGCTGGCTTTGTCAGTCCGCAACTGTATATCGGGGCAACGTTTGTTGCCTGTGTGGCTTTTTCCTGGGTGTTTTACCGCAAATGCGAAAGGCCGCTCCAGCAGCTGGCACAATACTGGCTGGCCGGGGCGTCCAATTCAGTCCGGGAACTGCCGGCAAATCGGGTGCCCCAGCTTTTGCCTTCCGGTCATGCGTCGGTTCGGACGCAATAAGGCCGTGGGCGGAAGAATGATGCGGGGGATTGCCCGGTTTTTACTGTTGATGGCCATGCTGGTCAGTGTGGCGAGCACACCGATATGGCCCGCGCTGGCGCAGATGACGCCGCCCGTTACCGCAGGCGATGGCCTTCCCAGTTATCGGCTGGGCGCTGGCGACCGGCTGGCGGTGATCGTCTATGGCGAAGACAAGATCAGCGGGTCGCTGACGATCGACCCGGAAGGCGGCATTACCGTGCCGCTGGCGGGGCGGATCGCCGCCGCAGGCAAGACAATTGCCGAGTTGACCGAAGCGATCCGCGCCACGCTCGCCGCCGGCTATCTGCGCCAACCCAGAGTGGCAGTTCAGGTGCTGATTTTCCGCCCCTATTACATCCTCGGCGAAGTCAACAAGCCCGGCCAGTACGAATACAGCAAGGGCCTGACAGTGGTGGCCGCCGTCGCCATCGCCGCCGGTTATACTTATCGCGCCCGCAAGAGCGCAGTCTTCGTCACCCATAGCGGGCAGGCCACGGAACTGCGCATCGCGGTCACCCCCGGCCTGATGGTTACGCCCGGGGACACGATCCGGGTGGGCGAACGCTATTTCTGAGCGGCTCGCCGCGCTGCTGTTGGGAATCGGTGCAATCCTGGCCATGCCAGGGGCGGCGGCGGGCCAGACCTTCGGCCAGATCCTGGATTCTGAAATTCCGCTCGACATCATTGGCGTACCCCGGGGCGTGCGCGATCGCCAGCGCCCCGAGCTCGAGCCAGCTCCTTTGCGCATCGGAGGCGTGGCTGTATCGGGCGCGCTGGATACCAGTTTAGGCAGTACCTCGAATGTGCTGGGCGCGCAGAACCAGCACCGGGCCGATGGCTTTGCCGAGTGGGAGCCACAGCTTGTCGCCACGCTCGCTCCTGGCCCCGATCGCTCGGCCCGGATCATGCTCGATTACGACGGCAAGCGGTTCCTGGCCACGCCCGCCAAACGCCAGGATGGCTATCGTATCGCCGCTTCCGGCAATTACGGCTTTGGCACTTTCGGTTTTGGCGGCGGCATGCTGGTCGCCTCGGCGTTTCATCAACGCCGTTACGAAGATCAACTTACCGGGTCTTTCCCGGCGAACGGCGGCGGCGCCGTGGCGATCGACCAGACGCAGGCCCAGGCCCGGCTGGCGCAAGCGTTCAACCGCGTCAAGCTGACCGGCGCATTGACCTTTGACCGGCTGCGCTACCACGCCACAATTACCACCACCGGCGCAGTGCTGTCACAATCCTATCGCGATAACAGCGTGCTCAGAGCCAGTTCGCGTATCGACTACACGCTGCTGGCGGACACCGCCCTGTTTGCGCAGGTGTCATGGCGCGGGACCGATTTCGCCGCGAATTCGGCCTATGCCAACCGGTCCAGCCACGAATGGCGTGCGATCGGAGGCTTTTCGACCGACGTTTCCGGGCTGATCCGGCTGAGTGCGGGGATCGGGGGCTATTCGCGCCACTACCGCGTGCCACCGGTCGGCCCCGGTTCTGGTCCGGACTTTGGCAAGCTCGCCGGGCTTGCCTGGGATCTGCGCGGGGCGTATTATCTAACACCGCTGACCACGCTGTCGCTCCAGGCTCGGCGTGAATTTGTCGACGCCAATGTCCGCCAGTCGCCCGGTTACGAGGCGACGTCCGTACGCTTGCAGCTCGATCATGAATTCCTGCGCAACCTGCTGCTGTCAGTCATGATCGGCGAGGAAGGCGATCGCTTCCGGCTGGCGCTACGCCAGGATCGGCTCCATGATTATGCGCTGTGGGCGGATTACTGGCTATCGCCGCATCTGGTGGTTAAGCCGCGGATCGAGTGGCTCGATCGCACCGGTAGCGGCGCCGCGGCCGGCCCGCATATCGCGGCGTTTCGCACGCAATTGGCGCTATCGGTACGCAATTGAACGCGGTATCGCCAAAGTTGCAAGGGCGCGCGCCCAAGGGGCAAAATGCAAAATGCCGACTAGGGGTGAAATGAATCAGCAATCGTCGCTGCTTGAGGCCGAGCCCCGCGAGCTGGCCACTGTGGTGTTGGCGATGCGGCGGCATCTTCGGCTGAGCTTTGCAATCGTCGTCGGCTGCCTGGCGCTGGCCGCACTGCTGTCGCTGCTGTTGCCCAAATCGTACACCGCCGATGCGACCCTGGCGTACGATCCGCAAAACCCGTTGACCAAGGGTGGCGGCGGGCTGGTCATGACCGATGCGCAGCGCGATGCCGCCATCGACGCCCAGCTTGCCGAAGTGACGACCTTGGCGGTGGCAGAGGATGTCGCCCGCGCGGTCGATTTGGCGGTCAATCCCGAATTACGGCAGGAAGCCAGCAATTTGGCGGCGAGCAGCGAGCGCAAGCTGAGCCGTGACGAAGCGCTGGGCACCGCCCTGCTCGACCATGTCAAGGCGCGGCGCGTAGGCCAGACGCCGATGTTCACGATCGGTTTCAGCGCGGGCAGCGCGAGCCAGGCGGCACTGATCGCCAATGGCTTTGCGGCGAGTTATTTGAAGGCGGCGGTTCAGCATAAGGCCGCGCTGGCCGATGGCAGCGCCGGCCAACTTGGCACCCGCGTCGCCGCGCTGCGCCAGCAAGCGAACGCCGCCGAGGGCCAATTGGCGGCGTTTCGGCTGGCCAATAATTTACTCGATACACCGGACTCGACGGCGCTGGACCAGGAGGTAGCGGCGCTGCGCGGCCAGCTTGCAGAAGCGCGCGGGCAAGCCGCGTTGGCGGGCACGCGCAGCGCGGCGGTGAGCGGCTTGGCCGTGGTGGGCGGCGGCTCGGGCGGTTCGGTCGATACGACAGCGGTTTCGGCGCTGACCCAGCAGCGCGCAGCGACCGCCGCCGAGCTTGCCGCGCTGCTCGGCCGCTATGGGGAAAAATACCCCGACGTCATTGCCGCGCGCGAAAAACTGGCCGAGCTTGATGTCCAATGGGCCGGAGCGATGCATGGCAATCGTAATTCCGCTGCGGTAGAAACATATGCTGCCGTGGCTCGCGCCCGGGCGCTGGCGGCCAGCCTCAAGGACGCCGAGACGCACCTTGCCGCCAACGTCAGCCATGATGCGCGGCTGCTCGATCTGCGGAACAGCGCGCTGGCAGTGCGGCTGGCATATCAGGACGCGCTCAAGCTCAGCGCCGACCAGGCCGCACAGCGCGCGTTGATCCAGCCCGACGTGCAAATTATCGCGCCCGCCGTGCCGCCGCTGCGCCCGAAATTTTCCCGGCTGGGCATCAGCCTGCTGGTCGGGCTGGCGCTCGGCCTAGGTGCTGCTGTCGGGGTCGCCTTCATGCGCGCCACGTGGCGTCATACGCTGGGTTCGGTGGATGATATCGCCCGGTGGCTACAGACCGATTATTTCGCGCCGCTGCCCAGGCTTGCGGCGGCAATGCCCATACTTGCTGCGGCAATGCCAAGCGCCGGCAGCCGCGATCCGATCGCGGCGATACTGCTCCACCCGAAATCCGTTTTTGCGGAAAGCTTTCGCAGCCTGGGGACAGCGGCGCTGTTCGCCGCGCGGCAGAGCGATACCCCAGGGGGCCGGGTAATCGGCATCGCCTCGGCCTTGCCCGGCGAAGGAAAAACCACCGCCAGCATTGCCATGGGCCGGCTACTCGCCTCGGACGGCATGAAAGTGGCTTTGGTCGATGGCGATCCGCGCGGCGGACCGGGGATCAGGGCTTTGGCCGGCAGTGCGCTGGCAGGTGGGGCCGCGCTCAACGCGGGGCCGAAAATCGACCGCAGCGGCCTGGCACTGTTTGCAAGCGACATCGACCGGGATGAACTCCAGCCCAGCCAGAACCCAGACGAGCTGGCGCGGATGATCGCGGCGCTGCGCCGCGATTACGATGTCGTGATCGTCGATACCGCGCCAATCTTGCCGGGGGGCGACGCCCGGCATTTGCTTGCCGGTCTGGATGCGCTGGTGTTGCTGGCCCGGTGGCGCACGACGCCCGTCAGCGCGATCCGCGAGGCCATGCGCCGCATCGCTGCGGCGGGCGGACACGTCTCGGGCGTGGCGTTGTCAATGACGGCATAGTCGCGTCGCTGGTTGGGTGGGCCTGAAGTTTGCCCAGAGAGTCCGGATTATGCGACAGGCTAGAGGTTTCTGTTGGCCTGTCGTGAAAGCTAAAGACCGCTTCCCGCCTTTTTAGCACGATGCTTTAATAAGTGCCGTCAGCAAAGATCACGCTGGGGAAAGTCATGCCGAGTATATAGAGATTGAGCCTTAACGAGCGCGACCGTACATAAAGCACGTCAAGCGCCACCCGGCGTGCATAGCTGACATTGTTGCGGCCGTTTATTTGCCACAGTCCGGTGATGCCGGGCCGCACCGAGCAATAATGGCGAATATATCGACCGTAGCGATAGATTTCCGCCAGCACGATAGGGCGCGGCCCGACCAGGCTCATCTCGCCGCGCACGACGTTCAGCAATTGCGGCAATTCGTCGAGACTGGTTTTGCGCAGGAACCCCCCGACGCGGGTAATTCGCGGATCCTTGCGCAATTTGTGAGCCTGAGTCCATTCCACGCCGATAGCCGGATCGCTTGCCAGCAAGGCGATGAGGCTATCGTCGGCATCAAGCGCCATCGAGCGAAATTTGAGGCAGAAAAACATACGTCCGCCCAAGCCGACGCGGTCGTGTGCGAATATCACCGGGCCGGGCGACGTGGATTTGATGGCAAGAGCGATCAGAACCAAGACCGGCAGGATCAACACAAAGGCGATCAACGCCACGATTGCATCCACGTAGCGCATTCCGCGATAGGTGTCGGTCGCAAGGCTGACCCCAGCTAGCTCGGGCAAGCTCAGTTCCGAGAATATCGCGGCGCGATCGGCGAGCACAGACACTCCAAGTTTGCTGTTGATCGCATATTCCTTCGTTTCTTACGCCTTCTTGATCCTGCGTTGCATTGCAACGCAGGCGGATGGCATGCTCAAAACCAGATTCAAAGACCCCTAATCAAAATGCACTATCTACCGCTTTTTACGGATCGCAAGTCGCATTATGCACATATCGCGTATATATGATGCATATATATATCCAATACCGGGTGAGCGACTTGTGCAACGTTAAATTTAGTGCGACCGTTAACCAAGCTTTGTGAGCAGGTAAATCAACACGGCCCACAGTATCACGCTTGCAGGTATGGCAAGAATGAGTCCGCTCGCGGGGCTGCGATTGCCGGTGTGCCAATCCGGGGACAGGCCAGGATCGCTTGGCGCAGGCTCGATTGTTTCCTCGCTCGGTTGCCCTGATCGTGCTGGTGTGGCGCGCGCGTCGCCGCCGCCGGTAGACGGCTCTGACGCCTTGCCAACGGTGCCGTCAGGCTTATCTTGGTCGCTCATTGCAAACGTCCAATCTGTGGCTGCACGTAGTCGCACCGTTAAAATTTCTACGCGTGTGTGAATGTCCGCTAATGGTGCGCGCCCCCAGATATCGATCGTCGGCCGCTTTTGTCGGCGCCTCTTGATTAACCCGTAAAGTTTCTAATTGGAATACAACAACCATGATGCAATATTAGCCATTAATCCTGAGTGTTGTCACTTAGCGAAAGCTCCGTTCCCGAGCATTTTTTTGCATGGCAAAGCCGCTGCGCCGGCACACCGGCGCAATTGAAAATAGCTGGACAAAGCTGAAGCTGATGAAAATCGCCTATGTCACCAAGCAACTGCCGTTTGGCGTCAGTGAAGCCTTCATTCTGCCCGAAGTGGCTGATCACCGTAGGCACGGGTGGGAGGTGTGGTTTGCGCCACTTGCCAGCGGCGCCATGTTGCACGATCCGGCGCTCTTGGCGCATACATTCGATGCACCCCTGTTCTCGCTGGCGATTCTGGCTGCAGCGCTCGCCGAATTCCTCCGGCACCCCTACAAAACATTCCAGCTGGGCGCGCGCATGCTGCTGGCGCGTACCCTGCGGCTGCGCCTGCGTAACCTGGCGGTTCTGCCCAAGGGGTTATGGCTGGGGCGGCGGCTGCGGGCTGAGGGTTTCGCGCATGTCCATATTCATTTCGCCGCCGCGCCGGCGACCATGGGGGTGATTGCCGCGCAGGTATCGGGCCTGCCCTGGTCGATCACCGCGCACCGCTACGATATCGCCCAGAACAATTTGCTTGCCTGGAAAGCCAAGGGCGCCCGCTTTTTGCGCGCGATCGATGCGCCGGGGGAGGTTGAAATCCGCTGCCATGTCAGCCCGCGCGCCAGCCAGTTTCCGGGCCAGTTTCCGGGCCAGTTTCCGGGACGCCTGCTGGTGCTGTACATGGGCGTGGCAGTGCCGGACCATCCGGCACCCCGGCGCGGGGGCGCGCTGGCGACGCTGCGCCTGGCGATCGCGGCGCGACTGGTCGGCAAGAAAGGCCATCGCCACTTGCTGGAAGCGATGGCGATAGCCCGTGGGCGTGGGCAAGACGTCACGCTCGATGTGTTTGGCGACGGCCCGCTGGAGGCCGCGCTCCACCGGCAAGCGCAGCAGCTCGGCTTGGGCGATGCCGTAATCTGGCGCGGCGCCACCGCCCATCGCGCCATGCTTGCAGCGCTGCACTCCGGCCATTTCGATGCCGCCGTGCTACCCAGCCTGACCGCCAGCGACGGCGACAAGGAAGGTATCCCGGTATTTCTGATCGAGGCCATGGCCGCAGGCCTGCCGGCGATCACCACCGCCAACGGCGGCATTGTCGAACTGGCCGGTGACGGCGCCGGCCTGCTCGTGCCCGAAGGCGATGCCGAGGCACTGGCCGCAGCGATGATCCGGCTGGCGCAGGACAGCACCGAACGCGCGCGGCTGGCCGAGGCGGGCCGCGCGCGCGTGCTCGCGGAGTTCGAGATCGGTTCGAACATGCGGCGACTGCGCGCGCTGATCGCCGGTGCTTGATCTGGGCTACCGCCAACGGACCGGTTTCCTCCATGGCTGAAATGGATTAGTGCCCGCAGCCATGCCGACACCCAGCACGCCTCCCGCCCCACTCGAACCAGCAACCCCGCCCGCCGTTCGCAAGCTGGGGCCGCTGCGCATGATCTGGAACGCCGCCAAGGCCTATCCCGGGCGAGTGACGATGGCTGGAACTGCGCTATTAATCAGCGCGCTGGCGACACAGGCGATCCCCTTGGGCCTGCGCCTGATTATCGACAGGGGTTTTGCCAAGGGCAGCGACCCGGCCGCTGTGGGCCATTGGTTCGAGATGCTGCTGGGGATCGTGGTGCTGCTGGCGATCGGCACGGCGGTGCGGTTTTATAATGTGTCGTGGCTGGGTGAACGCGTGGTCGCCGATATCCGGCTGGCGGTGCAGGCCAATCTGCTGCGGCTGGCGCCAAGCTTTTTCGAGGAAAACAGCCCCAAGGAGATTTCCTCGCGGATGACCTCGGACACCGTACTGATCGAGCAGGTGGTGGGAACGACCGTGTCGGTGGCCCTGCGCAACATGATTACCGCGATCGCCGGACTGGCGTTCCTGGTCTGGCTGGCGCCAAAACTAACGGCGATGCTGATCTTCGCAATTCCTGTGGTGATTATCCCGATCGTGTGGTTCGGACGGCAATTGCGCGCAGTTTCACGGACCAGCCAGGACCGCGTGGCCGACATCGGGGCGATGATCGCAGAAGTGCTCGGTGCAACGCGGATCGTCCAGGCCTTCAACCAGGAAGCGCGCGAGGCCGAACGCTTTACCCGTGCGGTCGATCGCACCTTTGCCACCGCCAAGCTTCGCATCCGCATCCGCGCGATCATGACCGCTGTGGTCATGCTGCTGATCTTCGGCTCGATCACACTGTTGCTGTGGCGCGGCGCGATCGGTGTGGCGCGCGGTGAGATCACCGGCGGGACGCTGTTCGCCTTCGTCGTGACGAGCGGCCTGGTCGCGGGCGCTTTCGGCTCGCTCAGCGAGGTTTATGGCGATCTCGTGCGCGGCGCTGGCGCTGCCAGCCGGCTTAACGAACTGCTCAACGAACGGCCCACGATTGCACCCCCGGCGCGGCCCGTGGCATTGCCGGTGCCACCACGCGGCCGACTTGCGTTCGAGCAGGTCAGCTTTCGTTATCCCTCAAGGCTGGAAGTCGCGGCACTCGCCGACTTCAGCCTGGTGGTCGAACCGGGTGAGACGGTCGCTATCGTCGGCCCCTCGGGCGCGGGTAAATCGACATTGTTCCAACTCGCCGAGCGGTTTTACGACCCGCAGGTCGGCACCATCAAGCTCGACGGGGTGCCGCTGACATCGGCCGATCCCGCCGAAATTCGTCGCCGCATCGCGCTGGTACCGCAGGAAGGGGTGCTGTTCGCCGCCAGTGCCCGCGACAATCTGCGCTACGGTCACTGGCAAGCCAGCGACGAAGAAATCTGGACCGCCGCCCGCGCCGCCAATGCCGAACCCTTCCTGCGCGAATTGCCCGAGGGGCTCGATACGTTCCTGGGCGAAGACGGCGCACGGCTGTCGGGCGGCCAACGCCAGCGCATCGCCATCGCCCGCGCGCTGCTGCGCGACGCCCCGATCCTGTTGCTCGACGAGGCGACCAGCGCGCTTGACGCGCGCAGCGAGCGGCTGGTGCAGGAAGCGCTGGAACGGCTGATGAAAAGCCGCACCACGCTGGTCATCGCTCACCGCCTCGCCACCGTCCGCCAGGCCGACCGTATCGTCGTGATGGACAAAGGCCGCATCGTCGAGGTGGGCACGCATGACACCCTGAGCCGCGCCGGCGGGTTGTATGCGCGACTGGCCGCGTTGCAGTTCGATGAGAGCCGGCTGGTGACTGAAGAGGGTTGATACTCGGGGCTGGGCCGACCGCGCCGCGCCTCATTCCATTTGCAAACTCCCCAATCGCCGGTATTTGGCGCAGGTCACTCACCCGAGGATCCGAGCTTCATGACGCTGACCATTACCGCCGTTCTGCTGGGTATCGTCGAGGGGTTGACCGAGTTCATCCCGGTTTCGTCCACCGGTCATCTAATTCTGGCGACCAGATTGCTCGGCTTCGATGCCAACACCTGGAAGGTGTTCAATGTCGTCATCCAGCTGGGCGCGATCCTGGCGGTGGTGGTGCAATATTGGCGCACATTCTGGGCGGTAGCGGTGGGTTTGATGAAGCGCGAGCCGGTGGCGTTCCGTTTTGTGATAAACTTGCTGGTGGCGGTGCTGCCGGCGGTCGTGCTGGGGTTGGCGCTCAAGAAACACATCGATGTGCTGCTGGGCAGCCCGCTGGTAGTGGCCTGGGCGCTGGTGGTCGGCGGCGTCGCCATTTTACTGGTCGAGCGATTTGCGCCCAAGGGCGCGACGTACAAGGGGCTCGGGCAACTTCCCATGCATCAGGCGCTGGGCGTCGGCGTGCTGCAATGCCTTGCCATGGTTCCGGGCGTCAGCCGTTCGGGCGCAACGATCATGGGCGCACTGGCGATGGGGATCGAGCGTCGCACTGCAGCCGAATTCAGCTTTTTCCTAGCCATCCCGACGATGCTGGGCGCAACATTGCTCGAATTGTGGGGCAGCCGGCATGAGCTGGCAGCGGGCACCGGCGTGGTTGGCTGGAACGAGATCGTCATCGGCTTTGTCGTCGCCTTCGTGGTGGCGCTGGTGGTGATCAAGGTGTTTGTCGCTTATGTAAGCCGCTCGGGCTTTGCGCCCTTTGCCTGGTACCGCATCGTTGCCGGTCTGGCGGCGGCGTTCCTGTTGATGCGGTGAACGCCCCAAGCGTCCCGAGCGCGCCGCGATTAAGTGGCTGCCGGTTCGTCGTCACTTGTTGACTCTGACGGGTGGCTGACGCAAGGGGCGGCGCTTGAGAAGCGGCGCGGTTCATGTGCCGCTAACGTTGTCTTGGGGAGCTGATCTAGCTCTTTACAGCGAAATCTCGACGCATACGGATTTTAGGAAAGCATCATGGCAAAGCCCGCAACTGTCAAAATTCGGCTGGTTTCGACCGCCGACACCGGCTTCTTCTACGTCACCAAGAAGAATCCGCGCAACACCACCGAGAAGATGACCTTCCGCAAATACGATCCGGTCGTGCGCAAGCACGTCGCTTTCAAGGAAGCCAAGATCAAGTAAGGTTCAGTTCGGGTTCAAGCCCGCACCCCTAGCCATCTCGGCATGAACCAACCGATCCTCCGCCGATGCAACAGGCTGCGCGCCATCGGCGCGATAGTCACTGTTGTGTTCTGTATTCTAGCGGTGCCTCACGCCCGGGCTTCATCTGCACCGCCTGCTCCCGCTAATCCGCCTGCCGAACTGGTCCAGGCGGTATCTGCGCTGCGCGATATTACCACGCTGCAGGCCAATTTCACGCAGACCGATAATAATGGTCGGCGGCTGGCCGGGGTGCTGACGTTGAAAAACCCCGGCCGCATACGTTTTCAGTATGCGCCGGGCGTGCCGCTGCTGATCATTTCCGATGGCCACGCCCTCACCATGATCGATTCGGCTGTCAATCAGGTGCAGCGCTGGCCGATCAAAAACAGCCCGCTCGGGGCGTTGCTCGATCCCAATCGCGATGTCACCCGGTTCGGGACACTGCAACCGATGCTCGATCCCCATGTCATCGGGATCGAAATACGTGACCGCACCCATCCCGAGTATGGCGCATTGACGCTGGTGTTTACGCGCAAGCCCTCGGCACCGGGTGGGCTGGAACTGACCGGCTGGATTGCCGCCGATTCGCAGAATAGCCGGACGGTCATTCGTCTCGCCAATCACCGCTACGGCATGCCGGTCGCGGACGAACTGTTCCGCTATCTCGACATCCGCGGCCGTCCGCATAAATGATTCGATCATAAACGACACGTGGTCGGGTAATCATCGGTGCTGGCGCACTGTTCATCGGCAAATGTGTACAAGCCGCGACAGAACGCGGCAATTCCGCCGGATTTGTTCACCTGCCAGTAATCCTCTCCGGGCTATACGAAGGGTGTCAGCACGGCCAGAGGCGGGTTTCCCCCCTGTTGCCCTAGCCTCTCTAGCGCCGGGCTGGCACAGCGTGACGAACGCTACAAGGAAACCCTCGTCCCAATGCCCCCGGGACGAGGGTTTTTCTTTGGTATGCCGGTATTCAGCCCAGCCAAGAACGGTCCAGCCCCATTGCCCCTCGCGCCTCAGCCTCCTAAAGCCGGGCGATGATCTCAATTGCTACCTGGAACATCAATTCGGTCCGTTTGCGCATGCCGCAGGTCGAGCGATTTTTGCGGGAGCACGCGCCTGACGTGCTTTGCCTGCAGGAAATCAAAACTATCGAAGACCTGTTTCCGCACGATGCGTTTGCGGCGCTCGGCTACACCTATCGCGCCGTGCATGGCCAAAAGGGTTATCACGGCGTCGCCACCGTCAGCCGCATTCCGCTGCGCGAGTTCAGCCGCAACGACTGGCAGGATAATGGCGAGGCGCGGCACGTCGGCGTGGAATTGCTCGGGCTTGGGCAGGGCCTGCTGGTGGAGAACGTCTATGTCCCCGCCGGTGGCGATATTCCCGACCGCGCGGTGAACGCCAAGTTCGGCCAGAAGCTGGATTTCCTCGAACGGATGACCCGCTGGGCCGATACCATCGACCGACCGACGGTGATTACCGGCGATTTCAACATCGCGCCGCTGGAAAGCGACGTGTGGAACCACAAAAGCCTGTTGAAAGTAGTCAGCCATACCCCGCTCGAAGTAGCGACGCTGGCACGCTTTCAGGACGCGCACGGCTGGGTCGATCTGGGCCGTCAGCACCTCCCCGCGCCGCAACGCTATTACAGCTGGTGGAGCTATCGCGCCAAGGACTGGCGCGAGGGCGACCGGGGCCGGCGGCTCGATCACATGTGGGCCTCGCCGCAACTGGCACCGCAGACGCGCAGCCACCGCGTGATCGAGGAAACCCGCGACTGGGTGCAATGTTCGGACCATGTGCCGCTGATCACGGAGATCGACCTCTGAGCGATCCCGCCACGCCCGGTTCCGCATCCGGCAGCCGCCGCGTCGCGCTGGCGCTGGATGCGTTGCGGCACGGCTGGCCAATCGCGCTGGAAGATGCCTTCACCTTGTTGCCCGCCGAAACCGGCTTTGCCCCCGGCACGGCATCGCGCCACATGCTGATCTCTGCCGCGCGCGCTGCCACGCTGAAACTGGCCAACCAGCGCGAGGCGGCTGAACCCGACGCTCCTGTGCTGATTCGCGGCGCTGAACTTTTCGATCTGGCGCTGGCCCGGGCGATCGCCGATCCGGGACTCGACCTCGCCTTTCCACTCAAAGGGCCGTTCCTGGCCGAGCCCATCGCGAACCCGCAAGCCGCAGCGACGGCACTCGAACTGGCGCGGCTGGCCGGGATACTGCCGGCATTCCTGGTCAATCCCCAACATGCCGGTGAGGCATCGGCGGTGGCCAGCGCCGATCTCGCCGCGTGGCGCAACACCGACCAACTGGTCATCGCTGCGCGCGCGCGCCTGCCGATTGGCGCGTGCGAAACGGCGGAGATCATCGCGTTTCGTTCAGCCGACGATCTGCGCGAGCATGTTGCGCTGGTGCTCGGCCAGCAAAGCGGCGACAGCGCGCCGCTGGTTCGCCTGCACTCCGAATGTCTCACCGGCGATGTTCTGGGCAGCCTTAAATGCGATTGCGGCCCGCAACTCGACGCCGCGCTCGACGAAATGGCGGCGGCGACTCGCGCAGGCGGCTGGGGCGTGCTGCTCTATCTGCGCCAGGAAGGCCGCGGCATCGGCCTGATCAACAAGTTGCGGGCTTACCAAATGCAGGACCAGGGCTTCGACACGGTTGACGCCAACACTCGTCTCGGCCTGCCCACCGAAGCCCGCGACTTTCCGGTCGCGGCGCGAATGCTGGCGCTGATGGGAGTCAACGCTGTGCGGTTGCTGACCAATAATCCGGCCAAGCTGGCAGCGCTGGAAGCCGCAGGCGTGGCAGTGCTGGAACGCGTGCCCCACCACCTGCCCGCGAATCCGCATAATGTCCGCTATCTGGCCACCAAGCGCGATCGGGCGGGACATTTGTTGTAGGCAATCAAAGCCGTTTTCCCTCGCCCGGCGGCCCAGTTCGACCTGGGTGGATTGCGATTCAGGAGCATGTATGGACGACAGGCGAGCAGTCGGGGAGGAGCTGGGGCCCGATTTCATCACGCGGTTTTGGACCGCTGGCGAATGGGAGGTAGCCGCCATTTCCTGTATCCTGCCGCAGCGCGCCCGACCAGAGTTTCTGTTATGACCGCCAGCCAGCCCGAACTGACCTACCTGTCGGACGAGCAGTTTCTTGGCGACGTGATGACGGTGGCCCGCCAAATTCGCGAATGTCAGTGGGCGCCTGATTTCGTCGTCGGCATCGGTCGTGGCGGCCTGGTACCGGCGGTGTACATCTCGCACCACCTCGACGTACCGATGCTGTCGATCGACCATTCCTCGCAGGTTCCCGACTTTGCCGATGAACTGCTCGGCAAGGTTGCCGCCAAGAGCGTGGAAGGCGTCAGGTTGCTGTTCATAGACGATATAAACGACAGCGGCGGCACCATAGCCACCATTCGCCGCGTCCTTGCCCGGTACGGCTGCCGCAGCGAAAACATGCATTTTGCAGTTTTGATCACCAACGTTCGTTCAGCGGTCGCAGTCGATTATTGGGCGCGCGAGATCGACCGCGAGACGGACAAGCGCTGGTTCGTCTTTCCGTGGGAAGCGGTGGGCGCCCGCGCCACTATCCTGGTCGAGGCGCTGTCCGTCCCCGAGCGATTTGCCTGAAGTGCACCGCGGCTTGGAATAAGCGCCACTACCGGCTTGCAGGCGCCATTGCCCTTTGCTAGAGGCGCGCTCCTACCCCGGGGGCGGAATTTTGCGCCTCGATGATTTAGCGGTCGTGGCGGAACTGGTAGACGCGCAACGTTGAGGTCGTTGTGGGCGAAAGCCCGTGGAAGTTCGAGTCTTCTCGACCGCACCAAACAGTCCAGCAAAACTGCCCGTGGAAGGGCAAAGGTCGCATGCGCTATCGGGGGCTTGCGGGAAATTGCCGTTCAGTGCTGGCGACCAACGCACGGTCATCGATTTTCCAAGGGTGAAAGCCGGGCCTGAACCAGGCCAGCCAGACCGGAAAAACCTGGCGCAAGATGCCGGGCCGACGCATCAGATAGTTGAACAAGCGCAGCTTGGTCCGCCAGCCAGTCAGCCCGTCCTGCGTTAGCAAATCGAGCGTTTCCTGGCAGCGATACACGACAAAACGGGCGCTAATCGCCAGCATCGTCACTGTCTTGACGCGCCAGCGCTGCCACCGGCTCCAGTCCTGGGTGGCGTGCAGCCAGACATCATAAGCCACGCCCTTGTGCTCGATTTCCTCGATGGCATGCCAGCGCCACAGGGCTGCAATCTGCGCATCGCCGCCCGCCAGATAGGCGGGATCCGCCAGCAATTCATGCGCGATAATAGCGGTAAAATGCTCCAACGCGGCGGTCGCGGCCAAATTGGCGATCGCCGACCGCGCCTTGGCCAGGCCCAGTAGCCGGTCGACATTGGCTTCGGTCAGGCCGAGATCGTAGCCCGCCTCGCGCATGGCGTTGTTCAGCGCGAGATGTTCGCGCGTGTGGTTGATTTCCTGCGCGACGAAGGCGCGGATCGCGTCAGCCAGCCGGGGCGGCGCACCCTCGCGAAACGCCTTGACCGATTCGACGAAATAGATCTCGCCTCTGGGAAAGGTGGCCGACAATACGGCGAACCAGGCGCTGGCAATCGGGTCGCCCGCCAGCCACCAGCGTAAATGTGCAGAATTGCGCTTGAAGCGCCGGTCGCGCACGGTCAGCGCCAGATCGACGGGGGTTGGTGAAGTGCTGCGCCGGCCGGGAATGTCGTCTTGCCCCATGCTTTACGCTTGCATCCAGTCGGGACGCATATCGGCGGCAATATCTTCAATGCGCAGGTGGTCCAGCGCCAGGCCCAGTTCGGGCCATGCCGCGCGCTGCCGCGCCGGATTCGATTGCGCCATCGGCACAACGATCAGCCGCCGATTTATTTTTTGCCGCCAGTTCATGCGCGCGGTGTTTTCCTGTCCGACATAGCAGCCCTTGGTAAAGCTGACCCCGTGCAACAGGTCGGCATTGCACTCCAGCCACAGCAGCTCGCCATCGCCCAGTTCGGCGCGACCCTCGGCCACGCCCAGCGCCAGACGATGGGCACGCCACGGCGCATCCGCTGGCGCATCGGCTGCCGCTGCGGCGGCCAGCCAGCGCCAGCCCAACGCCGCCAGCCGGGGGTCGGGGGCGGCGCCCTCGCGCGGGGCAGCGGACCAATGCACCGCCAGTTCCGGGTCCAGCGCGATCCCGATTCGGCGGCGCAGCCGATAAAGGGCGATCCGACGGGTCAGCGCCACCGCCGTCTCGGCCTCGCAGTCGAGCAACAGGTCGGCGCCATCGGGCCACACCAGAAAATCAAACAATACCTTGCCTTGGGCGCTGAGCAGCCCGGCCCACACCGGCAATGCGCCGGTAACATCGTTAGTGATGAGCCCCTGCAAGAATTCCCGGACATCCTCACCTTCGTCCTGCGGTGACAGACGGATCACGGCGCGGGCATACAGGCGGGTTGCAGTCATGGTATCCCAGTGGCGCTTGTGCCCGCGAAATCAAGCTGAAATACACTGTCCTCGACCGGTCCGCTGTGGCATATTCAAGTGATGAGCACCGCACCCGAACTGATCCTCGCCAATGGCACCGTTCACACTCCCAATGGCCCGCAGCAGGTCGATGTGGCGCTGCGCGATGGCCGGATACTCGCACTAGGGTCGTGGCCGGCCGACGCGGCGCGGCGAATCGATTGCACCGGGCTCGATGTGCTGCCCGGCGTCATCGACAGCCAGGTGCATTTTCGCGAACCGGGGCTGGAACTGAAGGAAGACCTGGAAACCGGCAGCCGCGCGGCGGTAATGGGCGGGGTGACGTCGGTGTTCGAAATGCCGAACACCAACCCCAATACTGACAGCACCGAACGTGTGCTCGACAAATTGCGGCGCGCGCATCACCGGATGTGGTGCGACCATGCCTTTTACGTCGGCGCGACCTCGGCCAATGCCGCAGACCTAGCCGAGCTG
>JAYUBN010000052.1:0-7133 GCA_043740855.1 Sphingomonadales bacterium | reverse complement strand
AGGATTCGAACCTCTGACCCCATCATTACGAATGATGTGCTCTACCGACTGAGCTAAAGCGGCCCGTTGGCGTCAATGCGCTGGGCAGGCCGCGCGTTTACGCAGCGTTGCGGCGCGACGCAAGCGCAAAGGCGTGCGTTCAACGCACAGCAATTACGCCACCACGTCTGAGGCGGCCAACACCGCCAGCGTCAGAATATCGGGGGCGATGGCGGTCATCGGCACGATCTGGACCGGTTTTTCCATACCGATCAGCATCGGGCCGATGGTGGCGTTACCACCCAGTTCCTTCAACAGCTTGGCCGAAATATTCGCTGACTGGAGCCCCGGCATGATCAGCACATTGGCCGGCGCCGACAAGCGGCAGAACGGGTAATAGGCCATCACCTTGGGGTTCAGCGCCGCATCGGGGGCCATATCGCCTTCATATTCGAAGCCAAGATTGCTTGTCTCGTCGAGGATCGCCACGGCATCGCGAATATTATCCAGCCATTTGCCCGGTGGATTGCCGAACGTCGAAAACGACAGGAAGGCAACGCGCGGCTCATGGCCCAGGCGACGCGCCACGGCCGCGGTTTCCTTGGCGATGACCACCAGTTGCTCGGCGTCCGGCCGCTCGTTGACGGTGGTATCAGCCAGAAAAGCGGTACTGGTCTTGCCCACCATCAGGTGAATACCGAACGCCAGATGGCCCGGCTTGGGGTCCAGCACTTGCCGGATTTCCTTGATGGTCTGGCCGAACGGGCGGGTCATCCCGGTAATCAGTGCATCACCCAAGCCCAGCTTCAGCATCGTCGCGGCAAAGACGTTGCGGTCCTGATTGATCATGCGGCGGACGTCGCGTTCCAGAAAACCGCGCCGCTGCAGACGCGCGTAAAGCAACTCGACCATCGCCGGGACATGGGGCGAATTCGCCGAATTGTGGATTTCGTAGCTTTTGGGCTCACCGACACCCAGTTCCGCAAGCTTGTCCAAGACCGCCTGTTCACGACCGACCAGAACCGGTTCGCCATAACCGAAATCGCGGAACTGGATGGCGGCGCGCAGCACCACCTCGTTCTCGGCCTCGGCAAAGATCACCCGCTTGGGATTCTGCTTGACCTGTGCATAGACGGTGGTGAGAACCGACGTCGTCGGGTTGAGGCGCGCCTTCAGGCTATGGCGATATGCATCCATGTCGGCGATCGGTTTTTGGGCCACGCCTGAATCCATCGCCGCCTGCGCCACGGCAGACGACACGACTTCCATCAGCCGCGGATCGAACGGTGCCGGGATGATGTAATCGCGCCCGAACTGCTGGTTCTTGCCATAGGCCGCCGCCACTTCCTCAGGCACCTGCTCGCGCGCGAGTTCGGCGATGGCGCGAGCAGCGGCGATCTTCATTTCTTCGTTGATCGCGGTCGCGCGCACGTCGAGCGCGCCGCGAAAGATGAACGGAAAGCCCAGGACATTATTGACCTGGTTAGGATAATCCGAACGACCGGTGGCGACGATGGCATCGGACCGCACCGCCTTGACCTCGGGTGGGGTAATCTCGGGATCGGGATTGGCCATGGCGAAGATGATCGGCTGCGGCGCCATGCTCTTGACCATGTCCTGCGTGACCGCGCCGGCCTTTGACAGGCCCAGAAAGATGTCGGCGCCGGCCATGGCATCGGCCAGCGTGCGGGCCTTGGTATCGATGGCGTGCGCGGATTTGAACTGGTCGATGCCGGCGCGGCCCTGATAAATCACGCCCTTGCTGTCGCACATGGTAACGTTTTCGTGGCGCACGCCCATCGATTTGATCAGCGAAGTGCAGGCGATGGCGCTGGCGCCAGCGCCGTTGACCACCATCTTGACGTCGGCGAAATTGCGCCCCGTTATAAAGCAGGCATTGAGCAAGCCGGCGGCGGCGATGATCGCGGTGCCATGCTGGTCGTCGTGCATGACCGGGATCTTCATGCGTTCACGAAGGGCCTGCTCGATGATAAAGCACTCGGGCGCCTTGATGTCTTCGAGGTTGATGCCGCCGAAAGTGGGTTCCATCATCGCCACTGCCGAAATAATCGCTTCGGGATCTTCGCTGTCGAGTTCGATGTCGATTGAATCAATGTCGGCAAAGCGCTTGAACAGCGCTGCCTTGCCTTCCATTACTGGCTTGGACGCCAGCGCACCTAGATTGCCCATGCCCAGGATGGCGGTGCCGTTGGTGATGACCGCGACCAGATTGCCCTTGGCGGTATAATCATAGGCGGTGGCGGGATCGTCGGCGATGGCCTGCACCGGCACGGCAACGCCCGGCGAATAGGCCAGGCTCAGGTCGCGTTGCGTCGCCATCGGCTTCGAAGCGATGATCTCGATTTTACCGGGGCGGATCGTGCTGTGATAAAACAGCGCCTCGCGCTCAGTAAAACGGACGTTGCTTTCCTCGGTCACCGAATTCTCCCTGTCAGCAGCGCCGACTTAACCCCAGTGCGTCATGCCTTTAAACAATGTCGATGCGACGGGATAGGGGAAAGCTTGGCGGCCACGCATTCCGGTTTGCGGCTGCAACCGCTAATCCCCCCCCCATGTCTGATTCTGCCTCGCCGATGATGGTCCAATATCACGCGTTAAAGGCGCAGGCCGGCGATTGCCTGCTGTTCTACCGTATGGGCGACTTCTTCGAATTGTTTTTCGATGACGCCCGGCAGGCCGCGCAAGTGCTCGACATCGCCCTGACCAGCCGGGGCGAGCATGGCGGTGCGCCGATCCCGATGTGCGGCGTACCGGTGCATGCTGCCGAAGCCTATCTGGCCCGGCTGATCCGCGCCGGTTGCCGCGTCGCCATCGCTGAACAGATTGAAAGCCCTCAACAGGCGCGCCTGCGCGGCGGCGGAAAAACGCTGGTCGCGCGCGATATCGTGCGCTTTGTGACAGCCGGGACGTTGACCGAGGAGGCGCTGCTAGAACCGCGCCGCGCCAATGTGCTGGTGGCGCTGTGTGACGTGCGCGGCGTGATCGGCATTGCCTCCTGCGATATCTCGACGGGCCGGATGGAGATGGAGGAATGTCAGCCCGAAGCGATGAGCGCGGCGCTGGCGCGGCTGGGTGCCTGCGAACATGTCGCCCCCGAGGGCTGGAGCGGCATGCCGGCAAATGCCACCGGTCGTCCGGCGCGAGAATTTGCCAGCGATGTCGGCGAAGCGCGGCTGGCGGCGCTGCACGGCGTCGCCACGCTCGATGGCTTTGGTGCTTTCTCACGGGCGATGCTGGCGGCGGCGGGCGGGTTGATCGCTTATCTCGATCACGCCGGACGCGGAAAGCTGCCGCTGCTGCTACCCCCGGTGGCGCGCCGGGGCGATGCGCAACTGGCGATGGACGAGGCGACGCGGGCAAGCCTTGAAATCCTGTCGTCCCAACAAGGCGCGCGCAAGGGTAGCCTGATCGAGGCAGTGGACCGTTGCATGACCGGGGCGGGCGCGCGCCAGCTTGCCGATGATCTCTCTGCGCCGCTGACCGAACGCACACAGATCAACCTCCGGCTGGCGCTGGTGCAATGGCTGCATGACGATGGCGGACGCGGGGCACAGCGCCGCGAGGACCTGCGCAGCGGTTTGCGGGCGCTTCCCGACATCGGGCGCGCGCTGGGCCGGGTCGTGGCGGGGCGCGGATCGCCGCGCGATCTGGGCCAGTTGCGCGATGGCTTGGGCGGCGCGCTGCGCCTGAGCGAAATGCTGGGCGCAGCCGCCGACCGGCCCGCCTTGCTTGATGATCTGCTGCCCGCGCTGCGCGGCCAGATTGCGCCGGGTTGGGGGGCGCTGGTCGATCTTTACGTGCAATCTCTGGTGCCTGCGCCGCCAACCATCAGCGCCGCTGGCGGCTACATCGCCGAGGGCTACGACGCCGCGCTGGACGAACTGCGCCGCATAGCCGGCCATTCGCGCCGCGCCATCGCCGCGCTGGAGGCGAAGTACCGCGACGACACCGGCGTTGCCGCGCTGAAAATCCGGCACAATGGTGTGCTCGGCTATTTCATCGAGGTTCCCGCCAGACACGCCGACCGCCTGATGGCGGCGGACAGCGGCTTTTCCCATCGCCAGACCATGGCCGGCGCTGTGCGCTTCAACGCCCTGGCGTTGCATGAGGAAGCCAGCCGCATCGCCGAATCCGGGGGCCGCGCGCTGGCCGCAGAGGAGGCGCATTTCGAGGAATTGACGCAAGCCGCCATCGCTCGCCGCCATGCCATCGCCGCAACCGCCGCTGCCCTGGCGCGCATAGATGTCGCCGCGGGCCAGGCCGAGCGTGCGGCAGAAGGCAATTGGTGCCGCCCGGTCATCACCGACGAGCCAGTGCTGGCGATCGCAGGCGGACGCCACCCGGTGGTCGAAGCCGCGCTGGCCGCAAAGGGCGAGCGCTTCATCGCCAACGATTGCCAGCTTGCCCCCAGCGACCGGTTGTGGCTGATCGGCGGGCCGAACATGGGCGGCAAATCGACCTTTCTGCGGCAGAACGCGCTGATCGTGCTGCTGGCGCAGGCGGGCGGCTTCGTCCCCGCCGAGGCGGCGACCATCGGTCTGGTCGATCGCCTGTTCAGCCGGGTTGGCGCTTCGGACGATCTGGCGCGGGGGCGCTCCACCTTCATGGTCGAGATGGTCGAAACCGCCGCAATCCTGGCGCAGGCGACACCGCGCAGTTTCGTTATTCTGGACGAGGTCGGGCGCGGCACTTCGACGTATGACGGGCTGGCGCTGGCATGGGCGGTGGTCGAGGCGGTGCACGGGGTCAACCGCTGCCGCTGCCTGTTCGCCACGCATTACCACGAGTTGTCGCGGCTGGCCGACAGCTGCGAGGCGTTGAGCCTGCATCACGTCCGCGCGCGCGAATGGCAAGGCGAGCTGGTGCTGCTGCATGAACTGGCGCGCGGCCCGGCGGAAAGCAGCTTCGGGCTGGCGGTGGCGCGTCTGGCGGGCGTGCCGCCGGCGGTGGTGGCGCGGGCTAAATCGGTGCTGCAACGGTTGGAAAAGGGCCGCGCTGAAACCGGCGGGCTGGCTGCGGGACTGGGCGATCTGCCGCTGTTCGCCGCTGCCCTGCACGCCCCCCAGCCTCAGCCTCATCGCGATGCCCTGCGCGATCGGTTGCAGGCGCTCGATGCCGATACGCTGTCGCCGCGCGATGCGCTGGAGCTGTTGTACGACCTGAAGCGGCTGGCCAGCGAAACAAGCGCATGACCCGCAAATCCGGCGTGATTCTGCTGACCGCGTGGTGACAGGATTGCTGGGCAACGGAACGCCGCTCGCTTGGCAAATTGCGCAAATTGTTCCTGGCCGCTAAACGTCCGTCGAATCATGGAGGCAGCATTGCAGGCAACAATCTGGCACAACCCGGCTTGCGGGACTTCGCGGAAAACCCTGGCGATTCTGCAGGAAACCCCCGGCGTAAAGCTGACGGTCGTCGAATATCTGCGCGATCCGCCCAGCTTGGACAAGCTGGCCCAGCTTTATCGCGCTGCCGGGATGACGCCTCAGCAAGGCCTGCGTCTGCGCGGGACCAATGCCGAAGAGCGCGGCTTGCCCCACGCGACGGACGAGGTTGTGCTGGCAGCAATGGTAGCCGATCCCCGGTTGATCGAGCGTCCATTGGTAGAAACTGAAAAGGGCACGGCACTATGCCGGCCGCAGGAAAAAGTGCTGGAAATTCTTTGATTTGGCTGGCGGGAACGCCTGACGCCGATGCCGCCTTTCGCCGCATGAACCTTGCATTGGCAGGCCAAACCTGCAAACGCGCAGGGTTGTGACCCAATTGTAATTCGCCGTTGATAGGCCACATACGCTTGTCGGGCCTACATTCATTGGCCTCAATTTCAGGACCTAGCCGCTAGATGACCAGTTCCGAGTTAACCCGCGAGGCGGCCTTGCCACACCGGCTGAAGCGCTTTGTCAAACGGCTGCTTGGCCCGTGGGGGGTGTTTTTCGAAGGCTTTATTCAGCATCATGATGGTCGGCTCGATCATCCCGTCCTCGCGCTTTACGATTGCCAAGATGCTGGCACCGGTTCGCTGGGATGAATGCCGGCTGTTCGTGGAATATGGGCCGGGGGTCGGCACGTTCTGCCGCCCGGTGCTGGACCGACTGCGGCGCGATGGCCAGCTGATCGTGATCGACACCAACCCGTTGTTCATCGATTATCTGCGGTCAACGATCAGCGACAGCCGGTTTATCCCGGTGTTGGGTTCGGCTGCGGATGTCGAGGAGATCGTGCGGGCGCATGGCCACGACCATGCCGATTATGTGTTGTCGGGCTTGCCCTTTTCAACCCTGCCCGACGGCGTCGGCCCAGCCATCGCTGCCGCCACCCATCGTGCATTGCGTCCGGGTGGAGCGTTCCTGGTCTATCAGTTCTCCGCCAAGGCGCGCGACTTTATGGCTCGGCATTTTCGCCATATCGACCAAGGGTTCGAGCCGCTGAATATCCTGCCATGTCGTTTGTTCTGGGGTTGGAAGGAAACTGCCGGGGATAGCTGAGGGTCAGACCTGATCCGTGATACTGGTCGCCACTCTGAATACGCCTCAGATCCCAGTTCACCCCGGAAGCTTGGGCCATTGCTGTACAATGGCTGCTGAAACGGGTTCAGCGTGACAATTTTCAAGCCGGTCGATACCTTGGCAGTTATGCCGTGCTCCGGCTCTTCACAAAAACATCTCGCTGATTGCGCCGCGCCAGGGCCCCGACAACTGGCGATGCACTGCCGCCAGAACCGCCGTCAGCACGATGCTGGTCACAGCGCCAATCACGCCCTCTATCCCGCCTGAAATCAGCGCAAAGACGGGGCCTGTCCCGATCATCGCCGTCAGCAGGTTCAGCAGGACGCTGAGCGCGATGGAGATCACGATATAGGCAATTCCCAGCATTATGTAAAAACCCAGCAGGCGCAGGGTGCATCCGCCGGTGATCCGCCAAGACCGCTGCAATGCCGCGATCGGGCGGTGCAACCCCTCGATCACGATTACCGGCAAAGTCAGCGAGAGCCGGGTAACCATCAGCAGTATGGCCACCAGATCGATGGTAATGCCGATGGCTGAACCAAGTTGCGGCCCCAGCCCGGCGATACAGGCCATCAGGATCAGCCCCATGGGCAGCGAAGCCAGCACATAACCTAGGACAAAGATCAT
>JAYUBN010000051.1:0-7151 GCA_043740855.1 Sphingomonadales bacterium | reverse complement strand
ACACAGGTTGAGGCCAAGGGCAAGCGCGCCCCGGGCGGCCCCGGCGACACGGCGATCGAGGATGCTCCGGGCCGCTATGTCATGACGCCGTAATTTTTTGCGCCCTGTTTCGCCTGCGTAGCTTTATCCGACAACAGATGAGCGATTATCCCCGACGTTTGGGCTGCAACGGCCGCAGCTCTGGCCATGCCTGGTAAAAAAGTAATGTTGCATCGCACAATTTTTTGCTGCGCTGCACAATTTTCTTGACTGCGCCTCGATTTTGCCTAGTTGTGCGCTGCAGCAAGGCGTGAAAGTTCGCGCGACGCAAGGGAACGATATGATGGCCGATAACTTACCGACCAGCGACTCGACCCCCGCTGTTGAGTCGCATGCCGCCCCTGCCCCTGCTGTGAAGGCGCCCGCGCTGCCGGTCGCCAGCTTGCCAACAGCGCTTAAGCCAACCCTGCCCCAACCGGCACCTGTCAAAGCCGCCCCGCCCAAACTGGCCCAGGTAGCTGCACCGACTGTGAAGCTCACCGGACCAGTTAGTTCGATCCCGGCAACGTCGGTCGGACGGATTGAAAAAAAGGCGGTGCCGATCACAGCCACGGCGATCAAGGTTCAACCCGTTGCCAGCACGCCGGCGGTGTCCGCTGTCGCAGAACTCGCCAAATCCGGTGCGGTGGCGGCCAAACATTCAGTTGCTGCCAAAACCCCTTATGCCCCGACGCCGATCAAGCCTGCGGTTCAGGCGCAGGTCAAGGGCAGAGCCATCCCCGCCTTTCCGGCGACCCGGACCAAGCCCACCCCCCCCTCTTTCATCAAGCCTGCTGCTGTCGCTAAACCCAGTTTTTTCCAGGAGACTTTTGCTATGACAACCCCGACATTCGATTTCGCTGCTGCTTTCAAGACCGCTTTCTCGGACGCGCAGGACAAGGCCAAGGCCGCCTATGAAAAAAGCACCGTTGCAATGGGCGACGCCAGTGAGTTCGCCAAGGGCAATGTCGAAGCGTTGGTCGAATCGACCAAGATCCTGGCCTCGGGCCTGCAGGAATTGACCACCGCGATGGTCGCTGAAAGCCGTGAAGCGTTCGAAGCGCTGACCGCAGAGGTCAAGACCATTGCTGGCGTGAAGTCCCCGGCCGACTTCTTCAAGCTGCAAAGCGAACTGATGCGCAAGCAGATGGATGCCCTGATGGCCAATGGCACCAAGCATAGCGAAGCATTTCTGAAGCTCGCCAGCGACGCCGCTGCACCGCTGTCAAGCCGCGTCAGCCTGGCAGTGGAAAAAGTGAAAACCGCCGCCTGATCGTTCGCGGCTTAGCGTGATTTCGAGTCAGATGGCTTTATCTGGTGGCTCGGAAATCACGATAAAACAATGAACCGCTAGCGTCTTTCTGTTCATCTTGGATCGAAAGACTCTAGTCCGGCGCAAGCAATTCGCGACCGTCGTCTTTGCGCCAAACCGCCGCAGACGCTCTTCTCGTGAGCGGCAAATATTGGGTCAGGCAGTGCGCTGCCTGGCCCATTTTTGGCTGCAAACTTGCGGTAATCGCTCGCCTGCGCCTCAGGTCAGTCATCCGGATGCCGGGAAGTTTGCATGTCTTTTTCAGCAAAGCTTGTTTTCGTCCCCCTTGTTGCGATATTCCAGAGCTATGCTCACCGCTAAAACCTTTCCTGAATGCTCGGGTCACCCCCGGCCGAATGCCGGACTTTCCAAAAGGCTCGCTTTGTTTCGCGCGGACCAGAGCGATGATGACGGTGGCGGCGATCAGGGCGCCGGCAAGGACGGAAACGGGAACCGTCAGGACCAGATCGGCCTTGCCACCCGCACTCGTACCAAGCCCAAAAAACCAAGCCAGTTCAAGGTGCTGATGCTCAATGACGATTACACGCCGATGGAATTCGTCGTCATTTGTCTCAAGCGGTTCTTCAACATGGACATGGAACAAGCGACACGGGTGATGCTGCACGTTCATCAAAGGGGCGTAGGCGTCTGCGGGGTCTTTTCGTATGAAATTGCCGAGACCAAGGTCAATCAGGTGATGGACCTTGCCCGACAAAACCAGCATCCGCTGCAATGTACCCTCGAAAAAACTTGAATGGCGGGCAGGATTGGCCCGCGATGCCGCTCGCAAAGCTTCCAGAGTTGCCGCTTGCCCACCGCCGCGCGACCGCCTAGAGCAAATGCGGTAGGTACCAAGCCTGTCTGCCGTCCGGAATTTTGCTTCGGGATGATATTCTGATCAGGCGCGGCCTACAGTGATCGCGCGAAACCCCATCGGACTTGTCCGATCCAGACTGACTGCCGCCCCTCACCCGTGCCATTCATCACTGCCACAGACCGGTATATCTTTCGGCAGGTGCTGATGCCAATGCTGGCTGTGTTCCTGATCGCGGCGTCGTTGCTGCTGCTCGACAAAATGCTGAAACTATTTGACTTCGTCGCTACCGAAGGTGGCCCGGTGTCAGTCGTGTTCAGCATGCTCGCCAATCTCCTGCCTGAATATGCCAGCCTCGCGATCCCGCTGGGACTGATGCTCGGTATCCTGATTGCGTTCCGCCGGCTCGCCACCTCCAGCGAACTCGACGTGATGCGGGCTGTAGGCTTGAGCTATACCCGACTGTTGCGAACGCCTTATCTGATGGCGATCGGCCTCGCCGCGTTGAATCTCATCATCGTCGGTTATATCCAGCCGCTGTCGCGCTATTATTACGAGCGGATGGAATTTGAACTGCGCACCGGCGCGCTTGGAGCTTCGATCAAGGTCGGTGAATTCAATTCGCTGAAGGATCGCTTGGCGCTGCGCATCGAACAAAGCCGGGACGATGGCCGGGAATTGATAGGGATTTTCGTGCGGATCGCCGGAAAGAAAGGTGAAGTCCTCTCAATCACCGCTCACCAGGGGCGCTTTCTGGCGCTACGCGAAAACCCGGATACAGTGATTTTGCGGCTGACTGACGGCCAGATAATCCAGGATGAGCCCAAGGTCAGTCCCCGCGTTCTGCGTTTTACCCAGCACGACCTGCCAATCGACTTGCCTGCGGTGGAGAAATTCCGTCAGCGCGGCGGCTTGGAGCGCGAATATTTCCTGCCCGAATTGCTGCGCATCGGCTGGAGCAGCCATTCCTCCGCCAAAAACCGCGCGATCGTGCGCGCCAGCCTCAATTACCGGCTGGCCGAAGTGGTGATGATCCTGCTGCTGCCATTGCTCGCGGTAGCGCTGGCTGTCCCGCCGAAGCGGTCGACGTCCGGGCTTGGGGTCTTTGTGTCGATCATCATGGTTGTCGCCTATCACAAGGTCAACGAATACGGTCAATCGGTAGCTGAACTGGGCCGGATCGATCCGGCGCTGGCGCTATGGGGGCCGTTTTTGATCTTCACTGCGATCATTGCCTGGATGTATTGGCGCATTGCCTATGTGCCGGGCGGTCAGCCGATCGGTGCGCTGGAAACCATCTCCGCCAATCTGGGAAAATCGCTTCAGGCTCTCGCACGCCGCCTTGCCATGAAACGTCCGAGCCGGGCCAGCTGACCGATGCATCTGGAATTTTTCCCCTCGCGTACTTTGACCTTGTACCTCGCGCGGCTGTTCATCAGTCGCATCGTGTCGGTGCTGATCATGCTGGTGATGGTGTTGCAACTGCTTGACCTGCTGGGCGAGAGCGGCAAGATCCTGGCACATCCCGGCAATGGCGAGGCGCAACTGTGGAGCTATGTGCTGCTGCGGGTGCCGCAGCTGGTGGCGCGATTCGTACCCTATTCGGTGCTGCTGGCCACGCTGCTGACCTTCTGGCCGCTTAACCAGAACAGCGAGGTGATCGCGATGCGCGCCGCCGGCTTGTCCGCCCATCAGATTCTGGCGCCGATGCTGATGACCGCGGTACTGGTGGCGTTGTTCAGTTTTGGTTTTAACGAGCGCGTCGTTACCCACGCCAGCGCGCAGCTGAAGGCCTGGCAGTCCACCGACTATGGCGCCATGCCTCAGGGCGAGGGCATCCACGGCGGCGTCTATATCGGTGACGGCCCCGACATTCTGGCGGCTGACAGCGTCAGCGGCAACAGCCGCGCCATGCAGATGGCGGGCGTAACCTGGTATCGCCGCAATGCCCGGGGCATGATCCTGGAACAGTTCCGCAGCCCGCATGCCAGCTATGTCCATAGTGACACGAACACTCTGGCAGGAGGATGGCGTCTGGATGCACCCCGCCGCTTCGATGTGCAAAGCCTGGTCAACGAACCGATTGCCCCGCTGATCGTGGGACGCGGCGTAACGCCCGCCCAGGTGGAGATCAGCACCGTCGATGCCGATGGTGAAAACCTGTTCGCGCTCGGCGACTCGATCGCTACGCTGCGCGCCAATGGCCGACGCACCGCCGAACTGGACGGCAGATGGTGGCACAAGTTGTCGGGTCCGCTTTCGGCGGTGTTAATGCCGCTGCTCGGCGCCGTGGCTGCATTCGGACTCGCACGATCGGGCCACCTCCTGATCCGCGCCGTTATCGGCATGGCGTTGGGGTTTGCCTATTTCGTGATCGACAACGCGGCTTTGGCGCTCGGCAATTTCGGCGGCTATCCCCCGCTGATCGCAGCCTGGGCGCCATTCCTGCTGTTTCTGCTGGTGGGCGAAGCAGTGTTGATCCGGACCGAGGAGTAGCCGCAGGTCTTGTCATCGCTTTGCGTGCGGGCAACCAGCTATTCGCTCAACACCGCTGACATTGCCCCAATCCGGCCGCAAAATGCCCGTAGTACTATACGCTGTTATGGCTCTTGACGCACGGTGCTGCTAATAGCGCGCCGTCATCACAGGATTTTTGCCCGTGCTTCAGTCTCGACTTACCCCGTCATCGCCTGGCTCCGCCGCTGATGAGAGCGATCTGCCCTTCTGGAAACGCTCGCATTATCTCGACCGGATGACGCTACGCCAATTGATCTCCGCCTATTTCCAGCATTACACGATCATGGCCTATCTTGGATTGGCGGGCGCCAGTATCGTCGGCTGGGTGCTGATGCCCGCCCCGCCGCTGCGCACGGCAGGCGCGGTGCTGGCGGCGCTGGTGATATATCCACTGGTCTGGCACCTGGTTCACCAATATGTGCTGCATGGCCAATGGATGTACCGGATCAAGCCGCTGGCCTCGACCTGGAAGCGCATCCATTACGATCACCATCAGGATCCCAACCACCTCGAAGTTCTGTTCGGCGCGCTGCACACCACCCTGCCAACAATCCTGCTGGCGACGGCGCCGCTGGGCTGGTTGATTGGCGGCGCGAATGGTCATTGGGGCGGGGCGTTCGCCGCCGTTGCCGCCGGCATCCTCACCACCTGCTATTACGAATTCATGCATTGCATTCAGCATTTGTCGTTCAAGCCAAAGTGGAAGTGGGTGCAATTTCAAAAGCAACGCCACAACGAGCATCATTATTTTGATGAAGATGGCAATTTTGGCATCACCAATTATGCGTTCGATCGGATCCTGGGCACCTATTACGAAAAGAGGGAGCGCCCGCAACGCAGCGAAACCGTCTTCAATCTGGGCTATAGCGAAGCGGTGGCCGTGCATTACCCTTGGGTAAAAGAGCTATCCGGCGGGATCGCCAGCGGCCACCCGCGCCGCCGCGTCATGCCCGGCAAGGCGCCTGCGCCCGGAGGCACCGAAACCGGTTAGAGCCTGCTGCAGGGTAGCCACTTTTTCGCGACGATACCGTGATCCGATCGGCCTGGGAGTGCCCCTGAATGCCTCAATTTACCGTCACCCCGGTGACCAGCAAGGCCGAGCGTGGCGAATTCGTCGATTTCGTTTATACCAGCAATGCCAATGACCCCAATTTCGTGCCGCAGCTGCGCGCCGAAGAGCTGGAAAAATTCACTCCCGGCGGTAATCCCTATTTCGAACACGCGCGCTGCCAGCTTTTCCTGGCGCGCGCATCATCCGGGGGGGGCGCACGAAAAGTCGTGGGCCGCATCGCTGCCCATATCGATGAGCTGGCGCTCACACAGCCCGCCGCGCAAGGAATGGGTCCCGGCTGCGGCTATTGGGGCGCGCTGGAAGCTGATGACGAGGCAATCGCCGCCGAACTGATTGCCATTGCCGAAAACTGGTTGCGCAGCGAAGGCATGACGCGGGCGATGGCGCCGATGACGCTGTCGGTCTGGGAAGAGCCGGGGCTGCTGATCAAGGGACATGACCATCCGCCAATGGTGATGATGGGCCATCATTCGCCCAAATACCAGCCGTGGATCGAGGCGCGCGGCTATCGACCGGCCAAGACGCTATACACTTACGACCTCGACGTCACCGAGCCCTTCCCCCCGCTGATCCAGCGCATCATTGCATCGGGCCTGCGCAATAGTCGGATCAAGATACGCGGCGTCGATTTGAAAAAGTTCGACCAGGAGGCGGCGATCATCCTGGACATCCTCAATGACGCATGGCGCGACAATTGGGGCTTCGTGCCGATCACCGACAGCGAAGTCGCCTATACGGCCAGAAAGCTCAAGCCCCTGGTAAAGTCGGACCTGGTGCGCATTGCCGAACTCGATGGCGTGCCGGTAGCCTTCATGATGACGCTGCCCGATCTCAACCAGGTACAGAAACGCGCTTGCGGCAAGAACGGCAAGCCTTCGCCGCTCGGTTGGATCAAGCTTGCGCTGTGGCTGTTCCGGACCAAACCCGCCGACGTCCGCGTCCCGTTGATGGGCGTGCGCAAAAGCCTGCAGGCCTCGCGACTGGCCAGCCAACTCGCCTTCATCATGGTCGAAGATGTCCGCCGCGCCAGCGCGGAGAATTATGGCGGCAAACGCGCCGAGTTTGGCTGGGTTCTCGACGACAACCAGGGCATGAACTCCATCGCCCGGGAGATTCACAGCAAGATCAACAAAGAATATGTGATTTACGACAAAGGGCTGTAAATCCTCTCTGCCCAGCGCGGGCTGAGCGATGAGGACGCGCGGCGGGCAAAATCAAAAGAGGCCATGACGACCTTGCTGCCCGCTTGGAATGTATTGAGACCAAGCTGATCGTACAGGAAACGAAAGAACATAATTCCTTCAGCCCTTGTCGCCTGATGCCCGCTCCACAACATCCATCATCATCGCCGCCAATGCTTCCTCCGCACGCATGCGCAGCGCGGCATCCTTGCCGGCCAGATCATGCCTGATCCAGTC
>JAYUBN010000050.1:0-2137 GCA_043740855.1 Sphingomonadales bacterium | reverse complement strand
GCAGTTGCGCGCGGATTTCGCCCGGCTGGGTGATGGCCTGCACCGGCAGGCTGTCGCGGCCCGCATGATGATCGGCGAGCCAGTCGATCAGCTCATGCCCGTAGCGGCGGAATTCCTCGGGTGTCATCGTCGGCCTTCGCGGTTGGCGTGTTCCTCTGCGATAGGCCCATCAGCCCGCGCGCATCAAGAGGCGATAGGCGCCCATGCCGCCGAGCATAGCGGCGACAAACACCAAAGTCGCCGGTGCGCCATGCCCGATCGCGGCAATCGCCGGGCCAGGGCAATAGCCGGTCAGGCCCCAGCCAACGCCAAACAACGCCGCGCCGCCGAGGAGCCTGGCGTCAAGATCAAGCTTCGCCGGCCCAATGAACGCCGGCGACAGGAGCGGCGCCCGATGTCGGCGTCCGATCGCAAAGCCGATCGCCGCGACCGGGATCGCGCCGCCCATGACAAACGCCAGGCTCGGGTCCCAGTCCCCGGCAACATCCAGAAACCCAAGCACTTTCAGCGGATTGATCATCCCCGATATCGCCAGCCCGGCCCCAAAAATCAGCCCGCCGATCAGCCCCGCCAGCGCGCGCATCATATGCCCCCCAGCCCGAGATGGCGCTGCACAAAGACCACGATCGCCGCCGCCGCCATGAACACCAGCGTCGCCGCGATCGACCGCGGCGACAGAAGCGCAATGCCGCATACGCCATGTCCGCTGGTGCAGCCCGAGCCAAGCCTTGTGCCGAACCCGACCAATATGCCACCAACGATTAACAGTCCCCAGCCGATCGGTGGCGTCTGCCATTCGATGTGCCAGCCGCTTCCGGCCAGCAGCATCGGGGCCGCGATCAGCCCCAGGACGAACGGAATGCGCCAGTCGATCTCGGCGCTTGTCGCGGCACCGATGACCCCGCTGATCCCGGCGATCCGGCCGACGGTGAGCCATAGCCATGCTGTCGCAAGCCCGATCAAGGCGCCGCCCAACAGCGAGGCCACTTGGGTGAAATGGGTCATGATCTGGCTCCCGGCGATGCGTTTCGCTTGACTCTTTCATATTCTGACTACAGAATGTGTCAACTGGTTCGGAGGCATCGCCGCGTGGAAATCGTCGCCCAGCATGATCCGGAAACTGGCACGATCACCTACGTCGTGATCGACCCGGCAACGTCCTGCTGCGCGGTGATCGACAGCGTGCTGGATTATGACCCACGGGCGGCGCGCACCACCACGGTTGGCGCCGAGAAATTATTGGCGTTGGTGAAGGATCGCGGCCTGACCTGCCAGTGGCTGCTCGAAACCCATGTCCATGCGGACCATCTGTCCGGCGCCGCCTGGCTCAAGCCGCGCATTGGCGGCCGGGTCGCGATCGGCAACCAGATCACCCCGGTGCAAAAAGTGTTCGCGGAGATTTTTGATCTCGATGGCTTCCCGGCCGATGGCCGCCAGTTCGATCATCTGTTCGCCGACGGTGAGGAATTTGCCATCGGCAGCCTGCGCGCGCGGGCTTTGCACACGCCGGGCCACACGCCCGCCTGCATGACCTACGTCGTCGAAGACGCGGCCTTTGTGGGCGATACGCTGTTCATGCCCGATGCTGGCAGCGCCCGTTGTGACTTCCCCGGCGGCGATGCCCGCACGCTGTTCCGCTCGATCCGCCATATCCTCGATCTGCCACCGACCACGCGGGTATTCACTGCGCATGACTATGGCCCTGGCGGCCGCGCGCCGGCGTGGGAAAGCACCGTCGCCGCCCAACGCGCCGGCAATATCCATGTCCGCGACGGCATCAGCGAAGACCAGTTTGTCGCCATGCGCACCGCGCGCGACGCCACCCTCGGCATGCCAACGTTGATTCTGCCGTCGCTGCAGGTCAACATCCGCGCCGGCGAAATGCCGGAACCCGACGCCCATGGTAAACGTTTCTTCAAGCTGCCATTGAACCGACTCTGACGCCCGCACCGAACCAGGGGGAATAACAAATGACCGACCAGGCCGCATCGGCAGGTTTATTCGATGTCGTTGTCATCGGCGGCGGGGCTGCCGGGTCGGCGGTGACCGCATCGTTGCTGAAGCGCCAGCCCGGCCTGTCGATCGCGATTATCGAGCCACGCGATACCCATGACTACCAACCCGGCTGGACCATGGT
>JAYUBN010000049.1:0-21371 GCA_043740855.1 Sphingomonadales bacterium | reverse complement strand
AATGCGAATGGCCGGGCGCGGTTATTGCGCTGGCATGCCCTCGGGAACGGCCCCGCCCGGCCCGCCAGCCGCGCCGCCCTTGCCGGCCTGCATCTGGCGCATCTGCTCGGCCATCATCAGTTGCTGGAACCGCTGCTGCGGCATAAAGTTAAATAATTGCACTTCGAAAATGAGATCGCTGTTCGCCGGGATCACTTCCTGGCCGGTGGCATCGCGCTTGGCCTCGGCACCGTAAGCCAGAGCCGCCGGGATTTCGAGCCGGTATGTGCCGCCCACCTTCATCTTCTGGAGCCCCTGGGCAAAGCCGGGAATTGTTCCTTCGAGCGGCATCGGCGTACGTTCACCATGATCGAACGTTTTGCCGTTAACCAGCTTCGCAACGTAAGTGATCAAGGCCACGTCATGGATGGTTGGCGACGGGCCGGATCCGTCCTTGATCGCCGTAACCTTGACGGCGCTGAACTGGACGATGCGCGTGGCATGGGCGACTCCGAACGCCACCAGCAGCGCGACGATCACGCCCAGCCAGAGCTTGACGAGCGCACCCTTGGCAATCGGCTGCAACGGCACACGGGTGATCTCGGTCATCGCATCGTCCTTGAAAATTGCTTTACCGGCAAAGCATGCGCGCAGCAAAAGGGCGCGGGAATTAATCCGCGCCCTCTTGGCTCAAGCCGACAGCAGGAGCAAGCCCCGGCAGCGTCAAAAGCGCTCTATTTCCCGCCGTCGCGTTCCAGACGCTTGCGCTCCAGCTTCCGAGCGCGCCGAACAGCGGCGGCCTTTTCACGAGCGCGCTTTTCCGATGGCTTCTCGTAGTGACGGCGCAACTTCATCTCGCGGTACACGCCCTCGCGCTGCAGCTTCTTCTTAAGCGCGCGCAGAGCCTGATCGACATTATTGTCGCGGACGAGAATTTGCATAAACCGACACACCTCACAACACAAAGGCCAGAACCCCACAGCCGCGCGGAGAGCGTCCTTTAATAATTAAACGAAAACGGCACCGACTCCATCAGAGTCGATCCAAAGTTGGGCGCGGCTACCAGAGCCCAACGGCAAAGGCAAGCGCGGCAGGATGCTGATCGCATGGCAAATTGAGATCATTGCCGGGGTGCGCCGGCCCGCTGGCGCAAATTTGCCTGAACTGCGTGCGCGGCGCTATGGTGGGGTATGGACATTCCCCCCACCTTAACAAACGCCTCGCTGCTGGTGCTGGCCGGCGGCGGGGTTGGTTCGTGGCTGCGGCTGATGACCGGGCGGATATGGCTCGTCGTGATCGGGCCTGTCGCTATGACAAATTTCCCCTGGGCCACGCTGACCGCCAACGTCGTGGGCAGTTTTTGCATGGGGCTGCTGATTGGCTGGCTGGCCCGACACGGCAGCGGCGCCGAAACCTGGCGACTGTTGCTGGGGGTCGGGCTGCTTGGCGGCTACACCACTTTTTCATCTTTCGCGCTGGAATTCGCGCTGTTTGTGCAGCGCGGGAACCTCGCCATGGCGGCGCTTTATGTCGGCGTTTCGCTGGTCGCCGGATTTACCGCTCTGTTTGCGGGGCTCTTCCTGATACGGGCACTGGCATGACTACTATATCAAAGCCTGTCGCCAAACTCGCAGACAACGCCCTCCCCCTGGCTAGCGCCGATAATGGCGTTCGCCAATTTACCGTCCAGGCCGATGATGACGGTGTGCGGCTTGACCGCTGGTTCAAGCGCCATTTGCCGCTGATCGGCTTTGCCATGATTTCGCGCTGGGCCCGCACCGGGCAAATCCGCGTCGATGGCAAGCGCGCCGACCCTGCCGACCGGCTGGTTACCGGGCAAGTGTTGCGCGTGCCGCCGGGCGGCCTTGAAAAACCGGGCAGCGGCGGTGCCGGGCGCGCGCTCCGTCCGCGTCCCGAACTCAGCGAAGAACAGCTGGCGAAAGCCGACGCCATGCTGATCCACAAGACCGCGGCCGCGCTGGTCATCAACAAGCCGCCGGGCCTGGCCACGCAAGGCGGCACCGGCACCTATGAGCATGTCGACGGGCTGCTTGACGCCTATGCGCATGGCGCCGAGCCGCGCCCGCGCCTGGTTCACCGGCTCGACAAGGACACCAGCGGCGTACTGCTGATCGCGCGCACGCCGGGCAGCGCAGCGTGGTTCGCCAAGCGCTTTGCCACTCGCGCCGCGCGCAAGATCTATTGGGCGCTGATTGTCGGCGTGCCGAGCATCGAGGAAGGCTTCATCGATCTGCCGCTGGGCAAGCAGCCGGGCAGCGGCGGCGAAAAAATGATGGTCGAGGAAGGCGAGCATGGCCAAGCCGCCCGCACCCGCTATCGCGTGTTGGAATTTGCCGGCAATCACGCCGCCTGGGTCGAATTGCAGCCGTTGACCGGCCGCACGCACCAATTGCGCGTGCATATGGCCGCGATCGGCCATCCCATCGTCGGCGATGGCAAATACGGCGGCCCTGAAGCATTCCTGACCGGCAGCATCAGCCGCAAGATGCACTTGCACGCGCGGCGCCTGATAATCGGGATGCCCAGTGGCGAGGATCTGGACGTCACCGCCGACTTGCCCGATCACTTTGCGGCGAGCATGGCGCAATTGGGCTTCGACCCGGCGCTGGGCTTCGCCTTGCCCGAAGCGCCGCCCCCGCCGGGCAAGGTCGAAAAGAAGGCCGCCGCCAAGGCCCATGCCAAGCAATACCGCAAGGAGCGGCGCGGCGAACGACGCGGGCGCGGCAGCGCGACCACGGCCGAAGCGCGCGGGGCCGACGGTCGTGGCGCGGACAAATTCGCGCCACCCAAGACCCCGCGCACCAGTGCCGTGCGCCCGGCCGGCAAGGCCGCCAGCCGGCCCCCGGCAAAGGCGCCCGGAGCCAAGCCCCTGGCCCGAACTGCGGCAAAGACACCGGGAACCAAACCCCCCGCCCGGCCCGCAGGCCGCCCACCGTCAGGGGCTGGCCCGAAAGCCCCGGCCGGGGCTGGCCCGCGCAAGCGCTGATCGAGAAACTGCGTGATCCCGGTAAAACTCGCTGTGTTCGATTGCGACGGCACACTGGTCGATGGCCAGGCCAGCATCTGTACGGCAATGGAGCGCGCCTTTGCCAGCCTGGGCCTGTTGCCGCCGGATCATGGCCAAGTGCGGCGTATCGTCGGGCTCAACCTGCTGCCAGCGATCCGCCAACTGCTGCCCGATCATGACGAGGCGATGTACGCCGCCGTCACCGCTGCCTACAAATCCGCCTTTCGTGGCGCGCGCGAGGCTGGTGAACTCAGCGAGCCGCTGTTTCCCGGTATTGCGGCACTGCTCGGTCGCTTGCGTGGGGCCGGCTGGCTGCTGGGTGTCGCCACCGGCAAAAGCGCGCGCGGCCTGGATCATTGTTTGGCGGTGCACGGGCTGACCGACCATTTCTCCACGCTGCAAACCGCCGACCACCACCCAAGCAAACCGCACCCCGCGATGCTCGACGCGGCGCTGGCAGAGGTCATGGCGCAGCCGGAACATGCGGTGATGATCGGCGACACCAGCTTTGACATGGCCATGGCGCGCGCCGGTGGCGTGCGCGCGCTGGGCGTGGCCTGGGGCTATCACGAAGCCAGCGAATTGCACGAAGCGGGCGCCGAGGCGGTCGCGCAAACCCCGAAAGATCTGGAACAATGGCTGATATGAACGACGACGCTAATGCGAACAAAGTCGCTACTGTCGACAAGGATGGGGCGAAGCTGGGGTTCATGATCCTGCAATTCATGCGGCTCAGCGGCGTTGCCTTTGCGCTGTTCGGTGCCGCGATCATGGCGGGCAAGATTCATCTGCCTCCGCAACTCGGTCTTGGCCTGGCGGTGTTCGGCGTGATCGAATCGCTGTTGCTGCCCGCACTGCTCGCGCGCAAATGGAAAAGCCGCAACTGATGAAGCGCTTTTACCGCGAGGTTGCCAGCGACTGCCACGGCGCCGGCTGGCGCGTCACGCTGGACGGGCGCCCGATCAAGACGGCGGGGCAGCGCCCGCAGATCGTCCCCACCACCGCACTTGCCGATGCGCTGGCAGCGGAGTGGGCGCAGCAGGGCGAGACGATCGATCCCGCCCGTTTCGTGCTGCGCGACATGGCCGATTACGCGATTGACGTGGTGGCAACGGGCCGCGACGAGGTGCAACGCGCGATCCTGGCCTTCGCGCAAAGCGACACCCTGTGTTATAGCGGGGACCCGGACGAGGCGCTGTGGGCGCACCAGCAGCAGCACTGGGAACCGCTGCTGACCGCCGCCGAACGCCGCTGGGATATCCATTTCGTGCGTATCTGCGGCATCATTCACCGCCCGCAACCTGCGGAGACGCTGGCGCGGCTGGCAGTGGTCGTGGCCGCGCAGGACGATTTCACGCTGGCCGCGCTGCACACGCTGACCAGCCTGGCGGCATCGCTGGTGCTGGGCCTGGCCGCACTGGATCCCGATGCCGACATTTCCGCGCTATGGGCCGCCGCGCATGTCGAGGAAGAATGGCAGGCCGAACTATGGGGTCACGATGAGGAAGCGATGACCCGGCAGGCCCAGCGCGGCGTTACATTTGCCGCCGCCGCGCAGATGGTCCGGCTGGTAAAGCAGGGGTAAACCTGTTCCCCTCCCGCTTGCGGAAGGGGAGCCGAGCGGCGCGACTACGCGGAGTTAAATGCCCGTTATTGTTTGGTTATTGGTCCACCCAATCCGCCACTTGCCCCGCCACATCATTGGCGGCGGCATTGAGCGCGGGGGCAATCGCGCTGGCGACCGGAGCGATATTTTTTTCCACTGCTTCAAAACGCCGCGAGACGGTCACGCCATCGCGGTCGACGCGTAGCGCGTCAAAGCGCACCGTCACCGCGTGGCTGCGCGCATCAAAACCCATCGCCGCCAGCCGGCCCGACAGATGAATCAGCCCTTGCGGCAGATTTTCGTCGAGCACCAACCGCTTGCCCCGCGCCCGGATCGTTTCGACCAGCAGTGCCTGAAACAAATGCGCAGGCTGATCGACCCAGGCCGCACCAGTCAGATAAGCGACGGCGCTGTCGTCGATCTGCACGGGCACGCGGGTGGTGTCGAGCGTCCGATCGACCTCGGGCGGCAGCACCACCACGGCATCGGCAGATTTCGAGCTGAGCGATTGTCCCGCTGGGGCCTGCGCCGTCGGCGTCAGGCTGATCAGGCTGGGCAGCGGCTTGCCATTGCCCCCGATGCCGACGCTGATGCAACTCGCCAACGCCAGTGGCAGAGCCATCGTCAGTACCGCCTTTTTCCCGCGCGCGCTGCCCACTATTGCGTTCCCCTTTTTCGTGATCGGCCGTTCATGGCTTGTAATCGGGCAATTTCGAGCCGCCCAGCATTGCGCCCGCACCACCGTTCTGGATCTTTTCGGTCAGGCCGCGCAACGACTGGGTGGTAGCACGCAGATCGCGGATCGCGTCCTCGGCAACGGGCAGCGTGCTTTGCGACAATTGCCGCGTCGCCGGGCGGACATCGCCCACTGCATCACGCAGCGCCTCGGCGGCCTGATGCGCGGCGGTCAGCGTATCCTTCATCTGGTGCGCCAGCGAATCAGCATCGGGATCGAGTTCGCGATTGGCGGTTGCGGCCACTTTCTGGAAATCGGTGAGCGTGGCACTGGCCTGTGCCAGCGTGTCCTGCAGGCGGGCCAGCGTCTGCTTTACCTGCGGCGCCCCTGCAGCCATCGCGCCGGTAAAAGTCTCGGTGTTATGCAGGATATGCTGCATCGAGGTGCGGTTATCGTCGGACAGCAACAGCGTCAGCTTTTCGGTCAACGTCGTCAGTCGCTCCATCAGCAGCGGCGCGTTGCTCAGCAGGGCGCCCAGCCCGCTGGTCTTGGTCGGAATCAACGGCACATTGTCAGGCCCCGGCCCCGGCGCGGCGATCGGGGGGGCGCCCTTTTTCCCGCCATTCAACAATATGGTCGAAACGCCGGTGAAGCTGCCCTGGATGCTCGCGGTAGTGCCCAGCAGGATCGGGATGTCGGGATTGATGTTGACCCGTACGCGCACAAAGCCGGGATCGTCCTTCCACACCTCGATGGCGGTGATCTGCCCGGCAGGGACGCCAGCATAGGATACCGTAGTGCCATTCGACAAGCCATCGACCGACTGGTGAAACAGGATGTCGAATGGCCGCTTCTTGCCCTCGCCAAGATGGGCGAGCCACAGAAAAAACCCGGCCAGCAGCGCGAGCAGCGCCAGCGCGACAACCCCTACCCAGATATGATTTGCCCGCGTTTCCATCGCCGTATCTATGCCTTTCCGGCCATAGGCTTGTCTATGGTCTTATCCAGGGCGCCAAGATGCCTGCGCATCATGCCTTGGCTCCGTTCAGGCGGCACGCGGGCTCAAGCATTGGTAACCTGCGCGCTGGCGTGCGCCGCCCGCCCGCGCGGACCGTTGAAATACTCCTGAATCCAGGGATGTTTGCTTTCCATCAGCTCTGCAATAGTGCCCACCGCGATTACTTTTTTGTCTGCCAGCACCGCCACCCGGTCGCAGATCGCATAAAGTGTATCGAGATCGTGGGTAATCAAAAACACGGTAAGCCCCAGCGTACCCTGCAATTCGCCGATCAGCCTGTCAAAGGCGGCGGCGCTGATCGGGTCGAGCCCAGCAGTGGGTTCATCCAGGAACAGCAGTTCGGGATCGAGCGCCAGCGCGCGGGCCAGCCCGGCGCGCTTGCGCATGCCGCCGGACAATTCCGATGGATAAGCCGCCGCGACGTGTCCGGGCAGGCCCGATAGCGCGACCTTGAACCGGGCGATCTCGTCCAGCAATTCAAGCCCGATTGCCTTGTAGAATTCCTTGAGCGGCACCTGAATATTCTCGGCAACGGTCAGCGTGGAAAACAGCGCGCCGCCCTGGAACAACACGCCCCAGCGCGAACGAATATCGATCTCGCTATCGGCATGGGCATCGTCGATCGACTGGCCGAACACCTCGATCCGCCCGGCCAGCGGCGCCTGCAAACCGATAATCGCGCGCATCAGCACCGATTTTCCGGTGCCCGAACCGCCGACCACGCCCAGTATCTCGCCACGCCGCACGGTCAGGTCCAGCCCGTCATGCACGACATGTTCGCCAAATCCGGTACGCAACCCGGCGATGACAATGGGCGCAGTGTCGTCGGCGTGCTCTTCCCGGTTGGTTGCTGGCGAAGACGCGTTCATGACCAACCCACCTTGGTAAAAAACACCGCAAAAAACGCATCGAGCACGATCACCGCAAAGATCGCCTGCACCACCGCCATCGTCGTCCGCAGCCCCACTTCCTCTGAATTGCCGGAAACCTGCATGCCCTGGTAACAGCCGGTGACCGCGACGATCAGGCCAAACACCGGCCCCTTGATCAATCCGACCCACAGATCGGTCAGTGGCACGACATCGCGGATGCGCTGAAGAAACGTGATGAAGGGGATGCCCAGCGTGAACGATGAAATCACCGCGCCACCGATGATCGCCGTCAGTGCCGCGAAAAAGCCCAACAGCGGCATCATCAGCACCGCCGCCAGCACCCGTGGCAGCACCAGCGCCTGCATCGGCGAGACCCCGATGGTGCGCATCGCATCGATTTCCTCGGTCAGCTTCATCGTGCCGATCTGCGCGGCAAAGGCACTGCCCGAACGGCCCGCGACCATGATCGCCGTCATCAATATGCCCAGTTCGCGCATCGCCAGCCGGCCGGTCAGATTGACGGTGTAGATCTGGGCGCCGAACTGCTGCAATTGCGCCGCGCCCTGCTGGGCGATGACGATCCCGACCAGAAAGCTCATCATGCCAATGATCGCCAGCGAATTGACCCCGACCAGTTCCATCTGACGCACCAGCGCGGTCATGCGGAAATGGCTTGGGTGCCGTATGCAATCCCAGCCACTGACCAGCATCGCGCCCATGAAGCCGACGACCCCGAGCGTTCCCTGACCCAATGCGACGATCAGCGCGCCCGTGCTTTCGGTCACGCGGATGATCGTTGACGGACGGGGCCGGGTGATCGGCGCGTTCTGATGCGGAGCGCCGACGGCATCGATCAGGCGCCCGGCCTGTTGGCTGGCGCCGGTGATTTCGGCGGTATGCTGGTCTGCCAGACGCCAGACGATCCACGCGCCAACGGTGTCGATGGCGGTGACCCCGGCCAGGTCGATCCGCGCCACCTTCTCCGATATACCGCGCAAGGCGTGATCGAGCGCGCCGACACGGGAAACCAGCAGCCTGCCGGTCAGCGCCAGCGTCACCGCCCCGTGAGCGTCGGTTTCAGCAGTGAAATCCGGCAGGTCGCGCATATATTCAGTCTCATGCGGTAAAACCCCGCGCCGGGCAAGGGCCCGGATCGGCTTGCGCATGCGGCAACCGGCTGGCAAAGCGCCCGGACCATGACCGATACCATTGCAATCGCCGCACCAGCCGTTCTGGACAAGACCTTCGACCCTGCCGCGATCGAGGCGAAGTGGTACCGCCATTGGGAACAGGCCGGGCTGTTCCGCCCCGACCGGCCCGACGCGCAGCCCTTTACCATCGTCAATCCGCCGCCCAACGTCACCGGCAGCCTGCACGTCGGCCACGCGCTGGACAATACGCTGCAGGACATCGTCATCCGTTATGAACGGCTGCGCGGCAAGGATGCGCTGTGGGTGGTGGGCACCGATCATGCCGGCATCGCCACGCAGATGGTGGTCGAGCGCCAGTTGGAGGCCAAGCAGGACAAGCGCGCCAATTACAGCCGCGAGGATTTCATTGCCAAGGTGTGGGAGTGGAAAAAGGAAAGCGGCGGCACGATCACCGGCCAGTTGCGACGGCTGGGCTGTTCGATGGACTGGAGCCTGAATTCAGCTGACGGCAACGGGCAGTTCACCATGGACCCGCATTTCACCACGGCAGTGGTGAAGGTGTTCGTGGACCTGTACAATCAGGGGCTGATTTACCGCGACAAACGGCTGGTCAACTGGGACCCCAAGCTCAAAACCGCGATTTCCGACCTGGAAGTCGAGACGCGGGAGATCAAGGGCCATTTCTGGCACTTTCGCTATCCGCTGGCCGATGGCGTGCGGCTGGACAGCGGCGCGGATCATATCGTCGTCGCGACCACCCGGCCCGAGACGATGCTGGCCGACATGGCGGTAGCGGTGAACGCCGAAGATCCGCGCTATCAAAGCGTGATCGGGACATTTGTAACGCTGCCGATCACGGGGCGACGCGTTCGCATCGTCGCCGACGATCACGCCGACCCGGCGCTGGGCAGCGGCGCGGTGAAAATTACGCCGGGGCATGATTTCAACGACTTTGAGGTGGGCAAGCGCGCGGGCTTTGCGCCTGCCGCGATGCTCAACATGTTCGATGCCGAGGCCAATGTCGTGCAGGTCGACGATGGGTTGATCCCGGATCGTTTCATCGGCCTGCATCGCTTTCGCAAGGATGGCGTGGACGGCGTGCGCGAATTGGTCGTCGCCGAACTGCAGGCGTCGGGCCATCTGGTGTTGCACGAGTTCACAGCCAAGGATGGCGAAGTGGCGCTGAAAGAGGCCGAGGATCGCGTGATCCAGACCCCCTTCGGCGATCGCGGCGGCGTCGTGGTCGAACCGTGGCTGACCGACCAATGGTATGTGAACGCAGCGGAACTGGCCAAGGCACCGATGCAGGCGGTGCGCGACGGGCGGATCGAGATCGTCCCAAAGAGCTGGGAAAAGACCTGGTTCAACTGGATGGAGAATATCCAGCCGTGGTGCGTCAGCCGCCAGTTGTGGTGGGGGCATCGAATACCGGCCTGGTTCGATAATTCTGGTCGGATTTTCGTCGCTGAGGATGAGGAAGCGGCACAGGCGCTGGCTGGAGCCGACGCATCGCTGACACGCGACCCCGACGTCCTCGACACCTGGTTCTCCTCCGCCCTGTGGCCATTCGCCACGCTGGGGTGGCCCGACCCAACCCCTCCCGCAGGCGGGAGGAGCTTAGAAGAAAGCCTCCTCGCGCGCCATTACCCCAACGACCTGCTCATCTCCGGCTTCGACATCCTGTTCTTCTGGTGCGCGCGGATGGCGATGCAGGGGATGCACTTCAACAACGGTCAGGTGCCGTGGCGGCGGCTGTACCTGCACGGGCTGGTGCGCGCGGCCGATGGCCAGAAAATGTCCAAATCCAAGGGCAATGTCGTCGATCCGCTGGTGTTGATCGACAAATACGGCGCGGACGCCTTGCGCTTTTTCATGGCCGCGATGGAAAGCCAGGGCCGCGATGTGAAGATGGATGAGCGCCGCGTCGAAGGCTATCGCAACTTCGCCACCAAGCTGTGGAACGCCGCACGGTTCTGCCAGTCGAACGGCATCGGCGCGAGCACCTCGCTTGCTGCGCCCACCGCAACGCTGGCGTTGAACCAGTGGATCATCGGCGAAGTTGTGGAGACGCTGGCCGAGCTGGACAAGGCGATGGCCGATTTGCGCTTCGACGCCGCCGCCAACGCGATCTATCACTTCGTCTGGGACCAGTTCTGCGACTGGTATATCGAGCTGATCAAAGGCCAGTTTGACGCGGAAACCAAAGTCGTCGCTGGCTGGGTGCTCGACCAGATTCTGGTGATGCTGCACCCGATCATGCCCTTCGTGACCGAGGAATTGTGGAGCAGCCTTGGCGAGCGGGACAATGAGCTGATCGTGGCGCACTGGCCCGAGCCGCGGGCTGTGGTGCACGCCAGCGCCAAGGCCGAGGTTGAGTGGCTGATAAAGGTCGTCAGTGCCATTCGCAGTGCGCGAACAGAATTAAACGTCCCGCCGGGAGTCACGATGCAAGGCGCAATCGTTGGCGGCGACGATGCGTTTCACGCGATGCTCGACCGCAGTGGGGGCGCGCTCAGGAAACTGGCGCGGATCGATCTGCAGGTGCTGATCAATACGGTTTTCGAAGGTACCAATTATTTTCAGGTTGTTGTCGATGACGTGACTTATATGCTTCATCTTGAGGGCATCATCGATATTGCGGCCGAGAAAGTCCGCCTGACCAAGGCGTTCGAAACCTCGACCAAGGAAGCGAAATCGCTGCAAGGGCGGCTGGGCAACCCGGCCTTCGTCGAAAAGGCCAAGCCCGAAGCGGTCGAAAAGGCCCGCGCCGACCACGCCGCTCACGCCGCCGAGGCCGAGCGGTTGGCCGCGGCTTTGGCGCGGCTGGGCTAGGTGCCCCTCACCCTAGCCACGGTGACCCCCGGCGAACCGGAAATCTTCGCCGCGTTGCAGGGGGAAGGCCCTTCGGCGGGCTGGCCATGTGCATTTGTGCGCCTGTCACGCTGCAATCTGGCCTGCGTGTGGTGCGATACCGCTTATACCTGGCGCTTTGCCGGCGATAACCGACCGCACCGCGACGACATCGCCTTCGACCGCGCCGCCAACCAGGTGACATTGCCCGAGGCAGACGTCGCGGCGCGGATCGCGGCGCTGGGCAAGGCGCGGCTGGTGATCACCGGCGGCGAACCGCTGTTGCAAGGCGCAGCGCTGGCCCGGATGATCGCGTGTCTGCCTGCCCAAACGCTTCGGATGCAAATCGAGGTGGAAACCAACGGCACCGTGGTGCCGACACCCGCGCTCGATACGCTGATCGATCAATACAATGTCAGCCCCAAGCTGTCCCATTCGGGCAATCCGCGCGATTTGGCGCTTGTCCCCGAGGCGCTGGCACATTTTGTCGCCGACGCGCGCGCTGTCTTCAAATTTGTCATCGCCACGCCCGCCGATCTCGACGAAGTGCACGCATTGGCCAAAGCATACGCCATTCCCCCGACGCGCATCCTGCTGATGCCCGAAGGCCGCGACAGCGCGACGTTGCGTGCGCGCTCCATCTGGCTGGGCGATATCTGTTCAGCATCCGGATTCAGGCTGTCCGACCGCTTGCATATCCATTTGCATGGCGACACCAGAGGGACGTGACGTGTCCCTGACGAACATCGCGGCAAGATTGTTTTACCGTGATTTCCGAGGCGCCAGATAAAGCCATCTGGCTGGACATCACGCTAGCGGACTCGAACCGATGCCGGTGCCCGTGAAAATTCCTTGAGACTGGTCTGCACCGAAATCAATTGGTTAAGCAGTGCCATTACCTCCAGCGAACGATCGACCGGGGCCCTGATCAAGCCCGGCTGCGAGTGCGGTTCAATCTCCAGCGCCGGAATAGACCACCGCTGTCCGCGATGCGCGACAGCAACCGCCACGGGGCCAGATGCGTTGCGTTCGACGTCGAACAATGTGTCGCCGTCGGCACCGGCGGCCCGCGTCCCGCTTTCAAGCTTCGCACGCAGGCGCTCACCAAGGAAATAGACGATGCCGTCGGGCGAGCGAAACACCACATTCAGGGCAATTTGCCTGGGGCCAGACGCCGCGCCACCGCCTCCGGCAGACACCCGCTCGCGCACGGCAAGACTGGCAACATCGATCGCGCTGAGCGCGACCCGCCGCGCCAGTTCCGGTTGCTTGTCCACGGCAGCCTTGAACCGTGCCCGGCACTCGTTCCGGAACGGATCGGGGACCAGCGCCGCGAGCTGCGGCCCACCCTGCGCACTGATCGTAACCGCAGCCAAGGTCTGGTCAGCGGGCACCGGACCCAGCTTGAGGTCGAACTTGTCGAGGGCACCGCCGGTGATTTGCTTCAACACCTCCGATGATTCGACGGTTAACCGGTATTCGGTATTGGCTTCAGCCTTGCCGGAATAAAATCGGATCGCGGCGAAATCCTTCGGCTGTACCTGGCCACCCGAGCTGGCAGGCTCGTTATTTATCTCAGCGACGACCCGGTCATCGTAAATACATTCGACTTTTTGCACCAGCAGCGGCGCCAGGAACTGCTGGCGCCAACCTTGTGACAGGAACAGCCGGATGGTGTCGGCATCGATCGGCTGAAGCATACCCTTGGCAAACTCCTCGCTGTTCAAGGGCACGATGGTAAACGTCGGGGCGTTGGTGAACGTGCCGCTGACCGTTGGCGTGAAAGCCGTAGCATCGCCGCCGGCGAGATTGGCAATCTGGCCACTGACCGAGGCCTGCATATTGAGGCTGCCCTCGATTTGCGAGAAGGCGGTGTAATAGGTTGGCTCGCGATAGGCGGAGCGCACGATATTCAGCAGGATCATGCGGTTGCGGGTGTCTGCGATAACCCGGTTATAATCTATTGAAAAATTCGTCATTGTCGGTCGCATCGACACACAACCCGAAGTCAGCGATGCGGCAAAGATCAAGGCTGCGCCCGGCAATGAACCGAATCCCGTTTTAGCCCGTTGCCCGCAACGCATCATGGTCCCCCTACTCAACAATTATTGCCAGTGTACCAGTGATCCGGCCCCTGATCTACGGCATCGCTGCAGCCGTGTGCGGAGTGACCGTTTAACTGGTGATCCTGCCGCCCGCACGCGCGTCAACGTCGGGCTGTGTGCGTCACCATTTCCGCTTTGCCGCCGCGCTTTTGCCACAGCGCAATGAACGAAGGGTCGGCTGAGGCCGGGCGACAGGTAATCAGGCCAAGCATAATGCCATATTTTCAGCCTTTCCCGGCGATGTGCGACAGGATGCCGCTGACCGAATAGTGACCGGCGTTGTTCGCGCTTGGCGAATTGCTGGCGATGCGTCCGATCGATTTGGCAAGGCGATTTTTCAATGTGGCCTTGGGCATAACCTCGACGCTTCATCGGCTCGACTTTTCCCTTCCCTGAACGGAAGAAGCCTAAGTCAGCGCGAAAAAACGCCCCGCGACCCAGCCCATGGCAACCGAGATCGTTACCGCCAGCAGGCCATACAGAAACGCGCTGTGCTGCGCGAAATCGGCGATAGCCAGATCTAGCCCCAGCTTGCGTACTTCGACCCGGCTGATGGCCGAGGCCACCACCCGGCCATGACTGATCGCAAAGGTTTCAGCGGTATAGCTGCCGGTCTGGACGCTGGACGGCAGGTAGATATGCGCCTGATACAGCACTTGGCCGGTCACGGTCACCGCGTGCTGGTTTTGGCTATAAAGCCCACCTCGCTTCATCAGATCGACCAGCCCGGTTGAAAATCGTTCTTGGGCGGCGGGATCGATGCTGTCCGACGGCGACAATTGCAGCGCGTCCAACCCCAATTCGTAAATATCCGCCGTGCGCTCGTCGACGATGTCCTTGAGCGGCCGCGACGAGGCCACCGCATAAAAGCTGGGCACCGAGCGAAAAATGGCGCTGTCGGCATTGATCCAGACGCCGGCGACGCGGCTTTTCTGGCGCAGCACGATCGGCCGCGCCGGTCCCTCCAGCACGACGACGATGTCGTAGTCTTGCCCGGCGCGCGTGCCGTCTGGCGACAGGATCGCCCCGAACAACAGCAACGAAGTGCCGTTGAAATCGTGACGGATTTCAACGTCGTGCTGCGAGACATCGGGCACCAGGATCGGATCGCGAGCGCCAGTCAACATGAGCAGCGCCAGCAGCGCCAGCCAAAATCTCACGAACATCCCGTCACAACGGGTTTACCGTGAACAGTTCGTCAGGGTGATACGTCAACCCCAGCGCCATCCGCGCCGCGACCAGCAGCACGATCACCGCCAGCAGCAAGCGCAGCCGCACCGGGCTGGCCTTTTGGGCAAGCTGGGCGCCAATCTGGGCGCCCGATACCGATCCGATCAGCAGCAGCACTGCCAGCACCAGATCCACCGCCTTGGTGGTCAGCGCATGCATCATCGTCGTCGCCATGGTCACGAACAGGATCTGGAACAGGCTGGTGCCGACCACGACGTTGGCGCTCATCCCCAGAATATAGAGCATGGCGGGAACCATCATAAAGCCGCCGCCGATGCCCATCAGCATCGTCGCGATACCGGTCAGCAATCCCAGCAGCAGCGGCGCCAGCGGCGAGATATACAGCCCCGAGCGATAAAACCGCCAGCGCAGGGGAAGGTGAGCCACCAGCGGATGATGGCGGCGTTTTCGTGGGCTCGGGGCGGCACCGCTGCGCGCGGCGCGCAAGGTCTGGATGCTTTCGCGCGCCATGAGCGTACCGATCGAGCCGAGCAGCACGACATACAGAATGTTGATTACCGTATCGATCTGGCCCAGCGCCGAGAACAGGCGGAACAGCAGCGAACCGATGCCGGTGCCGACGATGCCACCGGCCACCAGCACCCCGCCCATCTGGTAATCGACCCCGCCGCGCCGGCTATGCGCGAATACGCCCGAAACACTGGCCCCGGTCACCTGGCTGGCGGCAGAAGCGGCGGCTACGGTGGGCGGCACGCCATAAAAGATCAGCAGCGGCGTGGTCAGAAAGCCGCCACCCACGCCGAACATCCCGGAAAGCAATCCGGTCAGCCCGCCCAACAACACGATCACTAACCCGTTGACCGAGAGATTGGCGATGGGGAGATAAACGTCCATTTGTTAAAACATCGGCATTTCCGGAGCATCGATGCCCCTGCCTAACCCAGCACCGGGCGCGGGGAAAGGCCGCTGGCTTGAAAATAGGCGTAAAGTCGCAAGCCGGCCGATTTTGACCAGCATGATTTCCAGCCCGAAGTCGTCACATGGCGATTCGAGAATCACAATAAGGCAGGAAATTTTTATAGACTTTCCCGTTCATCTTGATCCGGAAAGTCTATAAGAGCAATGAATACGCTAAACGGTCAGATGCTCGAAGAGGGACTCATTTGCCTCCGGTAATTCAATTCTGGTCCGACCGCATCCAGCCGGCGCTGCACGCCGCTGGCCGCAGCGATGCCGCAGCGGGGCTGATCCTGATCGTGATGGCGAGTGCGGCGCTGATCTTGGCAAATTCGCCGCTGGCAGGCTGGTACCACGACCTGTTTCATGGGCCGCTGCTCAGCGCGACCGCACTGCTGCCGAACGCTCAGGCCTGGATCAATCAAGCGCTGATGGCGGTATTTTTCTTTACCGTCGGCCTGGAAATCAAGCGCGAGACCCTGATTGGCGATCTTGCCAGCCCGGCGCGGCGGCGCTTGCCGATAGTGGCGGCGGCGGCCGGCATGATCGCCCCGGCCTTGGTCTATCTGGCCTGCACAACCGGGCATTGGGGGGGGCATTCCGGCCTAGCGGCGGGCTGGGCCATCCCGACATCGACCGACATCGCTTTTGCAATCGGCGTGCTTGGCCTGCTTGCGCGCCGGTTGCCGGCTTCGCTGCGACTGTTCCTGCTGTGCGTGGCAGTGGTTGATGACCTGGGCGCGGTGACGATTATTGCGCTGGCCTATCATGCGCATATTTCGGCCGTGTGGCTGGCGGCGAGCGGCGCGGTGCTGGCGGCGCTGGTGGCGCTCAACCGCTGCGGCTACCGGCTCGGGGCGGCCTATCTGGCATTGTCGCTGCTGTTGTGGGTATGCGTGCTGCATTCGGGCATTCATCCAACGATCGCCGGGGTGGCCGCCGCGCTGACCCTGCCGTTACGCATTGCCCGCCACGGCACGCGCGGCGATCCGCACGCCAGCCTGTTGCTACGGTGGGAACACGCGCTGTCGCCGTGGTGCGCGTGGCTGATCCTGCCGCTGTTTGCGCTGGCCAATGCCGGGGTGTCACTGAGCGGGACCGGTGGCGGGTGGTTTGACGCGCTGCTGCAACCCTTGCCGCTCGCGGTGGCTGCCGGGCTGGCGATTGGCAAGCAACTGGGCATTTTCGGTGCGGTGGTACTCGCCGAGCGTCTCGGCGTGGCGCAGCGCCCGCATGGCACCAGTTGGGCGCAGGTCTGGGGCGTTTGCGTACTGACCGGGATCGGCTTCACGATGAGCCTGTTCATTGCCGCGCTGGCCTTTCCCGCAACGCCGCAACTGGCCGAGGCGGCGAAACTGGGAGTGCTCGCCGGATCGGCGCTGTCGGCAGTGGCGGGTTATGTCATTCTGCGGCTGGCCCCCTCGCGCCGTTGATGGTTCACCAGTTCCCGGCGTTTGCCATGCTGGCCCAAGGCTCCTGCGGCGCGAGCCGCCCATCCTGCAACAGCTCGATCGAGATGCCGTCGGGCGATTTGACAAAGGCCATGTGACCATCGCGCGGCGGGCGGTTGATAGTTACGCCGGCGGCCATCAGCAGGGCGCAGGTGTCATAAATATTGTCTACGCGGTAAGCCAGATGACCGAAATTGCGCCCGCCACTGTAACCCGCCTCATCCCAGTTATGCGTCAGCTCGACCTCGGCCACACCCTCCTGGCCGGGCGTGGCCAGGAATATCAGCGTGTAGCGGGCCTGCTCGTTCGCCTGGCGGCGGACTTCGCGCAGTCCCAGCAATTCAAAAAACGCGATCGTCGCGGCCGGATCGCTGACCCGAATCATAGCGTGCAGAAATTGGGGCATGGTTGGCTGAGTCCGATAATAGCAATGACCCAGCAGGGTACAGCCCCGAGGCGCGCGTGCAAGCCTGTTGCGGCATGGCTGACCCATGCTGCGCTGCGGCAAAGGCTTGACCGGCCATGCGCCGGACCGTAATCTGCCATCGCCATGATCGCATCGCTCCGCCACCTGTTCCGTGCCCGAGAGGCAGCCCAGGCGGCATCCACGCCACAGGGGATGGTGCCACCAGGTCAGCGCGTCTATGCCGTCGGCGACATTCATGGCCGGGCGGATCTGTTCGCGGCGCTGATCGGGGCCATTGATCAGGATGACTTGCGCCGCCATCGCCCGCACACGCCTGTCGACACGACCGTCGTATTGCTCGGCGATCTGATCGATCGAGGGCCCGACAGCGCCATGGTGCTGTCGCTGGCGCAGGACTGGCAACGCGCCCGGCGGTTACGTATCCTGGTTGGCAATCACGAGGAAATGCTGCTGGAAAGCCTGGTCAACCTCGACACGCTGCGCGCCTATCTGCGCTACGGTGGGTGTGAAACCGTGCTGAGCTTTGGCATCGATCCTGATGCCTATCTTGCCGCTGATTTCGCGGAACTGCAGGCGCTGATGGTCAACCAAATCCCGATGTCGGTGATCGAATTTCTGCGCAGCTTTGAAGAACGGATCCTGATCGGCGATTATTTCTTCGTCCATGCCGGGATTCGCCCTGGAGTCCCGTGCGAGGCTCAGGTGCGGACCGATCTGTTGTGGATCCGCGAGCCGTTCCTGAGCCACGGCGGCGATCTTGGCGTGGTTGTCGTGCACGGCCATACTATTTCCGAACAGCCGACATTTCGCGAAAACCGCATCGGTATCGATACCGGCGCTTACGCCACCGGCATACTCACCGCGATCGGCCTCGAAGGCGACCAGCGCTGGCTGATCGAAGCCTGCGAAAGCTCCGACGGCATACTTACTTCTTTAAAAACCGTGGCTTGAGGAAATTTCATGAAAATTGCAATGGTCGGATCAGGCTACGTCGGGCTCGTGTCGGGCGCCTGTTTTGCAGATTTCGGCCACGATGTCGTCTGCATCGACAAGGACCCCGCCAAGATTGCGGCGCTGAATGCCGGCGTCATGCCGATCTTTGAACCGGGCCTGGGCGAACTGGTAGCCAGCAATGTCAAAGCCGGGCGCTTGTCGTTCACCACCGATTTGCCGAGCGGCATGGCCAATGCCAGCGCGGTGTTCATCGCGGTGGGCACCCCGTCGAGGCGGGGCGACGGCCATGCCGATCTGACGTTCGTGTATGAAGTGGCGCAGGAAGTCGCCCGGCATCTGACGCATCCGGCAGTGATCGTGACCAAGTCCACCGTCCCCGTCGGCACCGGCGACGAGGTCGAGCGCATCATCGCCCAGGCCAATCCGGGCGTGACTTTCGCGGTCGCCTCCAACCCGGAATTCCTGCGCGAAGGTGCAGCGATCAGCGATTTCAAGCGCCCCGACCGCATCGTCATCGGCAGCGACAACGACTGGGCGCGCAGCGTGATGAGCGAAGTCTATCGGCCGTTGTTCCTGAACCGCGCGCCGCTGCTGTTTACCAGCCGCCGCAGCGCCGAGCTGATCAAATACGCCGCCAACGCCTTCCTCGCGACCAAAATCACTTTTATCAACGAGATCGCAGATCTGTGCGAAAAGGTCGGGGCGGACATTCAGGACGTCTCACGCGGGATCGGGCTGGACAACCGCATCGGCGCCAAATTCCTGCACGCCGGGCCCGGCTACGGCGGCAGTTGTTTTCCCAAGGACACGCTGGCATTGCTGAAAACTGCCGAGGATTACGACAGCCCTACCCGCATCGTCGAGGCAGTGGCCAAGGCCAACGAAAGCCGCAAGCGGGCGATGGGCCGCAAGGTAATCGACGCCCTGAACGATTTGGGGGGCGATTCGGGCCTGCACGCCGCGCGCGGCAAGAAGGTCGCGCTGCTCGGCTTGACCTTCAAGCCCAATACGGACGACATGCGCGATGCCCCCTCGATCACTATTGCCCAGACACTGCAGGACGCGGGCGTGCATGTCACCGCTTACGACCCCGAAGGCATGGCGGCTGCGGGGCTGTTGATGCCCGGCGTGACCATGACCGGGTCGGCCTATGAAGCGGCCGAGGGCGCCGATGCAGTGGTGCTGGTGACCGAATGGGACGCCTTCCGCGCGCTCGACCTCGACCGGCTCAAGCAGGTAGCCCACAGCCCGCTGCTCATCGATTTGCGCAATATCTACGACCCGACCGAAGTGCGCAGCGCCGGATTTGTCTATCACAGCATCGGCAGGCCGTAGCGCGTGATCGGTCGCCCCGTCATCTTGGACCTGAATGTTCCTGAAAAACGTGGACTGCCGCCGAGCGGCTCTCCTAGCTTGCCGACGTAATCGCCAACATACCGGATGCCTGCGGTCCACAGCGAATGCGCGCGGCAATTATTCCGGCGATCGTCGGTATCATGGCCGCGACGTTACGAAATTGCAGAAACAAGCTCGGCGCCTGTGGCCCTGCGGTCATAGCCCGCAACAACGGCGACGGAATATAAAAGTAACCGCTGTCTGCATCCAGGTTGTCGAAACCTTTTGTCTATAATCCGGGCGTATCTCGCTCCCGCCGGAATGGCCAATCAACCACATTGCCGACCCATAGCGCCCACCATACCAGCACCGGCTGCAACAGCAGGCGCGGACCGTGATACCACCAGCTGAGATGTTGGCCGGCCATGGGCAGATCGTAGATCGCCTGATTGATGTTTGCGGGAAACACGCAGACCGCATAAAGTGCGAGGCCAGTGCCCGCGGCTTTGCGCAGCCAAGGGACGAACACTAGCGCCAGCGCGCCCGCGATCTCGGCCATGCCAGTCAGTGCGATCACCAGCGGGATATCGGGCACCCAATGCGGCGTGATCGCGATGAAACCCCGTGGCGAGCGTAAATGGATGATTCCCGCTGCCAAATAGGACAACCCCAGCACCCAGCGCATGACGAGACGAACGGGGGAGGTGGTCTGGCTCATATCGCATAGCTCGTCCTTCCATGCCAACGCCGCAACCTCTTTTTCACGCGCGCGCCTGACCCCCCTGCCGCAGGCGGGGGTATGTCGCCCATGAGCAACTGCAGTTATTCTTGCAAACTCAGCGTCGCATCAGCATCGCTGTACCGTTTCCGGCGACTATCATCACCGGGGCGATGGTGTTGTTCCAGGCGATCATCGGAAGAATTGAGGTGTCGATCACGCACCGCCCCTCGCGCACTCCCGGCGCTGCCGTATCAACGAGGTGAAAGATGGTGGTGGCGATGACGATTGCGGCGCGATATAAATTCGAGCCAGATCAAACCTTTGTCCAGCCAGTTGGCGGCGCGCTGGTTCACCGTGGAGTCTGGTTTCGCCTTGCCGGCGCCCCAACCTGCTGAAGAACCGTTGCATCGCAGCAATCAAAGCTGGACAGCGCAACGGAATTGCTTTTCACCTCTTCCGAACTGCAAGAGATGTCCATGCCCAACGAACGCGTCATTCGTCCTCCTTTTGTCGTGGCCATTGCCCTTACCCTGATGATGGCGTTGCTGCCAAAACCGCCGGCGTTGCCGATTGACCGCTTTGGCGACAAGTTCGAGCATATGCTGGCTTTTGCGGTGCTGGCGCTGCTGGCGCGGTTCAGCTTCCGGCGCGCCTCATCGTGGCGGCTGCTGGAACACCTGTCGTTCTTCGGCGCGCTGATCGAGGTGTTCCAGTCGATCCCCCGGCTGCATCGCGACTGCGACCCGCGCGACTGGGCCGCCGACACAATCGCGGCAGGTTTGGCGTTGCTGCTGATCCACTTGCTAGCGCCACGACTTGGTCAGGACTAGGTGGCGCCGGCCGTTGTCCGTCCCGGCACCGGTTTGGGTGACAACGCCCCGCTGACCCGCTCGCAATGGGTGGTCATTGCTGCAACCTATCTTGGCTGGACGCTGGACGCCTTCGACTTCTTCCTCATGGTGTTCCTGCAAAAGGCGATCAGCGAGGCGTTCGGCACCTCGATCAGCGCGGTCGCCGAAGCCCTGTTTCTGACGCTGGCCATGCGCCCGC
>JAYUBN010000048.1:0-7221 GCA_043740855.1 Sphingomonadales bacterium | reverse complement strand
CCGCCGACTTCCAGCGCGCCTTGGCCCAGCCCGGCACTATGCTGCCAGCTTAGCTGTGCCCGGCGCAAATCAGCGAATTCTGCGGCACTGCGGGCCTCGGTCGCGCTCTCCCGGCCCAGGCTCTTGATGATGCGGAGCGAGCCGAGCTGTTCGGAGAGGTCGCCGTGGATCCGCCGCGAGGCATCATCGAGCGTTTCACCCAGCTTTGTCGCGCGGCGCCGCAGGCCGCGGTACATCACCAGCACCGCCATGCCCCCCGCCATTGCGCTCAGTGCGATCGTCGGGGACAGCAACCAGGCGGCGGCGGCGAGCCCGGCAAGCGTGACGGCAGCCGCCAACCCGGCGATGGCCTGGTCGAGGGCGAAGCCGATCCGGTCGAAGATCGTGATCAACAGGCTGGCATTGTCGGACTGGCGCATCGTCACCAGCACGCGCCACTCGCAATGGAGCAGCGCGCGCAAGGCACGGCGGCGCAGCGCGTCAACCAGCCCGGACTCGAAGCGCAGCGCCGCGCGCGCGCGGGCATGATTGATCGCGGCGCGCAGCAGCACCACTGCGACGAACAGCGCCAGCAATGGCGTAAGCCGAAGCGGCAGATGAAGCGCGGCAAGAATGCTGGCAATTCTGCCGCCGACCATAACGCCGCCGCCGATCGCGCCCAGCATTGGCACTAGCAGGATGACCCCGACCCCCTCGGTCAGCGCGGCCGCGATCATCAGCCCCGCCAGCAGCGCCGCCGGACGGGCATGATCGCTGGCAGGAATGAATTGAAACGAGCCAGCCCTGGCCATCAGATATCGTTACGCCCCTTGGCATAGGCGATGAACCGTCCCCCGGCGATCGCCAGCGACAGAGCGCTCTGGTACAGCATTCTGGCGTCATTTGTGTCCGCGCCCGAACCCGGAAAATCCTGGAGGCTGCGGCGCAAGCCGGGCAGATCGAATAACGCCGCGATATCGTCATCGCCCGCCATGCGGTCAAGCTCGGCGATCAATTCGCCGCGCGCACGGCCGATTCGCAAAGACCAGTCGCCATCATGCAACCCGAGGTCGCGATTGAGGCGCAGTTCTTCCGGCAGCCGTCCCGCTGCCATCCGCCGGGCGAGAAATCGATCGATCGGCCCCCTGGTGAATTGCTCGGTCGGCAGCCCATAACAGAATTCGACCAGCGGGCGGTAAGCGGTGGGATCGCGCTGCGGAATGCCATGGAGCTGCTGCATGCCCTGAACAATTTGCTCGTGATCCTGGCCATCCTCGGTCATCAACCGTTGCCAAAACTGCTGTTTGGAAGCGAATTGCATGCGTTCGACGTCCAGTCCGGCATTGCGCGCCCGTTCGACCAAATGATGGCGCGAGGCCCATTCCGGGGATAATCCCGACCGCATCAGTCCTTCGGGTGCCTTGCCGTGCCGTAAACCATAGGCCCGACGCCACAATTGCGTGGGCAGCTGGGGCATGACCACGCGGGCGACAAAGCGGCGCCACATCGGGCGGCGATCGGCGGGTGCGTGGCGCAGCACCTGCCACAAGCTTGGCCAGCACCCGCGCCGGAAAAATTCGACGGGCGCCCAGGGGGCGCTGTTGCTGAACGTCAGATTGCCCCAATCGCCGGTCAACAATACATCGCAGCCCCGTTCGCGCGCGCGCTCGTAAAGGTCATGCTGCGCCCAGGCGAGACCAAGTCCAGGCGGCCCGCAATCCATCGCCGCCAACAGATCGCGCATGCCGTGCCGGAAATCCTGGCCATCGTGGGTGAAAAATTCGGGGCGAAGTCGGGGATAGGCGGCGGCCAGCCGGGACACCGCCGGAAATTCGCTGGCATAGCGGCCAGGTGGGGCAGCACCGGTCCATTGCGCTTCGGGGCCGTAAGTGAAGCTTGGCAAGGTTTGCCGTTCGGGCAGATGCCGCAGCGCCGACAACGCGACCTGGGTCGAATCGAGGCCGCCGGACAGCAGAATGCCGGGTTGCCGGGCGCCAACCAGTGCCGCTGCCACGCCCTCGTCAAGCAGGGCATTGGCAGCTTCGACATAATCCTCGTCACGCGCCAGCCGCTGTTGGGGCCGGCTGAACAGATCGTAGCGCCAAATTTCCGTAAAACCGGCCGGGGTCAGTGTCAGCGCACAGCCCAGCGGCACCCGACCGCAGCCCTCATACCAGCCGGCGAAGCGATCGGTAAAATCGATCAGCGTACTGCGGGCCAGACGATCCATATTGACGCGGCGCGGTGTTGCTGATTGCCAGAACAACGGGCGCGGGATCGAAGCAGCGATGGCCCGAAACCGCCCGTTGTTGCCTTCTGCCCGAAAATGCAACGGCGGCGCCACCAGCGGGCTGCGCGACAGGCGCAAGCTTGTGCGGTCGGGCGCAAGGTCAATTGTGCAGTAATGACCGATGATGCGCTCATCGGCGGCATCGCCCCAGCGATCCAGTGCCAGCGCATACAGGGCGCTGTCACCATCAATGCCGCTGCCTGTTGCCTGCGCGGCCAATCCTGGTGCACCCAGTTCCGTCGCGATGGCGATGCGGTTGTGAAATTCGCCATTGAACAACGTCAGCCGGCCGGATGGCGCGCGACCTGGTGCCCAGGCGCCGCGCCTGCCATCGCCAACTACGCCGGGACGCAACGGTGCGTTGGTAATCTGCGCAAGAAAATGGCTGTCAATCCCTGCCCAGCGGCTGGCCCGGCCATGGCCGAATTCGAGCAGGCGGGCAAAGTCGGCGCCATCCTTGCTGCCGCCATTTGGTTCCAGCAAAGCCGCAATCATGCTGCCGCAACAATCCGGATTTTCTGAATGATACCTGCAGGAACCGGTTGCGCCCAATCGCATTCAACCAAGCGCGCCATTTTTACCGACCCACGCCCTTTGCAACCGGGCAAATCAGCAGTGCCCAAGCCGCGTCAGCTGCGCTGATGCTTGATGCCTTGTGTCTTGGGGCCAATGAGCCCAGCGACATCGGCAATGCTGCCAAGGCGGACCAATTCCGGGCGGGTCCATTGCTTTTCAGCGAGAGATTGAGTCACTAACAGCGTCCTTTGCAATTTTCACAGGCTAACCCGCGTTCGCATCTTGCCCGGCGCAGTCAGATATTAGGCGCGACCGTACATGACTTGGCGATGGCCGTTTTTCATGCCCTTGGCAATGCGCAATGAACCGTTTGCGTTTCAAAAAGGCTTATTGTGCAACATCTCAGCCATGCAAAATCAGCACCACCAGCCACGGTCCCGGCATAGCACCAATCACCGTGGCGCCGCCCACGTCAACCCAGGCATGGAGGTTGTGCTGACCGGCAAGCCGTACGGCCTGACGCGCCGCCGCCGGGCGTGCGGCAATCTTGAACACATAGCCAACGTTCGCCGCGCGAAGCAGCCAGCACAGCGCCATTGCGCGGGGCAGGCATTTCGTGGCGAAGGGCAGCCGCGCGGCGCCGCGTTCGACATGCACTGCCAGGCGCCGCGCCGCGCCGGCGGCTTGCCCCGCTAGCTCACCAACTGCAGGCCCGCTATTTTCCGGGGCAAGCCTGCCCAACGTAGCCCGCCAATAGCGAAACGGCAGCAGTTGCACCGCCAGCCGGGCCACGCAGAGCAGCACCATAGCCTGCACGGTGCGCCAGCGCAGACGCCATGCCTCAGCCGCCCGCAAGCAGGCCGGCATCGCGCAGGCAGCCCAGGAAGTCATCGACTTCGGGCGCGATTAGGTCCCCGGCGACCCCGTATGCCCTGGCCAGATCGGCGATGATCGCGTCGCGTGAGCGGACACCGTCGATATGCTCCCATATGGCCTTGGCGCTGTCTTTCAACGAGAAGAAATCACCGCTGGCGAGATGCATTACCACCACTTCGTCATCGACGGTGGTTTCGGAGAACCGATCGATCAGCTTTGCCGGGGCGGTCATACGGCGGGGCTTTCATGGTCAATTGCCGGTGCGGCTGGTTCCCGGGAGCGATCATCGACATGGCGGGCGGCGAGCACGACCGACGCCGCGAAACGGGCAATATCGCGTGGGCGCATCAGGCTCGACATCGCCACCTGCCGCGCGAGCCGGGCACGCAGCGCAAACATTTCGCCGCGCCCGCGATTTTGCGCCCGAATGAACATGTCGGTGGTGTAATGATCGTCGCCAAGCCGGGCAATCCGCGCACCACCGGTGATCGCGGTGATCGCCATCGCATCGCCGGTTTCAAGAAAGATCAGCTCGGCCAGGGGCAACGGGATCGGCTGGACCGCCGGGCCGCGCTCCGCCATCGGCCCCGATGCCGGGCTGGCGTAGTATTTTCCGGTCTCCGCGCCCACCGCTTCGTGCACCGCCGCACCGGTCAGCGCGATCGCTTCGGGGGTCAGTTTCAATCGCTTGTGGCCCGGCAGGCAGATCACTTGCGCCGGATCGGACAAATCCAGCACCAGCGTATCATCGCTGTACATCGGCAGGCCGTAACCAGCCAACGCCGCCACCAGCGTTGATTTGCCCGCGCCGCTTGGCCCGGTGAACGCGTATACGCGCCCGTCACGCACCACCGCCGAGGCGTGGATCGGCATCAGCCCATTGATACAGGCCACTGCCGCATAGACACTGCCGTTCAGCCACAGGCTCTCCTCGCCGGGATCGGCGTCGACGCCACGCTCCACGGTGATGCCCATGCCCCTGCGATAAAAAAAACCGAGGCCGGAATCGGTGCGCAGCACAAAGCTATCGCCGTCAAGGCAACTGGTGTCGCGAAGGACCGGCCTGCCCCCTAATTCGCGCGGGATACACCCCGGCGAAACCCGTGTTTCGCGCGCCATCAGGCGCATTGACGCCGCTGCGCGACTGGTGCTGCGCTCGCCTGAGCGAACGGCGATTGATGATACCGGGCCGCTGAGCATTCCGGTGCAAATGCCGCGCGCCGATGCCCGCGTCAATGGCCCGTTGGCGCAAGATCAGGGTGCGGTCGCGGCACCGGCCTGGCAGGCGAAGCCCGGCGAGCACCGCCTTTTTCGACCCCGATATTTGCATCTCTGCGCAAACTGTGTGGAAAACGGATTAATCGCCGCTTGTTCCGCTGGCGTCGCGTCTCTAAGCGCCATCAGGAAATTGGAGCGCCGACATGCTTGCGCCATCCCCGTGCCGATAATGCCAGTGCCGTTAATCGCTCCGTCGATTTTATCTGCCGACTTCGCCCGGCTGGGAGAAGAAGTGCGCGCGATCGACGTCGCGGGCGCGGACTGGATCCATGTCGATGTCATGGACGGGCATTTCGTGCCAAACATCACCATCGGCCCCGCCGTGATCAAGGCGTTACGCCCGCATACGGCGAAACTTTTCGACGTCCACCTGATGATTACGCCGGTAGACCTTTATCTGGCTGATTTCGCCGCAGCAGGCGCGGATATCATCACCGTCCATCCCGAGGCCGGGCCGCATACCCATCGCACAGTTCAGGCGATCAAGGCGCTGGGCAAGCTGGCCGGGGTTTCGCTGAACCCGGCAACCCCGGCCAAGGTGCTCGATTATCTGATCGACGAAATCGACCTGGTGCTGATCATGAGCGTCAATCCCGGTTTCGGCGGGCAAAGCTTCATTACCAGCCAACTGCGCAAGATCGAAGCGGTGCGCAAAATGATCGTCAAATCAGGTCGCGACATCAAGCTGGAGGTCGATGGCGGTATCGATGCCGAAACCGCACGCAGTTGCGTCGCAGCCGGCGCCGATGTGCTGGTAGCAGGCACGGCGACATTCCGGGGCGGGGCTGAGTGCTACGCCGCCAATATAGCCGCGCTGAAGGGTCTATCGGCGCTCGGGGGGCTGATCTAGGCAATGGCCAAAGCCCGCAACGCGGCCAAAAACATGACCACGCCCGCCGGGCAAGAGGGCAGCCAAGCGACAATTGCGCTGCGAACCGATAATGCAAGCACCGGTAATGCGAACATCGACAATGATGGCGAGCCCGAATTTGCCCCCGATTTTATCAATGACGCGATGGGCGACCCTGCTCAACATGCGCTGATCGGCCAGGGGCCGGGCACGAACGGGGTTGCCGACTTGATAGAGCCGGGCAGAGCGCTGGCGCTCGCCAATTTCGCCTCGCCCTCGCTCGGTGCGGGCGAACGGCTGATGCGTCTGGCCTATCGCCTCGGCATACCCGGTTCCGCGCTGGCTTCTCCATTCAGCAAGCCGCAGCGTCCGCGATTGCTGGCGACAGTAGCCAATCCGCTCCCCGGCCGAAAATCGGCGGGCACTGCGCTGCGCGCCGGTCATTTTCTGGTGCATGGGCTGAAACTGCCGATTGCCCAGATCGATTTCGCCGGTCCCGCGCGACTGGCCGCGCCGGTCGAGCGTCTTGTGCATGGCTTTCACTGGCTGGCCGATCTCGAAGCGGCGGCGCCGCGTGAGCAGGTCGCGCCGGTGGCGGAGCAGATTCTGGCTGGCTGGCTGGCTGCAAACCCGCGCGCGCCAGCCAGGCCGGGCCCGAAACGTTCAGCTGGCGCGGCGTGGAGCGTCGCCAATACCGGGCATCGGCTGCTGGGCTGGCTGGTGCATGCGCCGCTGATCCTGTCGGGACCGGACAAGGCGCTGCGCGCCCGCGTGCTGACCGCGATGGGCGATACTGCGCGCTGGCTGGACCGGAACGCCGCGCGCGGCGAGGATGGGCTGGCGCGCGTGGCAGGGTGGACGGCGATCGTTGCGGCCGGGCTATTGCTGCCCGATGGCCGCCCGCGCCGGCTGTATGGCGAGGCAGGGCTGATCGCCGCGCTGGGCGAAGTGCTGGGCGATGACGGCGGTTTGCTTTCGCGCAGTCCGATCGACCAGATGGAAGCGATCGGGCTGCTGGTACGGCTGGCGGCCTGTTATCAGGCCACGCGGCGGGCGCTGCCGGCGTCGTTCCAGTCGGTACTGGCGATGCTGGTGCCGCCGCTGCTGACGCTGACGCATGGCGACGATACCCTGTCCAGCTGGCAAGGCGGCTGGGCGGTGGCGGCGGATGAACTGACCACATTGATCGTGGCCAGCGGCGTCCGCACCCGGCCGCTGCGCGATGTCCGGCAATGGGGCTATCAGCGAGCTGCGACGGGCAAGAGCATCCTGTTGTTCGATGCCGCGCCGCCGCCGCTGGCGCGCCATGCCCGCCATGGCTGCGCCTCGACTTTGGGAATTGAGTTCAGCCATGCCGGGCAGCGGCTGATCGTCAATTGCGGCGGCGCCGGCGCTGCGGGCGGATCGATGCCGGTGCGACTGGAACAGGGGC
>JAYUBN010000047.1:0-21465 GCA_043740855.1 Sphingomonadales bacterium | reverse complement strand
CGGGCATGAATGCGCCCAAGGCTGCCGCGCCGAAATCTCTGGGGAAATGACCCCAGGCGAAATTGCCGAAGCCCAGCGCCGTGCCCGTGAATGGATCGCCGCCACCCGTCGCCGGGCTGCGTGAGCCGTCAGGTCGCTTTCCGAAACGGCGTTCGTTCGCCCAGATAAAGCTGGTCTGCGGCAATCCCCGCGCGTTCGCGTCCCAGAAACTCCGCCACCGCTTCGCGAAAACCCGGATTGGCAATGTAATGCGCCGACCATGTCTGCACCGGCTCATAGCCGCGCGCCAGCTTGTGGCCGCCTTGTGCCCCGGCCTCGACACGTGCCAGCCCCAGCGCGATCGCGGCATCGATGGCCTGATAATAGCATAGCTCGAAATGCAGGAAGGGTTTGTCTACCGTCGCGCCCCAATAGCGGCCGTACAGCGCATCGGCGCCGATGAAATTGAGCGCCCCGGCGACCGCGACGCCGTCGATGAAGGCCAGCACCAGCAGGATACTGTCGGCCATGCGCTCACCCAGCAAGGTGAACGCCGCACGCGTCAGGTAAGGCTGGCCCCATTTGCGGGCGCCGGTATCCTGATAGAAATGCCAGAAGGCGTCCCAGTGCTGGGGCTGAATTGCTTCCCCGCGCAATGCCCGGATTTCCACCCCGGCTTGCGCGGTTGCGCGTTCCTTGCGCAGGTTCTTGCGCTTGGCGGAGGACAGCGCGCCGAGGAAATCGTCAAAGCTGGCATAGCCCCGGTTTGCCCAGTGAAACTGGATGTCGCTGCGCGGTAGCCAGCCCGCCGCCTCGAACCACGGCAACTGCTCGGGCGCAATGAAGGTGGCATGGGCCGAAGACAAGCCGTTGGCATCGCATAATTGCTCCGCAGCGCGCAGCAGCGGCAGCGCCAGCCCCGGATTGCGGGTCAGGATGCGGGGGCCGGTGGCGGGCGTGAAGGGCACGGCAATCTGCAGCTTGGGGTAATAACGCCCGCCCGCGCGTTGCCAGGCGTCGGCCCAGCTTTGATCGAAGACATATTCGCCCTGGCTGTGGACCTTGAGATAGGCCGGCAGCGCGCCCGCCAGTCGGCCATCGGTTCCGGCAATAACGATCGGCGCGGGCCGCCAGCCGCTGTTGCCGCCGACGCTGCCCGAATCCTCCAGCAGCGACAGGAAATTGTGCGTCAGGAAGGGATTGCCAGTGTTCAGCGCGTCCCATTCGGCGGCGGGCAACGACGCGACCGACGGTGCGACACGGGCAATGACCTCGGCTACGCTATCCGTCATGGTGCCGTCACCGCCGGCGGCACCCCTGTGCCCTCCGCGATTGGGGCATCGGCATGGGTATGCGCACGCGCCAGCAGTGCAGGCGAGCGCACCGTCCAGCTGGCCACGGGGACGCCCCGCTGCCGCTGCAACGCGGCGAAGGGACTGGGCAGGTCGCGAATGTCATAGGCCAGGAAATCGGGCCGCGCGCGCCACAAGGCGAGGTGGCGCTGGAACGCGTAGCGCGGGCCGTGGCGATGTTCCTCGCTGACGATCAGCCCGCGAGCGGTGGCTGGCGCATGACGCGCGAACCATGCCGGTGCGCGCGGATCGAAGCTCATCACCGCATGGGCGCCGCGATAGCCAGCCAAAGCCCGCTGCACCGCGCCGCAAAGCCGGGCAATCGGCCAATGCGCGCGCGATTTCAGCTCGATCAGCAGCGGCACCCGCCCCCCGACGGCAGCGAGCATCGTGCGCAGGCCGGGGATGGTCTCCGCTGCGCCCTTGAACGCAATTGCCGACAGCGCAGCGGCGGTCAGGTCGATCACCGCACCGTCCCCGCCCGTCAATCGCCCCAGTGTAAAATCATGAAATACCACGGCCTCGCCATCTGCCGTCAGTTGTACGTCGCATTCGATACCGAGGCCGTGAGTCATTGCCATAGCAAATGCCGAGAGCGAGTTTTCGGGCGGGCCTGCACCCTCATGCAACCCGCCCCCATGCAATCCCCGGTGCGCAAAACTCGCCCCGCGCAGCCAGTCGATCCGGCCCGGTTGGGGCGCAGGCGCCAGCCAGCGATCAATCGGCGCGAACAGCGACAAGCGCATCCACCTCCACCGCCGCGCCCAGCGGCAACACCGACACGCCCACCGCGCTGCGCGCATGCTTTCCGGCATCGCCAAATATCGCCACCATCAGCTCCGAAGCACCATTGGCCACCTTGGGCTGGTCGATGAAAGTACCGGCACTGTTGACGAATACGCCCAGCTTCACCACTCGTTCCACCCGCGTCAGCGAGCCCAACGCCGCCCGCAATTGCGCCAGGATCATGATCCCGCACGCCCGCGCCGCATCCACCCCCTGCTCCAGCGTCACACCCTGGCCCAGCCGCCCGGTCACCAACTGGCCGCCGATAAACGGCAATTGCCCGGAGACATGCGCCATGCCGCCCGCGATCACCACTGGCACATAGGCGGCGACCGGCGCAGCGGGCTCGGGCAGGGTAATACCCAGCTCGGCAAGGCGGGCGTCGATTTCGGCTTCGGTCATGAATGGTCTCCAACACGGTAAAGGCTAAATCCGGTCTCACGTTCTCGCGCAACTGCCCCCTTCCCGCTTGCGCGAGGGGGCGATGTTGGCTCGAAAACCTCGTTCGACTTTAAATTACAATCGCTCCAACAACCACGGCAGCGCGCTTTCCCAATCATCGATCCGCGCATGGGCATGCCCGGCCTGATGCGCACAGGCAATATACGGGGCCAGCAGCGGTTCGCCGCACAGGTGCAACCGGACGACATCGGGCGCGATTTCCGCTGCTGAATTATGGTGCTGGGCAAGGTCGTCGATGAAGATTGTGCGGCTTGACTGGTATTCTGCGATGATGTCCTTGATCTTGGGTCCTTTCGGTCCCTGGTTTGTGAACACGCGCACGCCGATGCCATGATCGGCGAGTTGGCGGGTGCGGGTTTCCTGGCGGTGATCGAGCAAATTGGTCAGCACCACGACATCGGCCCGCGCCGCCAGTTCGCGCATCGCATCGACCGCGCCGGAAATCGGAAACTGGCGGTGCATTTCGCCATCAAAGAACAGGTTGAGCAACCGCCAGACCTCGTCCACGTTAATCGTTTCGCCAGTATCGACGCGGCGCAGCGATTGTCCGAAATCGCTTCCTTTCATGGTGAAGATGACACCGTGCTGTTCCAGCAGCCAATCGCGGAATGGCAAAACCATGTGCAACAGCACCTCGTCGCAATCAGTGATGACCAACGGCCGGCTCATGATGCTGCGCTCCCGCCGCTCAGCTCATCGCGGGCGGCAATCAATGCCCTGGGCGGCACCGCCAGCGCGTCGGCGGCGGCGACCAAGTCGGGCTCATGCGCGCCGAGGAACTCGAGCACCGCGCATTGCATCGTTGATTCGCCCAGCCCCGTGCGCAACGCGTCAGGCGTCAGCCCGGTCAGCGCGAGGAAACGTTCGGCGCGGATGTCGTCGGCCAGCACCCAGCCCAGCGCAGACAAAGCCAGCGCGCCCGGATCCCGGACCTCGTTAGTATCACGAGGAATTGTCCGGACCTTTCTGAAGTCATGCGATGGCAAATTAGATCCTTGTTGTCGCATCGCTGTGGTGGAAAATCGGTTCCGGGTTTCCGCACGGTGCTTGAAGGGTGTGGTCATGGTACAACGCTGTTTGTGTTGTGGAGGACAACGATCCTAACCGCAAACTGTTCTGCGAGGTTTTGCGCAGTCAGGGGTTCGCGGTCGAACCGGTGGCAGATGGCGACGAAGCGCTTGAGCGGGCGCGGCCGTTCGCACCCAATTTGATCGTCGTGGATATCCAGATGCCCGATATCTCCGGGCTCGACCTGATCGCGGCGGCAAATGCAGACACGGCACTGGGCGATGTCCCGGTGCCGGCAATGACCGCTGATGCCGGCAAGGGTGACAAGGAATGCCTCCGCGATGCCGGGGCAGAGGGCTATCGGGCAAAGCCGATGGCAATGCGGCCGTTCATAGCGGCGGTGCAGGCGCTGGCGGACGATCATCCCCGCCACGACGCCTTTGCCAGTGCAGCCATGGCAACAACAACGGCTGCAAGATGCGCGAGCGGCCGTTCGGCGTAGCGATGTCGATAGTCCCGCGCTGGAATTGCCAGTAGATCATGGTGCTCATGATCGCGGCATAAAAGCACCACACCGAGGCAAAGGCATAGGCCTTGACGATCTGGGTGATCGACAGGGCGATGATGTTCAGCGCACCATACCACCGGATCACGCGGTGCGTCGATAACAGCAACGTCCCGCACGCAGCCAGGATATACAACACGGAAATCGGGAGGCTGGCGGTCATCTGATTGATGTAGGCGATCGAATGACCCTGGACGCAGGTATTCAACGGGAGCGATATCAGGCCAATCGCATCCCATGCCGCCGCCACCGCGCCGATCGCGGTCAGCCCGACCATCACCTCGCGCCGCCGTCCGCGCGGCTCCATCAGGGTGACCGCCAGCGGCATCAGCACCGGCAGCAACCCTTGCGCGTACATCGTGAACATGAACGCCACATGGTCAAACGCGAGCTTGCCGATCTGCCCGTTCAGCCCCAGCCAGACCAGGCCCTCGACAAATTGATGGATCGAGAACAGCAGCGGCATTGCCGCAAACAGCAGCGTGCGCGGTTCGCGAACATGACGCAGCGTGGCGATGCCGATCACCGCAATCACGCCACTGCCGGTAAAGCTGGCCGTAGCCGAATAACACATGCAAATTATCTCTCAACCCCGGACCAGTCCCTTTGCCGAGGTTGCGCCCGCATGGCTAGGGCAAAGCGCTGGCAAGGGCACGGTCGTCGATGGGTGCAAAATCGCTTTGGCGTCCCGCTTCACCCGCGACCTTAAAGATGTTATAGACAATACAAATAGTAATGGGAGAGTATCATGGCCTATGTCGATTGGCGGATGCGCGGTCCTGAACTGGCCAATTGCAATTGCGATTGGGGCTGCCCTTGTCAGTTCAATGCCCTGCCGACGCGTGGGGACTGTCGGGCAATGACGGCGATGCGGGTCGATCAGGGGCATTTCGGCGATGTCGATCTGTCCGGGACCAGCTGGGCGGGCATGTTCGCCTGGCCCGCCGCGATTCATGAAGGCAATGGCGAGGCGTTCGTGGTTATCGACAAGCAGGCCAGCGAAGCGCAGCGCGCTGCCCTGCTGACCATCCTGTCCGGCGGTGAAACCGATCCCGGCGCGACGATATTCAACGTCTTTGCCACGGTGATCGACAAAATTCATCCTCCCGCGTTCCTGCCCATCGCGATGGAAATCGATATCGACGCCCGCACCGGCAGCCTGCACATTCCCGGCATCATCGACACGCGGGCCGAACCGATCCGCAACCCGGTCACCGGCGCGCAACATCGCGCGCAAGTCGTGCTGCCCCACGGCTTTGAATACATCCGGGCCGAATTTGCCAGCGGCGACACCACCGCCCACGGGCCAGTCGCATTGGACTGGACCAAGCGCCACGCCCATTTCGCCATGCTCGACCTGTCGACGCATGGCGCCGCCTGAGTCGCCGGCGCATACAGGGGCGCGGCGGCAGGCGTTTTTCAAGCCTGTATTGACAGGCCATCGGTCAGTGGTGCTGGCCTGCATGGTCATCCTGACGGGCGCGGCATGGTGGTGGTTGTGGCAAGGCGGCGCGCCGATGGCCGGCCAATCGCCCGGGGCAATGCCGGGAATGGAAATGGCGGATACGCTGCCGGGCTGGTCAGGCGCCTATCTGGCCAGCACCTTCGCAATGTGGGCGATCATGATGGTGGCAATGATGCTGCCGTCCGCCGCGCCGATGATCCTGCTGCACGAGGTATTCACCCACAAGCGCCATCTGGGCATGGCCGCGACGCTGGCTTTTGCCCTCAGTTATCTGGCGCTGTGGGTGGGTTTCGCCCTGCTCGCGACGCTGGCGCAGGCGGCGCTGATCGGCACGGGCGCGGTCAACGCCGCGTCGCTGGCCATGGGGAACCGCTGGCTGGCGGCGCTGCTGTTGCTGGCGGCAGCGGCCTATGAGCTGAGCCCGCTGAAACGGCTGTGCCTGGCGCATTGCCAGTCGCCGGTAATGTTCCTGAGCCGCCACTGGCGCGGCGGCATCGGCGGCGCAATCCGCATGGGATTGACTCACGCGCTGTTTTGCGTGGGTTGTTGCTGGGTGTTGATGTTGCTGCTGTTTGTCGGCGGGGTGATGAATCTGGCGTGGATCGCGGTGCTGAGCGTGGTCGTGCTGATGGAGAAATATGCGCCGCCAGCGTGGCGCGCCGATCGGGTGCTGGCGGGATTGCTGGTGCTGGTGGCAATGTTGATTTTGGTTGGGCAACCCTGACCTGACGGGGCCAAGCATTCCCGGGCGGCAACATATCTGGCACTGGCGGGGCATAGCTGAACTGGCGGTCTTTCAGACCTGTCCTGCCAGCATCGTGACATTGGTGATATACTGATCCCGGTGCCCGTCGTGGCAGAACCGAATCACATACCCGGCGCCAGTCGCCGATAGCCGCCATGGGTGAAGATATGCCGAAGCTGACCGAAACCATCGACTACGCCGATGCTCAGGCGCACGCCGGTTCGGCAGTGCTGTGGGACCTGTTCGACGGCAATCGCGACAATTTCAACATCGCGCATGAATGCATCACCCGCCATGCCGACGGGGCGGGCCGCCCCGCCGTGCGGATTGCTCACGCAGATGGTGTCGATGAAGTTCTCAGCTTCGATACGATTTCCGTCGGCGCCGCCCGTTTTGCCCATTGGCTCGATGCCGAGGGGATCCAGCCGGGCGACCGCATCGCCTTTATGCTGGAACCGTCACGGCCCTTTTACATCTGCCTGTTCGGGGCGATGCAGACCGGCGCAATCTCCGTGCCGTTGTTCACGCTGTTCGGCCCCGATGCGCTGCAGCTCCGCCTCGGCGATTGCCAGCCCAAGCTGCTGATCACCAATGTCGAACGCGCTGAATTGGCGCGCAGCGCAGTCAATGCCGATGGCAATCCGCGCGTGATTGTCGCCGATGACGGCCTGATGGGCGTGATCGAGAAATACCCCACCACTTACACCCCCAGGACCAAGGCCAGTGACATGGCCGTGTACCAATATACCTCGGGCACCACGCGCGAATTGCCAGAGGCGGTAAAGCACAGCCACCGCTCGCTGGTGACGCTGATGTTCGCTGCGCTCTATGGCACCGGGATCCGTCCCGGCGACGAGTTCTTCTGCCCATCCTCGCCCGCGTGGGGCCACGGATTATGGCACGGCACCCTGGCGCCACTGGCAATGGGCGTGACCACCGGGACCTTTTCCGGCCGGTTCAACCCGGTGCGGCTGATGAAGGCACTGTCGGATTACGGGATCACCAATATATCGGCCGCCGCCACGCATTACCGGATGATGAAAAACAGCGGCAGGGCGGACGACTTTAACTTCCATTTCAGGAAGCTGTCCTACACCGGCGAACCGATCGACCCGGCGACGCTCGACTGGATCGACCGCTGTTTCAAGGTTCCGGCCTGCTCGATATACGGCACTACCGAAATCGGCGTGGTGCTGGTGAATTACCCCGGCGCCAGCGATTTCGTGGTCAAGCCCGGCTCGCTGGGCAAGCCGGTGCCGGGCCAGAAGCTGGAGGTCCAGCGGCCCGACGGCACCCCATGCGATCCCGGTGAAATCGGCGAACTGATGCTGTGGCGCCACGACCGCTGGGAAACCACCAAGGACCGCGCCCGCATCGACGAGGATGGCTATTTCTTCCACGGCGGCCGGGCCGACGATGCCATCATTTCCGCCGGCTGGACGATGAGCGCGGTGGAGATCGAAAACACCATGCTCAAGCATGGCAACGTGCTGGAATGCGCAGTGATCGGCGTTGCGGACGAAAAGCGGGGGCAAGTGGTCAAGGCCTTCGTCATCGCCAATCGCCCCGGCAGCGACGCGCTGGTCAAGGAATTGCAGGATTTTACCCGCGAAAAACTGGCCCGGCATGAATTCCCGCGCATCGTCGAATTTGTCAGCGCATTGCCCAAGACCCCGGCTGGAAAAGTCCATCGCAAAATCCTGCGCGACCGCGAAGCTGCAAAAACTACCTGACCCCTTGATTTTGCAGATAAAAAATGCGCCCCGACACGTTTTCCGGGATCACCGGGGCTGGTCTGGGCGACCGGCGCAAGCGCATCGGGGCCAAAGCCCTTTGCCTGCACAGGGTGTCACACTACAACACCCCGGTATCTTGGCTGACTGCAATTTGAAACCAGACCGCGCATGAAACCCGTTGAATCAAATCGCCCCATGCTCACCGCCCTGCGGATCCGCTTTGGCGCGGGCAATGCCCCCGCCAACGCCGCGATCGAGGCTGCGGTGTTGCGGTCCGACCGGTTTCGGCAGGCGCGTGAGGGTGATTGGCGGCGGCTGGATATTCTGATCGGGCGGTTGGAGGCGGGACGGTTGCGAGGCTTGTCCGATGCCGATGTGCTCGATCTGCCGGTATTGTATCGCGGCGCTGTGTCCAGCCTGTCGATCGCGCGGGAAACTTCGCTCGACGAAGCGACGCTGGCGTGGCTGGAGGAGCTGGTGCGGCGGGCGTGGTTTCAGGTCTATGGCCCGCGCCAGACCTTGGTGGGCTGGGGTCGCGGTTTTTTCGGCGGCGGCTGGGCTTTGGCGGTGCGGGCGATGTGGCTCGATGTCTGGATTGCGCTGGCGGTGATGGTGGCTGGCGGGGTGATCGGCTGGCAATTGGTGGCTGGTGATCCGCACTGGTACGGTGTGCTGGTAACGCTGCCGGCCGATGATCCACGCATTGTCGGCGCCAGCCGGGCGGCGTTGCGGGGGGTGTTGTTCGGCCATGGACAGGAAAACTTTTTGTCGGCGTTTGCGGCGGGCTTGTTCGGCAATAACGCGCAGGTCGCTATCCTTGCCTTTGCGCTGGGGTTTGGGTTTGGCATCCCCTCGCTGATGTTGCTGGTGCAGAATACGGGCAATGCCGGGGCGTTGCTGTGGCTTTATCACGGGCAGGGGCTGACGTGGGATTTGCTCGGCTGGCTGGCGATCCATGGCACCACCGAATTGTTCGCGATCCTGCTGGCGGGGGCGGCGGGGCTGCATATCGGCCGGTCGATGGCGTTTCCCGGCCAGCTCTCGCTGCTCGATGCGGCATCTGCCGCCGGGCGCCGTGCCGCCGTGGTGATGGTGGGCGTGGTGCTGATGCTGGTGGTGGCGGCGACGCTGGAAGGCTTTGCCCGGCAGCTGGTCGAAAATACCGCTATGCGGCTGGCGATCGGTGGGGCCATGCTGGTGCTGTGGCTGGCCTATTTCTATGCGCCCCGGCGTAATCCGACGCGGCGCGCATGATCGCCGCTGCGCGCGCTGCCGACGACGCAAATTCCGGTATTCGTATCATCGTCACGCCGGAAGGGATCAGCCTGCCGCTGACCTTGGCCGGCCGCGGCGCGAGGCTGGGTGCGCTGGTGCTGGACATGATGATCCTGGGGCTGGTGATGATCGCAGCGGTCGTTGCGCTGGTCTATCTGGCTGGCGATCTTGCCCATTTTGCCGGCAGCAAGGCCCAGCAAAGTGGCGCGCGCGATGTCATGCAGTTCCTGGAAATCCTGTTCGTGATCGGCGGCTTTCTGCTGCACAACGGCTGGTTCCTGTTCTTTGAACTGGGGCCGCGCGGCGCTACGCCGGGCAAGCGCATGCTGGGCATTCGCGTTGCCGCACGCGGCGGCGGCCCCTTGACGCCGGAAATGATCATCGCCCGCAATCTTCTGCGCGACATCGAGCTGTTCCTGCCGCTCGCTTTCATTGCCATGGCCGGCGTCGGCAATGGTGGGGCGGCGGGGCTGGCGGCGGCAGGCTGGTTCGCGCTGTTTGCGTTTTTCCCGTTCTTTAACCGCGATCGATTGCGCGCCGGCGACCTCATTGCCGGCACCTGGGTGGTGGAAACGCACAAGCGGCGATTGCTGCCGGTAATGAGCCTGGGCGCCATGTGGCCCGCCGCCAGCGCAGCATCGGTGGTGCTTGATCCCCAGCCCTATCGCTTCGGCGATGCCGAACTGGATATTTACGGCGAGCATGAATTACAGACGCTGGAACGCGTGCTGCGCGACAACCGGGCGGATACGCTGGCAGCGGTGGCGGCAGCGATCTGCGTCAAGATCGGCTGGACCGCTCCCGGCGCAGCCGAAACACGCCCCTTTCTTCAGGCATTTTACACCCAATTGCGCGCCCGGCTGGAAAGCGGCATGCGCTTCGGCAAGCGCAAGGCGGACAAGTTCGCGCGTTAGACCCGCGCCACCAGCGGCGCGGGCCCCGCAACGCCCTATTTGATGGTCAGCACTTGGAGCAGTTGCGAACCCGTGACATGGCGAAATTTGGCGCGCCCGGCCGAATCAGCATCCATCGCGGTGTCGTCCATCTTCACGTGGTCGTGCATGATCTGCTCGCGCCGGACTTGCTCGGCCGCATCGGGCAGCGCGCGAAAGCGGATGACCAGATACAGATCGGGTTCGCCAGACCGCTTGTGGGCGTTGGCGAGGATTTCATAACCGGTGATCCAGCCTTGCGCCTTGGCGAAATCTTCCTGTGCTTTCCACTTGCTGCTTAGGAAGTTGGCATAGTCGACATCGTGGCCGTCATCGATAGCGATGGAAGTAATGTCGACGTACTCGCCAAAGCCCATTGGCATATTCTGGGCGGCGGCAGGTGCAGCAGGCGCGGCAGCGCCAAGTACTAAAGCGGAGAATATGAGCAAGGCCGTTTTCATTGTTTCACACCCCTTTTGGCAAAGTCGCAGCCGATCTGCGATCTGCATCGGTACACCGTAGCATTCGGCAGGAATGTACGTTGCGAAACAAAGCATATCATTACTTTGCCCGCGCGCAAGTCACGCAAAATATGCCGCGCCAGCACCCACGCGTCTTGGCATTTGCGGCGCCGCGAGGTTCGGCCTATAGCACCCGAATGTCCTCAATCAGACCCTGGCGCGACATTGCGCGCCGCAGCAGCCGGCAAATCATGGTGGGTCGCGTGCCCGTGGGCGGCGACGCCCCGATCACCGTGCAGACCATGACCAACACGCTGACCTCCGACGCCAGCGCCACCATCGCCCAGATCCGCCGCTGCGAGGATGCCGGCGCCGACCTGATCCGGGTGTCGTGCCCCGATGTCGAGAGCACCGCTGCGCTGCGGCAGATCGTGCGGGCGGCGCAAGTGCCGATCATTGCCGACATCCATTTCCACTACAAACGCGCGCTGGAAGCCGCCGATGCCGGCGCTGCCTGCCTGCGCATCAACCCCGGCAACATCGGTTCGTCCGAGCGTGTGGCCGAGGTGGTGCGTGCGGCGAAAGCTAACGGCTGCGCCATCCGTATCGGCGTCAACGCCGGCAGCCTGGAAAAGGATTTGCTCGAAAAATATGGCGAACCCTGCCCCGAGGCGCTGATCGAAAGCGCGCTCGATCACATCAAGCTGCTGCAGGATCACGATTTCCACCAATACAAGGTTGCGGTGAAGGCCAGCGATACGTTCCTGGCCGTGGCCGCCTATATGGGGCTGGCCGACATCGTCGATTGCCCGCTGCATCTGGGCATTACCGAGGCCGGCGGCTTGATCGGCGGCACGGTGAAAAGCGCGATCGGCATCGGCAATCTGCTGTGGGCGGGCATCGGCGACACGATCCGCGTGTCGCTATCGGCCGAGCCCGAACAGGAAGTGAAAGTCGGCTTCGAGATTTTGAAATCGCTGGGGCTGCGGACGCGCGGGGTGCGCGTGGTATCCTGCCCCAGTTGCGCGCGGCAGGGTTTCGACGTGATCCGCACGGTCGAGGCGCTGGAAAGCCGTCTCAGCCACATCAAGACGCCGCTGTCGCTGTCGGTACTTGGCTGCGTCGTCAACGGCCCCGGCGAGGCGCGCGAAACCGACATCGGCATCACCGGCGGCGGCAACGGCAAGCATATGGTCTATTTGTCGGGCGTAACCGACCACCACGTGCGCAGCGAAGTTATGCTGGACCACATCGTCGCGCTGGTGGAAGCAAAGGCTGCGGAACTGGAAGCGGCCGCCACTGACGCCGGACATGCCACCGTGGTTGTGGCGTAAAGGATCGGGGGCTGCATTCAGCCCCTGACCTGCGGGTGCAGAAGTTGGGGCACGGCTTGGCCACCCGCGCCGGGCTGCTTTCCACATCGGCGCACTTGCCGAGTTTCAGCTACGCAGTACCGCACCCAACTTGGCCACCGCGCTGACGATGCGCCCGGTGATCGCGGCGATAGCGGCCTCGTCGTAGCTCTTGTCGCCAGGTTGCAAGGTCACTTCGATCGCCACGGACTTGTGACCTTCGGGAACGCCGGCGCCCGTGAAAAGATCGAACACGCGGGCGGCAACGATATTGGCCTTGTCCGCGCCGCGCACTGCGCGCAGCAGCTCGCCAGATGGCAATTCGGCTGGCACCAGAAATGCGAAATCGCGAGTAAGCGTCTGCAGGGCAGGTGGGGCAAAGTTAGCACGCGCGAAACTCGCCGCGCCGCGCCTGGCTGGTAAGGCATCGATGAACAGCTCGACGGCCGCTGTCGGCGCGTCGATATCGAAATGGCGCAGCAATGCGGGATGGAGCATGCCAAATCGCGCCAGGATCACCTTGGGGCCGAGCCTGAGCGTGCCGGACTGGCCGGGGTGGAATTGCCTCCCCGCCTCCCCCATCACTTGCAGGCTCGCGACCGGCGCTCCGGCTTCGGTGAGTAGCGCCAGCGCCTCGGCCTTGGCATCATAGGCATCAAAAGCAGTGGCCTTACCCGTCGCCCAGCCGCGCGCGGTCTTTTCGCCCGCCAGCACCACGGCAAGCGTGGCGCGTTCATCGCTGCGTCCGTTTTCGCCGCGCAGATAGCGCCGGCCGATCTCGAACAGGCGCAACCCGGCCGCACCGCGATCAAGATTACGTTGCGTGGCTGCCAGCAGGCCGGGCAGCAGCGAGGGTCGCATGGCCTTCATGTCTTCGCTGATCGGATTTGCCAGAAGCCACAAGCGTCCGTCAGCATTGGCGTGCACATTGCCGTTGCCCTCGGCAAAGGCTTCGGCGGCAAGCACCGGCAGGAATGTCCAGGTGATCGCCTCGTTCATCCCGCGCGCTGCTGCGGCGCGGCGCAGGCGACGTTCCAGCCGCTGCGCCGGGGTTGCCGTGGGCAAGGCCACGCCGTCCTGCCGAGGCAGTGGCACGCTGACGATGTTATCAAGCCCGTGGATGCGCACCACTTCCTCGACGATATCGGCCGCTGCATCGACATCGGGCCGCCAGCCGGGCGCGGTGACGCACCAACTGCCCGCCATGCCGTCGGCAACTCCGAAGCCCAGCGCCGTCAGGATCCGGCGCTGTTCGCCATCGGCTATCGCCACGCCGCCCAGCCGACCGGCCAGCGCTGGATCGTAGGCCAGCGGTGGCGGTGCATCGGGCGCGCGGCCTGCGCGAACTACGGCAGAAGCCTCGCCGCCGCAGATTTCGACAATGAGCGCGGTAAGCAAGTCGAGTCCGGTGTCGAGGAACCCGCTATCGACGCCGCGCTCAAAGCGGCTGCGCGCGTCCGAGGTCAGGTTGAGCTTGCGCCCGGTGGCGGCAATGCGCTGCGGGTCGAAATAGGCAACCTCCAGCAGGACATCGCGCGTATCCGCGCTGCAACCCGAGTGTTCGCCGCCCATGATCCCGGCAATGTCGTGCACGCCTGACGCATCGGCGATCACGGTCATGGCACCGTCCAGCGCATAGGTCTTGCCGTTCAGTGCGGTAACGGTTTCGCCATCATGCGCACGGCGTGCCATCACCGGGCCGTTGAGCTGGGCCAGGTCATAGGCATGTGTCGGACGGCCATAGGTCAGCATCACGTAATTGGTGATATCGACCAGCGCCGAGATCGAACGCTGGCCCGCGCTTTTGAGCCGCGCCCGCAGCCATTCCGGGCTGTCGCCATTGCTGACATCGCGGATCGCCCGGCCATAAAATGCCGGGCAGCCGTCAGGGTCTTCGGTACGGATTTCGATCGGGCAGGCAAAGCTGCCGACAATATGCGCCGCGACGATCGGCTTCAACGTGCCCAGCCCCGCCGCCGCGAGATCGCGGGCGATGCCATATACGCCCATGCAATCGGGCCGGTTCGGGGTGATCGCCACGTCGAACACCGGATCGGCGCCGTGATACTCGGCAAAAGCGGCGCCCACCGGCGCATCCGCCGGCAATTCGATGATCCCGGCGTGATCGTCGCCCAGCTCCAGCTCCCGGGTGGAGCACATCATGCCGTGCGATTCGACGCCGCGCACCGCTGCCACCTTCAACGCCATGCCATTGGCCGGAACCACCGCGCCGGGCAGGCCCAGCACGCCGATCAGGCCGGCGCGCGCATTGGGCGCCCCGCACACCACTTGCAGGGGCGCACCGTCGCCGACATCGACGCTGAGTACCTGCAGTTTGTCGGCATCGGGATGGCGTTGCGCGCTGAGCACGCGGGCGACGCGGAAACCGACTAGTCTTGCGGCGGGATCGTCGACCCCTTCGACTTCGAGACCGATCGCATTCAGCGTCGCGGCGATCCGTTCGGCGGTTGCAGTGGTGTCAAGGCAGGCATTGAGCCAGGAGAGCGAGAATTTCATGGCCAGCTTTTCCTTACGCCGGGGTGCCGACGCCGTCCGACAGCGTCGGGACGTCGAGCGCAGAAAAGCCGTAATGCGCCAGCCAGCGGGCGTCGCCATCGAAGAAGGCGCGCAAATCGTTCATGCCGTATTTGAGCATCGCCAACCGATCGACACCGACGCCGAAGGCAAAACCCTGCCATTCATCGGGATCGAACCCGCCCGCGCGCAGCACCCGGGCGTTGACCATGCCACTGCCGAGCAGTTCCATCCAGGCGTGCCCCGGCGCATCGCCGCTGCCGCCGACGACGCGGCGGCCATCGACCCAACTAAAGCCCGCATCGACCTCGACCGAAGGCTCGGTGAAGGGAAAATAGCTCGGTCGCAGCCGCAGGACGATGTCATCGCGCTCGAAAAACGCCTTGAGCATGGTCTCCAGCGTCCATTTGAGATGGCCCAGGTGAATGCCCCGATCGATCACCAGCCCCTCGACCTGATGGAACATCGGCGTGTGCGTGGCGTCGCTGTCCGAGCGATAGACGCGGCCCGGCGCAATGATCCGCAATGGCGCGCCCCCCGCTTTCCCGGCCGAAACCGCCAGCATGGTGCGAATCTGCACTGGCGAAGTATGCGTGCGCAGCAGCATTTCGCGGCCATCTGCATCGCGGTCGGGGAAATAAAATGTGTCATGCATCGCGCGCGCCGGGTGGCTTTCGGGCATGTTGAGGGCGGTGAAATTATGCCAGTCGTCCTCGATTTCCGGACCGGATGCGACGGCAAAACCAAGATCGGCAAATATCTCCGCCAACTCGTCCATGACCTGACTGACGGGATGGACGGTGCCGCGCGGAGTGGCGGGCGCGGGCAGGGTGAGGTCAAGCCGCTCGCTGGCAAGGCGCGCTGCCAGCGCCGCCTCGTCCAACGTCGCCTTGCGTGCGGCCAGCGCCGTGGTCACCTCCTCGCGCAGGGCGTGGATGGCCGGGCCTTCGTTTTGCCGTTGTTCGGGCGACATCGCGCCCAGCGTCTTGAGCAGGCCGGAAACAGAGCCGCGCTTGCCCAACAGGGCGACGCGCAGGTTTTCCAGCGCATCGCGATCCTGCGCCGCTGCGATCTCTGCCAGCGCCGACTGGCCGGTTGCCTCGTAATCCACTGCTATTCTGCCCGCTGCCTGACCGGGGCGCGCCCCTTGGTATCGGCGCTCCTTAAGGCCCTAAGCCTGGGACTGCAATGGCGCGAAGAACAGCGGGAATCAGATCGGAATGGCAGCGGACAATCCGCGCGGCGCTGTGATCGAAGCGCCGCGCGGATTGTCCAGGGCCTGCACCGCCGAGCCCGCCAAGCGCATCCGTTCGCGCACGAACACGTCCAGCACCGGGTGCGTCATTTTGCCATATTGCCGCGGCGTCATGTCCATGAATGCGTGGAAATCGCGCACGAACTGCGCCTGATCGTGATATTGACTGTCGATCGCGTCAATCCATTTGAGCGATGGGTCCAACATGAATTGCGACAAGCTGCGCATGAAGCGCTGCCGGCGCATCAGCAGCTTGGGCGGGAAGCCGAAATCGCGAAAACACACGCGCTCAACGGTGCGCGGGCTGGCGCCCGAACGCGCTACCAATTCCGCAACCGTGACCACATCGGGATCGACCAGCGCGGCATGAATTGCCATTATCCGCGCCTCGTCGACTACCGGCTCGGCCAGCCGGGCGCGAAAATAATCAATTATCCGGGCAAGTTCACCCGGTGGGTCGCGCTCGACACGGTACAAATCGGCCACAAGTGGTGCAAAGCTGGCCATGGCCGGGTGGGTGCGGCCGTCCAGCACCGCATTAGCCAAATTGCCCGCCGGCACCGCCACGAATTTGGCCCAGCCCAGCGGCAACAGGCCGATCCCCCACAGTCGGGTCGTGCCCGTTGTAAAACGCACGGCGCGGGCGCTGGGGCCGGTCGCGATGAAATTCGTGTCGGATACGATCGCACCGGCGCCAGCCTCGGCCTGCACTGCATTGCTCGAAAACAGCCGCAGATTACCCCACTCCGGATGGAGATAGTCGCTGGCCGAACCGCCGCCAGGAACGATAAAATCGGCCTCGTAAAATGTTGTAAAGTAGCGAGCAAGGTCTGCCGGTGGCTGGCAGAATTCTACCTTCACGTGACAAGGATGCGACACCGGTATCTCCTGCGTTCCGCAGCTATGGTTTGAACACTGAACCCATCCCTGCTGCAACGCAACCGTCAGACGCAGGGCCTGGCGCAAAAGGGGCCCGGACTGCGTTGCAATCCGGGCCCCTTTTGTAAATAAACCGGAGAGGACGCCTCAGGCAGCCAGCGCTTGCCGTGCCTGTGCGATCACCGTCGAAAAGACACCGCCTTCGTTCATGGCGAGATCGGCCATGGTCTTGCGGTCAAGTTCGATCCCGGCAAGCTTCGTGCCGTGGATGAACTGCGAATAGGTCAGCCCTTCGGCGCGGACCGCCGCGTTAATACGCTGAATCCACAAGGCGCGGAAGCTGCGCTTCTTGACCTTGCGGTCACGATAGGCATATTGCCCAGCCTTTTCAACGGCTTGACGAGCAACGCGAATGGTATTCTTGCGACGGCCGCGAAAGCCCTTCGCTTGCTCCAGAACGCGTTTGTGCTTGGCGTGGGTGGTAACACCCCTCTTGATACGGGTCATGCTTCAATACTCCTTAAATCACAGCCCGTAGGGCGCCCACTTCTTGATCACCTTTGCATCGGCATCGGAGATCACGTCGGCACCACGGTGTTGACGGATGTATTTGGCATTGTGGCTCATCAGGCGGTGACGCTTGCCGACCGCGCCATGTTTGATCTTGCCAGTCGCGGTGAGCTTGAAGCGTTTTTTAACGCCGCTCTTCGTCTTGAGTTTGGGCATTTTCATCTCCTTGGGTGCGACACATCAAACCAGCCGTGGCAGCCCTAACAGCCAGACCAGTTATCGAATCCGTGTCGATCGAAGCGCGCGCCATTAGTTGGCGCTGGTGGGAAAAGCAAGCGTAACCGCTCATGCGCCGCGCCGCGGCCGCATTGGATCGCCCCGAGATCAGCGTATTGCAAAAGAAAAAGCGCAGCGGCAGAGCCACACCATCCGGATCAATGCGCGCAGGCCAGCGCCGCGACAACCTCTTCCAGCCGCGCGGGATCGCCCAGCGCGATGACATGGCCATCTGATTCGCTGTTCAGCGGCTCACCGTTCCAGTCGGCCATGGTCCCGCCCGCGCCTTCGACCACGGGCACCAGCGCCGCCCAGTCATACAGCTTGAGATTGGCCTCGCAGACGATGTCGAGGTGCCCCGAGGCGAGCATCGCATAATTATAGCAATCGCCGCCCATCACCATCCGACGGTAATCGGTTTTCGCGGCCAGGCTCATGAAATGCTCGCCATCATGATCGCTGAAATAATGCGGCCCGGTGGTCGCGATCGTCGCTTCGCTCATGTCGCGGCACAGGCGCGTCCGTACCGGTTTGCCGTTCAGTGTGGTCGGGCGCCCGGCAGCGCCAACCCAGCGTTCGCCCATGATGACCTGGTCGATCACCCCCAGCACCGGCCAGCCATCCACCATCAGCGCGATCAGCGTGCCGAACATCGGTCGCCCGGCCAGGAACCCGGCGGTGCCATCGATCGGGTCGAGCACCCAGCTGCGGTTGGTACTGCCGGCGGTGGTGCCGAATTCCTCGCCGATCACGGTGTCCCGCCCGGCCTCGGCCTTGAGAATACGCCGCATCGCCTCTTCCGCGGCGCGGTCGGCCTGCGTCACCGGGGTGGCGTCGGACTTGCGTTCGGTGGCGACCTGCGACCGAAAATAGGGGCGAATTGCGTCGCGCGCGGCGTCCGCCAGCCGCAGGGCCAGGGCAATATCGTCATCGAGTTTCATTGTCTGGCCTTTGCCCGCGCCAACCATCCCAGGTCAAGCGCGACGGCTTATTGTCAGGTTACGGTGCCCACTTATCGCCCGCTGCTCTAATCGAACAACGAACTGACCGAGCTTTCATCAGCGATTCGCCGGATCGCCTCACCGATCAACGGCGCGATCGGCAGGATACGAATTTTCTGCGAACCGCGCGCTGCGTCGGTCGGCAGGATCGAATCGGTGATGACCAGCTCCTTCAATGCAGAGGCATTGACCCGCGCCACTGCCCCGCCCGATAACACGCCGTGGCTGATATAGGCGGTAACGTTGGCCGCGCCGGCATCAAGCAATGCCTGCGCGGCGTTGCAGAGCGTACCACCCGAATCGATGATGTCATCGATCAGGATGCAGCAGCGTCCCCGGACATCGCCGATGATGTTCATCACTTCGGACTGGCCAGGCCGGTCGCGCCGCTTGTCGACGATTGCCAGCGGGGCATTGTCGAGTCGTTTAGCCAGCGCTCGTGCACGCACCACGCCGCCGACGTCGGGCGACACCACCATCAGGTCCTGCCCGTCGTAGCGCGCCTGGATATCGGCCGCCATCACCGGCGCGCCATACAGGTTGTCGGTCGGGATGTCGAAAAAGCCCTGGATCTGCCCGGCATGGAGATCGACCGAGAGCACCCGGTCGGCACCCGCCTGAGTGATGAGGTTGGCTACCAGCTTGGCCGAGATCGGCGTGCGCGGACCGGGCTTGCGGTCCTGCCGGGCATAGCCGAAATACGGAATGACAGCGGTGATCCGCCGTGCCGAGGCCCGGCGCAGCGCATCGATGCAGATCAACAGCTCCATCAGATTGTCATTGGTCGGAAAGCTGGTCGATTGCAGGACAAAGACGTCCTCGCCGCGCACGTTTTCGTGAATTTCGACGAACACTTCCTCGTCCGCGAACCGTCGCACACTGGCGTTGGTCAGCGGCAACTCCAGATAGCTGGCGATTGCCTTTGCCAACGGCAGGTTGCTGTTGCCGGCCATGAGTTTCATCGCTGCTGCCCTTTCAGAGACGTTCCGGACCCCCGTCCCGAACCCCGCCCGCTCTAGCCCAGCGTCCCGAAAATGCAACATTGCCGGCGTGTGGAATCAGTGGACGGCAGCGACTCAATCAGGCGCGGCTTTCCCGGGCCTGATCGCTCACCTGGGCTTGCGGTGCTCGCCCTTGACCCAGCGCACAGTGCCCGAACTGGCACGCATCACCACGCTTTCGGTGGTCATCACGCCATCCTTGCGATGCTTTACGCCATGGAGCAGCGATCCGTCAGTCACTCCGGTCGCGGCGAATATGCAATCGCCCTTGGCCAGTTCCTTCAGATCGTAGATCTTGTTGAGATCGGTGATGCCCCATTTGCGCGCGCGCGCCTTTTCATCCTCGTTGCGAAACAGCAGCCGGCCCTTGAACTGGCCGCCAACGCAGCGCAGCGCCGCCGCTGCCAGCACCCCTTCCGGTGCGCCGCCCGAACCCATGTAAATGTCGATATTGGTATCGTCGCTGGTGGTCGCGATCACCCCGGCGACGTCGCCATCGGGGATCAGTTGAATACCGCAGCCAATCGCGCGCAATTCGGCGATCAGATCGGCATGGCGTGGCCGGTCGAGGACGCAGACGATGATGTCGGCCGGTGCCACGCCTTTGGCCTTGGCCACCGCCGCGACATTCTCGGTCGCCGATTTGGCAAGGTCGATCACGCCTTCGGGGTAACCGGGGCCAACCGCCAGCTTTTCCATATAGACATCGGGGGCGTTGAGCAGGTCGCCCTCTTCGGCGATCGCCAGCACCGTCAGCGCATTGGGGCCGGCCTTGGCAGTGATCGTCGTCCCCTCCAGCGGATCGAGGGCGATGTCGATTTTGGGTCCCTTGCCCTGCGCTGCGCCGACCTTTTCGCCGATATACAGCATCGGCGCCTCATCGCGCTCACCCTCGCCGATGACCACGGTGCCGTCGATCCACAGCTCGTTCAGGGCCGCGCGCATCGCCTCTACTGCCGCCTGGTCAGCGGCCTTTTCATCGCCACGGCCGATCAATTTTGCCGAACTGATCGCCGCCGCCTCGGTCACACGCACCATTTCGAGGACGAGAACGCGGTCGAGAACCTTGCTGGCAGGGATCGACGTCATAAGGTGTGCTGTCCTTGAATGGCTTGGTGATCAGCGCATCTAACCAGCCGTAACAGGCTTGTCGAGCCAAAGCCCTTGGCCAATTCGTGTTACAGCGATGGGCAAGCCGAGGGAAAGTGGTGTGTCGACGGCCTGTAGAGCCGGGCTGGTCGCGGGCCGGGGCGGTGCCAACAATATAGCGTAACGCCGCCAGCCATCCAACCAGGCCGATCCGCTCCCGACTCGCCGCTCGCTCCGACACCGGCAATGATGTCGCCCCCGATGACGTCGAGGGGGTGGACTCGACAAATAATAACTCAGAGGTTATATCGTGTCAGGCAATGGATGGTGTTCTTCCACAAGGCGTTCGAGCTCGACCCGGCGCGTAAGACGATCATTCTTGTCGCCGGTGACAAGGCAGGGGTCGCGCAGGAGCGGTTCTACAAGGCGCTGATCGACAAGGCCGGTGCCCGGTTCACCAGAGCGTCTGGAAACATTGGGAAGACGATAGCATGGCTGCCAAAACAAAGCCTGCGCCAAAGACCGCCCAAAACGATAGCATATTGGGGCACACCCTCGAAGAGATGATCGCCAGCATGCCGCTCGAGAGCAAGGCGCGGATCGCCGAGCGGTCAGCCGGGCTTCACGCCGAAGTCGAGGGCCTGAAAGCCCTGCGCAAGCTGGCGGCGCGCTCCCAAAAACAGATCGCCCAGAGCCTTGGCGTGAAACAGCCCGCCATCGTCAAGATCGAGCGCCAGACCGATCTGCACCTCTCGACGCTGCGGCGGTTCGTCGAGGCCGCCGGGGGCACGCTGGAACTGC
>JAYUBN010000046.1:0-7387 GCA_043740855.1 Sphingomonadales bacterium | reverse complement strand
TTCATCGTAGTGATCGATTACTGCATCGCCGCCCATCTCGTCGGCGGGCAGGTCGTTGTACCCGAACCGCACCACGATGCAGGGCACGCCGGCGGCGCGCGCGGCCTGCGTGTCAAAGCTGGTATCGCCGACGAAGGCCGCGCGCGGTGCAGGATTGCAAGCGGCGCGGGCGAGCATTTCCACGATCAGGTCGGGCTGGGGCTTGCTGCGACCAGGCCCCAGCGTGTCGCCGCCGATAATGGTGTAGAACCGGTCGCTCAGCGCCATTTCGTCCAGCAGTTGCCGAGCCAGCGCTTCCAGCTTGTTCGTCACCACGGCCAGCCTGACGCCGCGCTCGGCCAATCTATCGAGCATGGCCTCGCCGCCGGGGAAAAGGCGGGTGTGGACGGCAATGTGCTGCCGATAATAGCCGATCAGCTCGCGGTGCAACTGGCTGGCGTCGATACCGTCGCTTCCGCCTGAAACCGCCAGTGCCCGGTCCAGCATCTGGCGCGCGCCGCCACCGATCAGATCGCGCACCGTAGCAGGCGGGATCCCTGGTCGGCCAACCAGCGACAACGCGTGGTTCAGCGCCGCGCCCAGATCCTGATGCGTGTCGAGCAGGGTGCCGTCGAGATCGAACCCGACGATTTGAAATGGAGAGGCTGATTTACAGGGAATTTCGGGCATGGCGCGTGCCGATGCCGCGCCTCACTGGAAACGGCAAGCAATTGCTGGCAAGAAGCAGGGATGACTGCTCAAACCGCTCCGTCGCCCGCACCGTCGTCTCCGCCCTTGGCCCAGTCCTTGGCCCCGCCCTTGGCCGTCATCGTCCTTGCCGCGGGCAAGGGCACCCGCATGAAAAGCGACCTGCACAAGGTGCTGCATGCCATCGCCGGGCGGCCGATGGTCGAACACCTCATGGCCAGCGCGGCGGAATTGTCACCCGAACGCCAGGTCGTCGTCGCCGGCCATGGCCGCGAGCAATTGGCAGCGGCACTGGGCAGCCGCGCCCAAATCGTCGTGCAGGAGCCGCAGCTGGGCACCGGGCATGCCGTGCTGCAAGCCGGGTCTGTGCTCGCAGGGTTCGCCGGGGATGTGCTGATTCTCTATGGCGATGTGCCGTTTGTACGTGCCGAAACGATGCGGGCGATGCTGGATCGGCTGCACGGTGCTGATTCGCCCGCCGTGGTGGTGCTCGCCTTCGAGCCGGGCGATGCCCTGCAATATGGCCGGGTCATCGCCAAGGATGGCCGGATTGCCAAAATGGTCGAGCACAAGGATGCCAGCGACGCAGAGCGCGCTTGCCGCTTGTGCAATTCCGGCCTGATGGCGGTGCGCGCGTCAGAGCTGTTCGGGTTGCTGGCGCGGGTCGGCAACGACAATGCCCCCGGCGAATATTACCTGACGGACATCGTCAATATCGCCAATGACGATGGCCGCACCTGCGCCGTGGTCATCACCGATGATGCCGACGAGGTCGCCGGGATCAACAGCCGCGCCGAACTGGCGCAGGCCGAAGCGCGCTGGCAGCAGCGCCGCCGCCGCCGGGCGATGGACGAGGGGGCAACCTTGATCGCGCCGGAAACGGTGTGGTTCTCATGGGACACGGTGGTGGGCCGCGATGTGCTGATCGAACAGAACGTGGTGATGGCGCCCGGCGTGACCCTGGCCGATAACGTCACCATCCATGCCTTCTGCCATCTGGAAGGCGCGAGTTTGGCCAGCGGCGTGGTCATTGGCCCCTATGCCCGGTTGCGCCCCGGCGCTCGGCTGGAACAAAACGTCAAGATCGGCAATTTCGTTGAAATCAAGAATGCGGTGATGGCAAAGGGCGCCAAGGCGAACCATCTTTCCTATATTGGTGATGCTGAAGTCGGGGCAGGGGCCAATATTGGCGCCGGTACGATCACCTGCAATTACGATGGTTATTTCAAGCACAAGACCGTGATCGGCGAGCGTGCCTTCATCGGCTCGAATTCCGCCCTGATCGCCCCGGTGCGGATCGGCGCGGATGCGATCGTGGCAGCGGGCAGCGCGGTATCGCGCGATGTCAGCCCCGGCGAATTGCGCATGGTCCGGGCGGAACAACTGGTCAAGCCGGGCTGGGCGGACCGTTTTCATGATGCGATGAAGAAGAAAAAGCTGGAGAAAAAGGGGTAACGCCAAGGGCGCGATCTAAACGCATTCCTCGTTCGGCCTGACCAGTTACGTTTGATTGAATTTCAACAGTTACCGACGCAATCGTGATTATCCATAACACCGGAATTGTCCCGGCAGGAATACGGGCATCCGCGTTCCTGGCACACCTTGAAAAGGCCTAGTTACCATGTGTGGAATTATTGGCATCGTTGGCAAGGATCAAGTTACGGACCGGCTGGTCGATGGCCTGCGGCGGATGGAATATCGCGGCTATGACAGTGCCGGGGTCTGCACCGTCGACAACGGCCAGCTGATCCGGCGCCGCGCCCCAGGCAAACTGGTCAATCTGGTCCGCGAACTGGCTGAACATCCCGCGCCCGGCGTGGTCGGGATCGCTCATACCCGCTGGGCGACGCATGGCGCGCCGACGGCCAGCAATGCCCATCCGCATGCCACCGGCGAGGTTGCGCTGGTACATAACGGCATCATCGAAAATTATCGTCAGTTAAAAGAGGCGTTGATCCAGCGTGGCCGCAAGTTTGAAAGCGACACGGACAGCGAAGTCGTCGCCCATCTGATTTCTGAACAGGTCGAGGCCGGGCATTCTCCGCAGGCCGCGGTCCAGATCGCCTTGCCGCAATTGCGCGGCGCCTTTGCGCTCGCGATTGCCTTTCGCCGCCATCCGGAGCTGCTGATCGGGGCGCGGCTCGGCTCGCCGCTGGTGGTGGGCTTTGGTGATGGCGAAACCTATCTTGGCTCCGACGCGCTGGCGCTGGCACCGCTGACGCAGCAGATCACGTATCTGGACGAAGGCGATTGGGTGGTTATCACCCGCAACGCTGCCGAAATCTGGGACAAGGATAATCGCCCCGTAAAGCGCCCGGTGACCACCTCGGGCGCGTCAGCGGCGGCCATCGAAAAGGGCCAATATCGCCATTTCATGTTGAAGGAAATCTACGAGCAGCCGACCGTAGTGGCGCAGACACTGCGCAGCTACATCCGCCAGGTGGATCAGACCGTCGCGCTGCCGCAGATCGATTTCGACCTGAGCCGTATCAACCGCATCACCATCGTCGCTTGCGGCACCAGCTATTACGCCGGGCTGGTGGCGAAATACTGGATCGAGCAATTCGCCCGATTGCCGGTCGATATCGATGTCGCCAGCGAATTTCGCTATCGCGATCCGGTGCTGGAACCTGGCGGCCTGGCGCTGTTCATCTCGCAATCGGGCGAGACCGCCGATACCCTGGCGGCGCTGCGCCATTGTCAGGCGGCAGGGCAGATCATCGGCGTGGTCGTCAACGTGCCGACCAGTTCGATGGCGCGTGAGGCCGATCTGCTGTTGCCGACGCATGCCGGTCCCGAAATCGGGGTCGCTTCGACCAAGGCCTTCACTTGCCAACTGGCGGTACTGGCGGCGCTGGCCGCACATCTCGCAGTCATGCGCGGGCGCCTCAGCCGCGAGGAAGAGCGCGCCATCGTCGAGCATCTCGTTGCTACTCCGGCCGCGCTCAATGCCGCGCTGGCGCATGATGACGAGATTGCCGCCATGGCCCATCTGATCGCACCGGCGCGTGATGTGTTGTATCTGGGGCGGGGGCTGGATTATCCGCTGGCGCTGGAAGGCGCGCTCAAGCTCAAGGAAATCAGCTATATCCATGCCGAAGGCTATGCCGCAGGCGAAATGAAGCATGGCCCGATCGCCTTGATCGACGAGGCCGTGCCGGTCATTGTCCTGGCGCCGTCGGGCCCGCTGTTTGAAAAGACCGTTTCCAACATGCAGGAAGTCCGCGCGCGCGGCGGCAAGATCGTGCTGATCTCCGACCGCGAAGGGCTGGATGAGGCTGGCGAGGGCTGTCTCGCCACGATCGAGATGCCAAAGGTCCATCCGCTGATCGCGCCGCTGGTCTATGCCGTGCCGGTACAATTGCTGGCTTATCATGTCGCCTGCCTGAAAGGCACCGACGTTGATCAGCCGCGCAACCTGGCCAAAAGCGTGACGGTCGAATAACGGGCGGTCAGCCTCCTGCGAGACCCCGCGTTACGGCTGCGAAAAGCGCACGGCCATCGCTGCCGGCATGGGCAGGCTCGATCATGCGCTCGGGATGCGGCATCATCCCCAGGACATTGCCCGCCTGGTTCAGCAGGCCGGCAATGTTGCGCGCGGAGCCGTTGACCGGCTCGGCATAACGAAATGCGATCCGGCCTTCGCCCTCCAGCCGGTCCAGCGTCGCGTCATCGGCAAAATAATTGCCGTCGTGATGCGCGACCGGAATGTGGATGCGCTGATGCTCCGTGTAACCGGTGGTGAACAGCGACCGGTTGTTTTCCACCATCAGCGCGACATTGCGGCAGACAAAGCGGATGCCGGCGTTGCGCATCAGCGCGCCGGGCAACAGGCCCGCCTCGGCCAGCACCTGAAAGCCGTTGCACACCCCCAGCACGGCTACGCCGCGCGCGGCCTCTGCAATCACCGCGCGCATCACCGGGCTGCGCGCTGCCATTGCCCCGGATCTCAGGTAATCGCCGTAGGAAAAGCCGCCAGGCAGGGCGATCAGGTCCAGCCCATCGGGCAGCACCGCGTCGCCGTGCCAGACGCGATGGACGGTGCCGCCGCAGATCTCCTGGATCGCCACCGCCATGTCGCGGTCGCAATTGGAGCCGGGAAAAGTGATGACGGCGGCGCGGAAGTCAGTCATCGTCTGGCCTTTCAGGCTTCAACCCGCTCGATCCGGTAATTTTCGATCACCATATTGGCCAGCAATTGCTGCGCCATCTGGTCGAGCGTTTCGTTCGTGACGCTGCTGTCCACTTCAAGTTCAAACAGCCGCCCGGCGCGCACCTCGCTGACGCCGGTGAAGCCCAGGCCCTCGATCGCATGGTGGATTGCGCGTCCCTGCGGATCGAGCACGCCGTTCTTGAGATTGACGTAAACACGCACTTTCATGGCGCGGGCCTTTCTGTCGAAGCCGGAAATCTGCGCTCGCCTATGGCTTGGTGAGAGCGCTGCGGCAAGCGGCGAAACTGGCACGGGAGAAAAGCACGAATGGATTAAGCCTAAAGCCGCTCGCCTGAAGGGGAAGTGGGCACTTGCGCATGCGCCGCCGCAGCGGCCAAATCCACCCCTTGCGGCAGCGCGGTCACTTCAACCTCGCCCGCATCGGTCAGATAGTGCCGCGCCGCCGCCTGCACATCTTCTGCGGTCACCGCCAATACCCGGTCGCTGGCTTTCAATTGACGGGCGATGCGCTCGGGATTGCTTTGCGCTTCGGCGACCAGCAGCAGCCAACCGCGATTGCTTTTCAGGGTGTTGGCGAAGCCTTCGAGCAAGGGCGCGCGCGCGCGTAGCAACATGTCGGCGCTGACCGGACGATTGCGCAGCGCGGCCAAGGTCGCCGCGATTGCGGCGCGAGTCGCGGCAAGGTCCGAGACATTGACTGACGCGGTGATCGCAAAGGTGCCATAACCCTTCCACACCCGCGACGGGTCGCTGACGGCGCCGGGTGAATAGGCCTTGCCCAGATGCTGGCGCAGGTTTTCAGTCAAGGCAATCTGGACGACGCGCTGAAGCAGGTTGAGCGTCTGCTTTTCGGCCGGGTCGTTATCATCGCGCGTCAGCCAGGTCAGCCGCAGCAATGCCTGGTCAGGCGGTCCGGTGTGGCGCACGATGCGGAGGCCGTGATCGTGGGTGAAGCCGCGCTGGCGCTGATCCGCATAAGCCCGGAAACCGGCTTCCCGAACTGGCAATGCGCCCAGCGTGCGCGCCACTTGCGCGATGACCGCGTTTTCGTCGATGTCGCCAACCACGCCGATCTCGATCGCGCCCTGCGCCAGCCGGTCACCGATGTCGTGTTTCAGCCGGGTGTAATTCAGCGCGCGATACGCTTCCGGCGTTTGCAAGGTGAAGCGCGGGTCCGCGTCGGACAGCACGCCGCCAAGGTCGGCTGACATGGCGCTGCCCGGCGTAGCGCGCAGTTGTGCCAGCCAGATATTGATCGCCAGCCGGTATTGCTCTTCCCCTTCGCTGCGGAAGCCGGGGTCGGTCAGCAGCGCAGTCATCAACTGCATTTGCAGCGCGAAATCGGCAGGAGTAGTCTGAGCGCTGGCCAGAAACCCTTCCGGGGTGGAGGTCAGCCCGCTTGATACGGCATGGCCGGCCAGCAGCGTCTGCAATTCGTCCTGACTGTGCTTGCCGAGCCCGCCGGCAGAGAGCCAGTCGACCATGTTCGCGGCCAGCGGATTGTCGCGTGTCGCCAGCATGGCGCCGCCATCGAGGTGCATCTGCACCAGCACCTGGTCGCGATCGGTGTCGGTATGCTTGATGTTCAGCCTGACCCCATTGGCGAAGCGCAGTTGGCGGATCGCCAGCAGTGGATCGCGAACATCGGAAATCACTGCGCCGGGCCGCCCGAAATCGGCATAGCCGAAACCGCTTGGCGAGGTGCTGTCGGGGGTCGCGGGGCGGCTGCGCCAGGCGTCGGTCCACGCCGTGCGCACCGCATGAACCCCGCCCACCGGCGCGGTGCGGCCCTCGAACAGGATCAGCGGTGAATCGAGGGGGACGACCTCGCGCTGCAGTGCCACCAGTACTGCAGCGGGGGTGATGGCCGGGATGAAGGCGTCGAGCCGTTCCAGCGATGCTTGCGGCGTACCCGGCACGACATCGCTGCGCAGCAGCGCAAACACCGCCTGCAGCAGTTCGCCATTGGTCCTGGTGTCGGCAGAAGCGGCGCCATGCTCGGCGGCAATACGGATATTGGCGACCTGCTCGGCAACTTCGGCGGGCGTAAAACCGGCGGTCAGCGCCTGATGCACCGCGCCCACCGCTGCGCTCATGCCCTGGCGCCAATGTCCGGAAATGCAGTCGATCACGATGTTGGTGGTGCGACCGCTCTTGAAATCGTCAGCTGTACCAAAGCCGGCGTCGCGGAATGACGGATGGGCGCGGCGGGCAAGATGTTCCAGCCGGCGATCGACGATGGCATAGCCGATGCGGCGCAGAAGATCTTCTTGGCGCTGGACAGTGGTATCGGGCTCATCCAGCCAGCGACCATGCCGCGAGATAAACAAGCGCTCGGGTAACGCCGGATCGAGATGAATAGCGGTACGGCCATGATCGCGCGCGGCGATGGGGCCTGCCGGGGGCTGAGGCGAGGATGGGGGTGCCTGCCAACTGCCGAACCGTTCCTTGATCGCCGCTTCGACGGCGGCGGCGTCGAAATCGCCGATGACGACCAAAGTGGTCTTTGCCGGCACATAATTGCGC
>JAYUBN010000045.1:0-7404 GCA_043740855.1 Sphingomonadales bacterium | reverse complement strand
CGACCGCGGGGCCGGCATTGGCGTCCAGCTATGCTCGACGCGTGCTTTTTCCTGTCTATGCGCAGGCGGTTCGCGACGGCTCGCAAACTCTGCGCCAGGTTTTCTACGCTACCCGGCGCTGGCAAAATCTGTTTTACATGATGGCGATCGGCGGGATCGGAGGCGGCGCCGAATTGATTGTCGCGCTACTCTATGACCCACGCTACCACGGGGTCGTAATATATTTGCGTATTTTATCTATTGGCTCCGCATTTGTCCTTGTATCCAGCTCGTCTGAAGAAATGATAATCGCGCTTGGCCATCTAAAAAACACTGTTTACGCAACATTTACCCGCTTAATGTGGATTTTTTTGGGGGCCTCCGTCGCGTTTTTGCTTAAAACAAATATAATATTTTTAGTTTTAGTGTTTGGTACTGTAGAAGTTGTCGCTGCCATATTTTGGTGGACACGATTGCACAAGGAAAAATTGTTTGATCTGAAAGAAGAAGCTGCCGGCTTGCTCGCAGCAGGCCTGGGGGCGACAATTGGTTTTGGTGTCTCGTGGATCATTCTTTCCTGGCTGCACACGATGACTGGGCATGGTTCGTTGCATGCGTTGCTTCGCTCCCAAGTTCATGTATTGCATTGAGGGTACAAGGAGCGGTTGATGAAGATACATGGGCTGGATCACGTCAATATCCTGACGGACCATCTTGATGATTCGGTCAGCTTTTATGCGCGCCTGCTCGGGCTGGAAAAACGCGACTTGCCGGCCGTAGCAATGGGCATCGCCGGGGCCTGGATGTGCGACACCACAGGCCATCCGATCGTGCATCTACTCGAACTTGGTCCCGGCACGATGAATGCCCAGGGCCATGAGCCCGGCCTGCCGACAGCCGCGGTGCATCATGTGGCGTTCAAGGCACAGGGCTTTGCCGATACGCTGGCGCGACTAAAGGACATGGCCATAGCCCACCGCACCAACGATATGCAGTCCGCCGGACTGCGGCAGGTCTTTCTGACCGACCCCAATAACGTCAATATCGAACTGAATTTTGCGGGCGACTAATGCCTGGGCGCTTCACGAGGCGCTGTGGTAAGACTATCTTGTATCGGGGCGGGGATGCAGGAGACGCAAAATGTGCGATGACCTTACCGCAAACGATGCCACCAAAATAACTCGGCGCGGCTTTTCCGCGCTCGGCGGAGCTGCTGCGGTTATCGGCTTGGGCATGGGCGTCACTGGCGCCGATGCGAGCAGCGCCGGGCCAGGCGCCGTCCTGAACGAGGCGACGGTAGCTATCCCCACCGCCAGCGGGCACGCCGATGCCACCTTCATCCACCCCATCCATGGCACCCATCCGGGGATCGTGATGTGGCCCGATATCGCCGGCTTGCGCGATGCCTATAAGGTCATGGCCCGGCGGCTGGCGGGTGCCGGCTATGCCGTTCTTGTTGTCAATCAGTATTACCGCAATGCTCCCGCGCCGGTACTGACCAGCTTTGCGCAATGGCGCACGCCAGAGGGCCAGGCAAAACTGGCGCCGATGATCGCGGCGCTGGTGCCACCAGCCATTGCCAGCGACGCGGCGGCCTACGTGCGCTTTCTCGATCGGCAGGCCGCCGTCGATCGCAACCGGCGGATCGGCAGCACCGGCTATTGCATGGGCGGTCCGTTTGCGGTGCGCACCGCCGCTGCTGCCCCGGCGCGGGTCGGCGCCGTGGCCAGCCTGCACGGGGCGAGCCTGGTGACCGACAAGCCCGACAGCCCGCACCGCCTGATCGCCGCGACCCAGGCCAGCTATATGTTTGCCATCGCGCGCGGCGACGATGCCCGGTCACCCGCCGACAAGGACGCCTTGCGCGCCGCAGCAGAGGCAGCGCATCGCCCCGCCGAGGTGGAGGTTTATCCCGCCGAACATGGTTGGTGCGCGATCGACGCTGCGGTTTACGACCCGGCGCAGGCCGACCGCGCCTATGCGCGGATGCTGGCGCTGTTCGCCAACCTGTGATGCTGCCCTTGCGGGACGACAATTGCGAACCATATTCTGCGGCAAGGAGAGCCCACTGTGCCTGACAAGATCGAACTGACTGACGCCGAATGGCAAGAGCGCCTGACCCCCGAGCAATATCGGATCCTGCGTAAAGCCGACACCGAACGTGCCTTTACCGGCAAGTACGATGCGAACAAGGCAACCGGAATATATATGTGCGCGGGCTGCGGAACGCCGCTGTTTGCGTCGGCCACCAAGTATAATTCAGGCTCGGGCTGGCCCAGCTATACCGCCCCGTTGGCCGAAGGCGCAGTGGCAGAGCATCGCGACACCTCACACGGCACCGTCCGCACCGAAGTGCGCTGCGCCCGCTGCGAAGGCCACCTTGGGCATGTCTTTCCCGATGGGCCGGGGGATAAGGGTCTGCGCTATTGCATCAATAGCGCCAGCCTTGAGTTCAAGCCTGAGGATTAAGTAAAGGGACAGGTACGAGGGGTAACCCCCTCGTGCTCCCCGTCATGGGCTTGTTTGCGCGCCGACGTTTGGTCCCGTCGTGCCGCAAAGCGGCTATAAAGCCTGCGGCGCTGCCAAGTCGCGCGATACCAAATTACGCGCGCACCAAAAATGGCGGGGTCTGGGGCGATGGCCCCAGAATCTACTCTACCGCTTTCGCTCAAAACCACTGGCGCCCGAACCCAAACTGTCGTTAACGATACGCTCAGCATCAGCTGTGCAGGACGGGGCGCCGGTAGCGGTCTTCGAGCAGGATTTTCGGCAGGGATAGAACCGGCAATATGGCACGTAACGCCGACGGGGGTGGTTCTGCACCCAGGCCTGCCCGAAAGACTACGCCGCCGCGCAAGCGCCGCCGGCTGAGGCGGTTGTTCATGTGGATTTTTGCGCTCGGGCTGCTGGTGGTGGCTGGAATTGCCACGGCGGTGCTGCTGGAAGCGCAGGATCTGCCCGGCTTCGATGAGATGAAAACCAGCCAGAACGGCCAGACCATCGTCGTGCGCGCCAGCGACGGCACCGAGCTGGTCGCGCTGGGGCCCAGCTATGGCAAATGGCTGCGTTACGATCAAATCCCGGACGTGATGAAGGGCGCGATCATTTCCACCGAGGATCGCCGGTTTCGCCAGCATTTCGGGATCGATCCGATCGGGGTGGCGCGGTCGCTGGTAGTGCGGGCGCAGTCGGGCCATTGGCGGCAAGGCGGATCGACCCTGACGCAGCAACTGGCGCGGACAATCTTTCTCAACAACAATCGCACCTTCGGGCGAAAGGGCCGCGAAGCCTTGCTGGCGATGGCGCTGGAATGGCGCTTTTCCAAGGACCAGATTCTCGAACTTTATCTGAACAAGGTCTATTTTGGTGGCGGGGCTTACGGCGTGGATGCCGCCTCGCGCAAATTCTTCAATCATTCAGCTCTACAACTATCGCTGCCCGAGGCGGCGATCATCGCCGGGCTGGTCAAGGCGCCCTCGCATTATTCACCCACCGCCGATGCCGATGCGGCGATCAAACGCGCACATGTAGTACTGTCGGTGATGGCGGATGCTGGCGCCATTACGAGCGAGCAGGCGAACGCGGCCGATCTTGACGCGGTGCATATCGCCCCCGACGCCGCGCAGAATTCGGTGCGCTATTTTACCGACTGGGCGCTGCCCCAGCTCGACACGCTGTTGCCCGACAACAAGGAACCGATCGAGGTGTGGACCACGCTCGACATCCACATGCAGAACGCCGCGACCAAGGCAATGCTCGACCAGGTGCCCAAGGGCGCGCAGGGTGCGCTGGTCAGCCTCGATCGCGATGGTGCCGTGCTCGCGCTGATCGGTGGCACCGACTATGTCACTTCGAATTACAATCGCGCAATCAAGGCGATGCGGCAGCCGGGCTCGGCGTGGAAATTGTTCGTCTATCTGGCGGCGCTCGAATCGGGGGTGAAACCTGACGATCCCGTGACCGACAAACCCGTCAATATCGCTGGCTGGAGCCCGCAGAATTCCGGACGTTCCTATGCCGGCCAGATCGATGTGCGCACCGCCTTTGCCTATTCCAAGAATACCGTCGCGGCGCAATTGGGGCAGCAGGTGGGCTTTTTCGCCGTTGCCGACATGGCCCGCCGCTTTGGTATCACCACGCCGATCAACACCGTGCCGGCGATGGTGCTGGGCACCAATGACGTGCGGGTGATCGACATGACCCGGGCCTTTGCCGGGGTTGCTGCGCGCGGCACTTCGGTCGAGCCTTACGGCATTGCCAAGGTCACCACCACCGACGGGCGCATGCTGTATGAACACCCCACCGCGCAGGGCCAGACGCTGGTCGCGCCTTATGTCGCGGCTGGCATGACCGACCTGCTCCAGACCGCCGTCACCATCGGCACCGGCAAGGCGGCGCAGATCGGCAGGCCGGTCGCGGGCAAGACCGGCACCACCAGCTCGAACAAGGATGGCTGGTTCCTGGGCTTTTCCAGCGGCATCACCACCGGCGTATGGATGGGCCGGGACGATGCCAAGCCGGTGCCGGGGCTGCAGGGCGGTACTGCACCGGCCCGCGCCTTTGCCCAATATATGCGGGTGGCTGTGGCCGCACGGCCCGTCGAACAGTTCGATACCCAGGCCAAGCTACCCGAATTCCAGGTCGAGCCCGATGACGAAGCCAACATGGCCAATCCGGAAAGCTATTATTACGACGATCAGGGCAATCTCATCAGTTCCAGCCAAGCGCCCGTTCCGGGCGCTGGCCCCGGCCAACCGCTGCGCGATCCCGCCGACGCGCCACCGGCTGGCCAGGAACCCGGTGGCTCGGCCCCCGCCGCAAGCGAACAGCTCCTCGATCAGGCAACCGGAAAACGCAGCGATGCTCCGTCGGCGCCGTCACCGACACCGCCGGTCAAACGGCCGAAAGGCGAATATTATTAAGGTTTAAGGGAACGCAAACTGGGAGCGAACGGCCCCTGGGTTTGCCTGCCTCAGGCGCTTTGGCTCGGCTTGTGCCAGCCCCTTCGCCGCTTTTAAGAACCCTGCAGCGGCGAAACCTTGCCCAAACCTGGGCGGGCGCGCTACGCCGGCAGCAACGGGTTCCGCAGTTGTGGCCCCAGGCGATCTGGTCCTTCGCAAACTACCTTGCTGCCCTTTTGAGGGGTTTCGCCATGCCGCCACCGGGTTCGGTCCATTCAAGCCCGGTGGCGGTGGCGTATCGGGCGACTTTCCGCCCGATGTCGTGCGGCCGCGTTTCAGCGCAGCCGGATGGGAACATATATGGCTGGTTTGCCTTGGCGAACGACCTGTAGCAGCAGCGCCGCGCGGTGCGCCGCCTGGGCCGATCTGACCGCCGCTTCCAGTTCGCTCACCGACGTGATCGGACGGTCGTTAACCGCCGTAATGATATCACCCCGCTGGAGCCCCTTGGCGCCGGCATCGGAACTGGCGTCCACCGCGTTCACTACCAGCCCCCGGATGCCTTCGGTCGTGCCCAGTTCGCGCGCGATCTGCGGACTGAGCGGCAATGTCGACAAGCCCAGCGCCTGTTCGACGACACCATGCGAGGCCTGCGGCTTCTGGCTGCCGAAGGGGTCGTCCTTGCTTGGCTGACTGGGGTCGAAATTACGCGCCAGCTCTTCCTCGCTCGGCCGTTTACCGACCGTGGCGGTCAGGCTCAGCGGGGCGCCGCCGCGGATGAGATCAATGTCGATGCGGCTGCCCGGCCCGGTATTAGCCACCAGATAAGACAGCGTCTGGTTCGGCGATACCTCGTGCCCGGCAACCTTGAGCACGACATCACCCGCCTTGATCCCCGCCAGCGCGGCGCCTTTGCCCGGCTCCACCCCGGCGACGAATTCGCCGCGATTGTGTGCGATGCCCAGCGAATCGGCGAGATCCTCGGTCAGCGGCTGAATACGGACGCCGAGATAGCCGCGCTCGATCGTTTCGCCCTTCATCAGGCGATCGACGATGGGCGCAGCAATATCGGCCGGGATGGCAAAGCCGATGCCGATGCTGCCGCCATTGGGCGAGAAGATCGCATTGTTGATTCCGATCACCTGGCCCTTCATGTCGAACATTGGTCCACCCGAATTGCCGCGATTGATCGCAGCGTCGGTCTGGAGATAACGATCATAGGCCGAACCTGTGCCGGTATTGCGATAGACCGCAGAAATAATCCCCGCCGTCACCGTGCCGCCCAGACCAAACGGATTGCCGATCGCGATCACCCAGTCACCGACGCGCGCGTGACGGCTGTCGCCAAATTTCACAAAGGGCAATGGCCGCGAAGGACCGATCTTGAGCACGGCAAGATCCGACGCAGTATCCCGACCGATCACCTTGGCGGGATATTCGGTGCCGTCGGGCATGGTGACCGAGATCGATTCGACCTGGCCCTGACCGTCTGCGGTAATGACGTGGTTGTTGGTGACGACGTAACCATCCGACGAAATGACAAAGCCGGACCCCAGCGATTGGGCCTCACGCGTCTGCTGGCCCGGCCCTTGCTGGGGGCTTGGTTGCCCTGGCTGTTGACCTTGGCCGCCACCGAATAATTCGCTGAACGGCGTACCGGCGAAGGGATTGTTTTCGACCTGCACTTTCTGCCGGGTGGAAATATTTACCACCGCCGGCTGCAACTGCTCGGTAAGTTCGGCGAAGCTTGCGGGCGCGCCGGCCTTGGGCACGACCGCCTGGATGGTATGCTCGTCGTTCTGTGCGACCTGCGCTCCGGCAGGGAAACCGCTGAGTAGCGACAGCGTCGAGCCGCCAAGCAGCAAGGCGCCGGTTAATCCGTAAGCATATCGCACCAGCAATTTGTCCTTCAAAACTAACGAATCTTCAATTACCCGACCCGTAGCAGGTCAATGCCAACCTGGTGGGGCAAGCATATCTTGCCCATCCTACCGAATTTTCGGCCTTCTGCTTCATTTGACGATTTTGCGCCTGAACACAGATTGAATGGCGAGCGCCGCAAGTGCTACTTCTGGCTCTGAAACTGGCGGAGGTAATCATTGTTTGGCGATAGCACGATGGTCGTGCCGCCCTTGGCCGCCGGATTGACGAAAGAGGCTTCATAGCTCTTCATCGCGCGGTAAAAATCGTAGAAGCTGGCATCCTTGCCAAAGCTGCCAGCATAAATCTTGGCAGCCTGTGCCTCCGCCTCGGCACCGATGATCTGGGCGTTGCGCTCTCCGGTGGCGCGGATCGCCGTAGCCTCCTGCTGGCGCGCGGCCTGCATCCGTACAAAGGCGCTGTCGAGCGGAGTGCCGTCGGGCAGATCGGCGCTTTTAATGCGAATATCGATCACTTGCGCGCCATATTCACGGGCCTGCTTGTCGAAGGCGCGACGGATTTGTTCCATCACTGCGCCGCGTTCCGGGGTCAGCAGCGACTGGAAAGTATGGCGTGCCAGCCCTTGGCGCAGCGCCGAATTCAT
>JAYUBN010000044.1:0-21909 GCA_043740855.1 Sphingomonadales bacterium | reverse complement strand
TGTCGCCGATCAGATTGCCCGGCACATCGCCATGCTTGCCCGCTGCGCGCGACAGATGACTGGCGATCGGCAGCGCCAGGAATAGCAGCAGGATGATAATCAGCAGCCCCCAGCCGATGCCGCGTTTGCCGGGCATGACCGAGGCCAGTGAAAAACCGGCCTTGTCAGCGGCGGGATCGGGCTTGTCCTGCCGGGTCAGGCTCTGAATTTCGAGCAGGACCACGCCGTCGCTGTCGCGTGAGACGGTGATCGATGTCGAACCGAAGCGCAGTTCCGCGCCGGTGGCGGGGTCGATGCTGGCTTGTTCGACTTGCTTGCCATCGATGACGAAGCCCCGGGTGCCTGCAGAACGCACGATCAGCCGGGTGCCGCCAGCTGTTTCGATGCTGGCATGTTGCGGCTCGACCGCCAGGTCGGGCAGATGAATGTCGTTTTCGCCAGCGCGTCCCACCGTAAGCGTATCGCGCTCAACCAGGCGATCACGGGCGATGCGCCGGCCATCCGCAGTATAGTCGATCTGCCTGAGCCTGAAGGTCATTTCCGCCGGCCCTACCAGTAGTAGAAAACGCTGACGATATGCGCAATCAGCGCCGCCAACAGGGCTACGGTCAGCGGAATATGTACATAGAGCCAGACTTCCAGCAGGGCGCGCAGCCGCATCTGTCGCCGCATGCGGTCGAGCAGCGCGCGGCGGCGGCCGAGCAGGCTGCGTACTCGGGGAATGGCAGTCTCCGTTGCCGGCGCTGCTTCAAGCAAGGTCAGCGCCCGCAGTGTTGCACAATTACCCGCACGGCCAGACAAGCGTTGGCGCAGGCCACCGCCGAACGGGTTCTGCGCCATGGCTGCATGCACGCACTCCGCCTCTGCCATGGGCAACGGCTGGGCAGCATCGTGCAATTGCCGGTCGATCGCCCGGAGCCCCTCGACCATTTCGGGCTGGGTCTGCTCCTCGCGATTCTGGCTGAGGCCTACGGGCAAAGTGGCATAGGCCAAGATCCCGTAAACCCCTGAGCCAATCACCAGCATCATCAGCGTCCACGCCAGTGTCGCGAGATTCCAGCCGAGCTGCAGCCCGGTGTGCAGCGTGGCGACCACCACCAGCGCCAGCCCCAGCCAGGCATGCGCCGAGGTCCAGGCATTGAGCGACCAGCGTCCTCGCGTCATCGCCCGCTTGCGGATGCCGAGTAGCGCGAGCCAGAGGATCAGCAGCGCGCCCATCGTCCCCAGCGTATAGCCAAACCAGGTTCCGCCATAAGCCCCCGGTGCCGCCGGGATGACGGCATAACCGAGTATCGCCACGGCGGCGAGACCGGCGCCGATCTTCAGCCAGCGAAAATCGCGGTGGCGTAGAAAGCTTTCGTGCTTGCCGGGGCGGGCGTCTCGGTGACGCGCCCCGGATGCGGACGGTCCGGCCATTACACCTCGTCCTTAAGCCGTGCGATGGACAAAAAGCTCTCTGGCGAGACGCGGATCGCGGCGCCGGTCGGGCAGGCGCGGACACAGGCCGGGCCGCCGTCGATGCCGGAGCACATGTCGCATTTGATCGCCTTCTTGGGGGCATCGACGCCAGCGACAACGTGTTTTTTGCGCCATTTTTTCGACGGCTCGCCCGGACCTGGCCCGTGCCCGAACAGCATCCACGACAGCAGCGGCGGCTTTTTGGGCGGCACCGAGTCCATCCGGATCACGCCATACGGGCAGTTTCGCTGGCAATTACCGCAGCCGATGCAGCTTTCGTCGATGAAGACCTCACCATCGGGCCCGCGTTTGATCGCGTTGGGCGGGCAATCGGCCATGCAATGCGGGTGTTCGCAATGGCGGCAACTGGTCGGCACATGGAGATGCGCATAGCTTCGCCCGGCCTCGCGATTCAGGCGCGAGAGGCCTTCATGGCTGTCGGCGCAGGCTTTTTCGCAATTGTCGCAGCCGACGCACAGTTTTTCGTCGATCAGCAGGACATCGGTGGCCTCGCCGATGCCATTGTCGATCAGGAATTGCGCGGTTTCCGAATACATGTCGACCGCGCCGGAAAAACTGTGCTTGCGGCTTTCAATGAAGCTGTTGATCTCACGCCGGTTGCGCATATCCTCTCGTGCCTTGGCCAACAGCGCCGGCTTGCCCGCCAGTAGCCGTGCGAAATCGTCTCCGGGCAAGCGGATGACTTCGGATTTGATCGCTGCCTTCACCGTCGCATTGCGCGGCGCCCCGTCGATCAGCGCCATCTCGCCGACGTAGGAGCCGGCGGGCAGGTAAGAGAGAAACACCGGCCTGCCGCCAATGGTTTTTTCGACGATCATCGAGCCAACCCGAATTACGAAGATGTCCTTGCCCTCGTCGCCCTCGGTGATGATCGCTTCGCCCGCTTTTACCTGCATGATCCTGGCGCCATCGACCACGTCAACAACGTCTGCGGCAGTGAGCCCCGAACCGAACATCTGCAACAACAGGCGTTCAATGGAGATGCGCTCGATCGCCCGCCTCGCGCTGGGCACCTGGCTTTGGAGTTTGAGCGCCGCGTTGCGCGAAATTTCCACGCAGATCGCATCTTCGGCGGCGACAATTGTCGCGCCGCGCTTCCGGCCGGAGATCAGACCGACTTCGCCGAAGATCGAACCGGTCGCGATCGGCACCACCTTCGACGGGTCGCTCGGATCGAGCCGGACATGCACTGACCCGCTGGCAATGGCGAACAGCGACGAGCCGGGATCGTATTTTGCGAAGATCGTCTCGCCCTGGCGATATTGCCGCACGGTGGAATCGAGCATGAACTCGCGCATTTGCAGCGGGCTCATCCCTTCGAGGATGGCGATCCGCGTCCGCAACAGTTCTACCCATTCATCGACCCGGCGGCGGGGGCTCAGGTCGCGGAATTTGGCTTCAAGCAGCGGCTCGTCGGCCGGCTGCAAAGTGGTGTTGCCGTTGATGAATTCGACGACGTCATAGCCCTGATTCATGCAATGCTTGATCAGCGGATAGCCGGCCAGCGCGCCGATCACGAAAATGCCTGGCGCGCTGGATTCGAACACCGGCGACAGCGTCGGGAACGCCAGTCGGTCGTTCGATGAGAATTCGATCCCGCAGCTCTCAATAAAACCGCGCGGCGGTGCCGAGCCAATGCGCGCGATGATCCGGTCGCAGCGAATTTTCTCGTCGCCGTCACGCGTGGTCAGGGTGATCCAGCCCGGTTCGACGGCTTTGGTCTCGGTCTCATAGCGGATCGTCAGCTTGCCGGAATCGTGATCGGCAACCAGCGCCACCGCGTTCGGTTCCTTGGCAGTGGCGAAACTTTCGCGCGCGTTGGTCGATTTGACCGCGCGATTGAGGATGGTGACGACATTGCCCTGCGCCGGGTCTTCGGCCAGCCCGCGTGCGTTCTCGATCCCGGCATCGCCGGTGCCAATGACCACGATATGCTCGTCGATCACGGCGGCCGGATCATCCAGCTGGTACGTGACATGCGGCAGAGCGGAACCGGGGCAACGCACCAGATTGGGGTTGCCCTGCGTGCCGATGGCGACGATCACCGTGTCGGCGACGATCGTTTCGCCATTGGTCAGCTCTATCGCATAGGGCGGTGCGTGACGTTGAATTTCTGTGGTGCTGGACGAGCCGTCGCGGGCGCGAGTGACGATTTTCTGGATCGAGCCGGGGATGGCCGGGCCAGTGCCGCGGATCGATTTGACCTCCGCGTTGTATTTGACATTGACTGCGAGCGCCCCGGTCTTGTCGTTCCAGTTCTGGAGTATCGCTTCGCGTTTGCCGGCGTCGAATTCCTGATCGGAGCGCAGGATCAATTGCGATGGCGTCGCCATCACATGCTTGCCCTTCTGGTATTTGAAAATCGTGTCGGAAAGGTGGTCGGTTTTTTCTAGCAGGACGTGCGACAAGCCAAGGCTAACGGCCCGGCCCGCGGCGCTCAGCCCTGCGGGACCCGATCCGATGATCGCGATACGAAATTGCTCTGACAAAGCCGCCCCCCGAAAATACTCCGTCCTGTCTGTGCGCCCGATTGCAATCCGGTGCACGATAGACGAAATTGCCGCTCCCGCGACTGGATATATCTATTTTGCCAGCGAATAACAGCCCAGGATTTTGAGGGATACAATGCGCAAATTACCTGAAGGCCATCGCAACTGGAGCCGCCTGATCGTTGGTGGCGCGGTCCTGGTGCTGGCAGGCGCAGTGTGGGCCTCGCAAATGCGCTCGCACAGCGTGCCTGGTGGACCATTGACACCCGTCGCGAAATTGGCCGGCATCACCCCGCAACCCCAGTCGAACCTTCAAGACCCTAACGCATGGCGTGCGCTGGGCGAGACGAAATTCGCCGCCGGTCGATACGGCGACGCCGTGTCGGCTTATGAGCACGCCGTGGCGCTGGCGCCGAGCGATGCCGTGACGTGGTCGGCGCTGGGCGAAGCGCGGGTGATGGCCAGCCTTCACGATCCCATGCCCGCTGAAGCGCTCAAAGATTTCCGCGAGGCCAGCACGATCGATCCCAAGGAACCGCGCGCCCGCTATTTCCTGGCAGTGAAAAAGGACCTGTCGGGGGACCACGATGGCGCGATTCGTGATTGGCTGGCGTTGCTGGGCGACACCCCGCCGGGCGCGCCGTGGGAGGCAGATTTGCGGCGGACCATCGCTCAGGTCGGCCGGATTCACGACATCGCCGTAACCTTGCGAATGGCCGCAATTCATCAACCGGCGCCGATGGCGGTGGCGGAAGCGCCCCACCCAATGTCCGGAGTTATGTCCGGAATTGCGGGTCCAAGCGCCGAAGACCTGCAAGCAGCCTCTTCGATCCCACCCAGCCAGCAGCAAGCGATGGCCCAGGCAATGGTCGCCCGTCTTGAAAAACGTCTCGCTGCCGATCCGCATAACGCCAATGGCTGGGCAATGTTGCTCCGCAGCCGGGTGACGCTTGACGGCCCGGAGAAGGCGTCAGAGGTGCTGGCGCAGGCTGTTGCGGCGGACCCTGGCGATGCCGCGCAATTGCGGGCGCAGGCGCAGGCACTAGGGGTGAAATAGGGCGAAAATCGTGCCTCGATGGCCCGCCCCAAACCTCTTCCGGTTACGGCAGCGGGCGGGAGATGGACCTGCGCCTTTCCGCTTATCTTTTTTCAAAGTGGCAGGCCGCAATATTGCACCGCGAACACTATTGCGGACGTAATCAGCCCCGTCAGGAAGGTGCGATAGGCGTAGCCCAGCAGGCGGTATTTCTTGTGCTGGAGAACCTGGGCATTCTGCCAGACATCCCGGAACATCATGCGGTACATGCTTTCGTCATCGGCAAGATTATCGAGCATTCGCTCGATGTAATCTTCCTCGCCGAACTGACTGATAACTCCGAAAAACATCAGATTGGCGCTCTGGCCGGGCGGGCGTTTCGTGCGCACCGACGGCATGACCACCGCGACGGCCAGGCATGCCGAGACCAACGCAAAAGCGCCCAGCACGAGCAACGGCAGCGCAGCGCGGCCACCCTTGCTCGCCTGGCCGATCGTCAACGTGAAGACCAGGAAGGTGGCACCCATCAGGATGCTCGCCTTCTGGTCGGCCATCTGGCTTAAGGTGGTGTTGGCGATCGTCGTTTGCCGCGCAGCATTTACCGCTTGCAGGGCGAATTTGCGGGCAACGGGCAGTTCATCCATGGCGTTGGGCCGTCTTTCGATCAAACCACGCCGAAGGCAAGCATGGCATCGGCGACCTTCTTGAAGCCGGCGATGTTGGCGCCCTTGACGTAGTCGATGTAGCCACCGCCCTGATCGCCATAATCCTGACAGCTTTTATGAATGCCAGCCATGATGTCCTTCAGCATCTGCTGAAGTTCCTCCTCCTTCCAGGCGCGGCGGCCAGAGTTCTGGCTCATTTCCAGGCCGGAAACGGCGACGCCGCCAGCGTTGGATGCCTTGCCCGGCGCGTAGAGAATGCGGGCCGCCTTGAAGACGTGAATACCGGCAAGATCGGTCGGCATATTCGCGCCTTCGGACACCGCCTGGCAGCCGTTGGCGACCAGCGCGCGGGCGTCGTCACCCAGCAGCTCGTTCTGGGTCGCGCATGGCAGCGCGACATCGCAGGTGACGTGCCAAGGTGTCTGGCCAGCGTGAAAGCTGGAACCCTTGAATTCGTCGCAATAGTCCTGGATACGACCGCGACGGTGCGTTTTGTGCGTTTTCACCCAGTCGATCTTGTCCTGCGAAATGCCATCGGGATCATGCACAAAACCGCCCGAATCGGACAGGGTCAGTACCTTGCCGCCCAGTTGCACGATTTTTTCGGCGGCGTGGGTGGCGACATTGCCCGATCCCGAGATGACTGCGGTCTTGCCGGACAAATCCTGACCCTTCATCGCCAGCATGCTGGCCAGGAAATAGACCGCGCCGTAGCCGGTCGCCTCGGTCCGGATCAGCGAGCCGCCCCATTCCAGTCCTTTGCCGGTGAGGACACCGGTGAACTGGTTGGTGATGCGCTTGTACTGGCCGAACATGAAGCCGATCTCGCGCCCGCCCACGCCGATGTCACCCGCCGGCACGTCGATGTCGGCGCCGATGTGGCGATACAACTCGGTCATGAAGCTCTGGCAGAAGCGCATGATCTCGCGCACGCTCTTGCCCTTGGGGTTGAAGTTCGAGCCGCCCTTGCCGCCGCCCATGGGAAGCCCGGTGAGCGCATTCTTGAAGGTCTGTTCGAAAGCGAGGAATTTCAGCACGCTTTCATTGACCGAGGGGTGAAAGCGGAGCCCGCCTTTATAAGGGCCGATGGCGTTGTTGTTCTGCACCCGCCAGCCGCGCTGGACGCGGATGTTGCCCTTGTCGTCTTCCCAGCAGACGCGGAACGAAACGATCCGGTCGGGCTCGGCGATGCGGCGCAGGATCTGCTGCTCGTGGTAATCCTGCTTGTCCTCGATGAAGTCGAAAATGTCCTCGGCGACTTCCTGCACGGCTTGCACGAATTCGGGCTGATGCGGATTGCGCCGGGTTACCCCTGCCATGAATGCATTGAAATCGACATGATCTGAAGTTGCCATGAACCCTCCCCCTGGTTTTGCGGTTGACTGGATACTGCCGGATCGCGTTGAAATTGTACAAACAGCGGATTTTTCCGGTCTGGACCGGCTGTAATGCGACGGTAATGTTGGTTCCAGGAGCAAATAATCCTGCAAAAGCGGTTGGATTGCAACCGCGATGGAACGGGGTGGTCGAGATAATGGCGGGACGGGCCATTCCCGGCGAACGGAATGCCGAAAGTTCATGCTGCTAAAAACTTTCCATGTGCTAGTGCGCTTCAGCCCAAGATTATGTTGCTTGGGCAATGGTACCGAACGATGGGACAAGCTTAATTGTTGCGGCAATCCTGGTAATCGGCATACCGATCATGGGGTCGTAACATAAAAAAGGCACTCGGGATGGTGTTCGGATTCGACCCAGGGGGGTAAATAGCATCGTGGCGGTAATCGATAATTTTCGCTGCGCATATTCCTCAACGATTCCGCAATGACGGGGCGCGGTGATCGAAAAAGCAAAGCTTGCCGGGTGGGGCTAAGTGCGATTTGTGGCAAACTGGCCGCATGGGGAAGCAGAATGTTGCCGGCGTTGGGAGTTGCCCTGCTGGCGGCATCGCCAGCCATCGCGCAGGTTGCTTCACCATCATTGCCTACGCGCGAGGAATTGCAGGCGGGCGCCCCGCCGACCGAGCCTGGTCAAACGACGCAGCGGCGACCCCGCCTGCATATCGACGACATGGTGGAGGGTTCTCCCTGCGCGCTTGACGACCCCAACTATGCGCGCATCAAAGTAAAGATCACGAAGGTCACTTTCGACCATCTGGGCCCAGTACCCGAGGCAGCGATCGACGCTAGCTGGCAGGCTTACGCGGGGACCGAGCAGCCGATCGGTGTGGTTTGCCGGATTCGCGATGCGGCCGCGACGAAGTTGCGGGCGATGGGCTATATTGCCGCCGTGGAAGTGCCGGTGCAGCGAATTGCCAACGGCGAAGTGCGTTTCGAGGTATTGTATGCGCGGGTCACCTCGATCCGGGTGATCGGGCAGCCGGGGCATGATGCCAGCCTGCTCGAACGCTATCTCCAGCCCCTTGCCAATGGCCGGATTTTCAACCGTGTCACGGCGGAACGCAATGTGCTGTTGGCTCAGGACATCCCCGGATATGATCTCCACCTGACGCTCAAGCCGTCGGGTACCGGTGCGGGCAACATGATTGCCGAGGTTCGGGTCGCACATACGCCGGTGATGGTGGACTTCAGTGCTTCCGACCTGGCCGCGCCAAGTACCGGGCGGGTCGGAGGTCAACTGCGGGCTACTTTCAACGGCCTGACCGGGCTTGGCGATCAGACCACCCTGTCGGTCTATTCGACCAGCGAATTCCGCAAGCAGCAGATTTACCAGATCGGCCACCAGTTCGTGCTCGGCGCCGGCGGCTTGCAGCTTTCCGGCCACCTTACCTATGCAGTCACCCGACCCGATTTGGGGAACCAGACCCCGGCGGTCAATGCCCACACCCTGTACGGCAACGCCGAGGCGGTTTATCCATTGGTCCGGCGCCAGGCGGTGACCTTGCGCAGCGCGCTGGGGCTTGATGTCGTCAACCAGACCGTCACCTTCGCCGGAGTTCCGCTGAGCCGCGATCGTTTGCGGGTGGCCTATCTGCGGTTCGATTTCGACACGCTGGACATGCGCGGGCGGGGCCCCGATGCCACTGCGCTGTGGCGCATCGCTGCCACTGCCGAAATCCGGCACGGGTTTGCCATTTTTGGCGCCAGTCCCAACTGCCTTGCCGCGTCGGCGATGTGTATCACACCGGGTTTTGTCCCGCCCGGCGTGCCCAATGGCGATCCAAAAGCGACAGTGTTTCGCGCCTCGGCCAACATCGATCTCCATCCGTGGCGCTGGCTGGAATTATCGCTTGCGCCGAGGGTGCAGCTTGCCTCTGGACCAGTCCTCGGTTTCGAGCAGTTTTCGCTCGGCAATTACACCGTGGGTCGCGGCTTTGCGCCCGGCGCAATTTCCGGCGATGACGGCGCCGCGTTCGCCGTGGAAGCGCGTGGGCCGGCGCTGCGGTTCAGCGCAAATTCGCGCGTCACTGTGCAGCCCTACCTGTTCTGCGACAATGGCTGGGCCTGGCGGCGTCGCTCGCCAATCGCCAATCCTCAGGAACTGCACTCGTTAGGCGGGGGCGTCCGCACCAATTTCAAAGGCGCGGCACAACTCGATCTTGCCGTGGCAATACCGGTCAGCGATTTGCCCGGCAATTCGCCTCGGCAGAATGGGCAGTTCGAACGGAATAGTCGGCCCGCCCCCCTGTTCCTGGCAAGTTTCACGACCACGATCCTGCCCTGGAGGTATCGCTGATGCGCACGGCTGTTTTCTCCCGCTGGCTGCCCGGTGCGTCCCGGAACACCATGGCCGCCTTGCTGCTGGCAGCTCCGGTCGCCGCTGGCGCGCAAGGCTTTGCGGGCACCGCCGCTGTCGCTTACGGCGATGCCTCGATCACCGTCCATAACAACGTCCAGACGATCAAAATCCGTAGCAACTGCCCCGTCACCACGATAAATTGGACGCCGACCGACAAAGCGATTGGCGGACCCCCGATCAATTTCCTACCGGCCGGAAACACGGTGAACTATGTCGGTGCGAACGGAGCCTCGGTGCCCTATACCGTGCTGAACCGGATCATTCCCAATGACCAGACGCGCCCGGTAGCTTTCTTCGGCACCGTCGACAGCACCCCGAATGTGCGGCTGTGGTTTTACAGTCCGGGCGGATTGCTGATCGGAGCGACGGCCAATTTCAATATCGGCGGTCTTATCCTTACCGCTGCGGACCCGGTAACAAATCGCAACAAGAGCTTCATAACCACTTCGGCCGGGACTGACACTTTTGCCCTTGCCGCCGCCGCTGGCAGCACCAGTGCGATCACGATCCAGCCGGGCGCCAACATCACGGCGACCAATCCCGGCCAATCGAATTACATCGTCGCCATTGCCCCGCAGATCAACCAGGGGGGAACGATCGGCGTGGCCGGTTCGGTAGCTCTGGTCGCGGCGGAAAGCGCCAGTTTCGCAGTCGATAGCCAAGGGCTGTTCAACATCACGGTGACGGCGGGAACCACCGTTGCGACCAATGGCTTTGTGCATACCGGCAGCACCGGCGGTCCGAATCTTGCACCCACGGGCGGTTTCCAGCGGGTTTACATGGTGGCCGTGCCCAAGAACAACGCCATTTCCATGGCTATCGCCTCAAGCGGATCGATCGGCTTCGCCGTGGCCGACGCTGCCAAACTCGACGGCGATCAAATCGTTCTGTCTGCTGGCAGCAACATCGCCGACGCAGGCTCTGGCAATCCGGTGATTGCCGGGCGTGCGGGCAACGGCAGCGCCAGCCTGACCGTTGGCGCAGGTACGTATACATCGAACACTTACGCCGTTTCCACCGATTCCGTGGTCGTTACCGACCCGGCGGCGGATATCGCCTTAAAGTCGAACCTGACAGCGATCGCGCCGAAGGCGACAATACACGCCTCAACCGGCGTGATTTCAGTGGCCGGCGACCTTGTTGTCAATGCGGACAACAGCGTCGATGGCGTCGCGAGAACCGCGCTGGTCGAAGTGGCGCAGGGCGCCAGTCTCGCGGTGGGTACGAACGCTGCCGGGTTAGGTGTGAATGGCAGCCTGACCGAGACCGCCGACGACACGTTGACCGGCATGGGCGGGTCGGCCACCTTGCGGGCGACCTCGGGCTCTATCGCCATCAACGGCAACGCCGTCGTCAGCGCCAATGGCGCATGGCTTGCGCTCAACCAGAACACGGGTGGCAACATTACCCAGGGTGGGATCGCACAGGTCGCTGTCGGCGGCGGCGACTTGACCGTGGGCGGCCGGCTGGATGTCAGCGCTGCCGCCGATGCCACCGGGGCTAACGCTGCCCTGATTTCCCAGACCACCAATCAAGGGATCTTTGCGACCGGCGGGTCGGCGTCGGTGACTGCGACGGGCGCTTCTGCCAGCATCGCCGCCAATAACGGGATAAGTGCCCATGCCGACGCCGTGAGTGGGTCTGATTCCTTCGGCCAGGGCGGCACCGCCACCGGTGGCTTTGCGCTGATCGCAGCGCAATCGGGCGGAACGGTCGGCGTCGGCGTGAACGGCGCCATCGCCACCAGCGCCAGCGCCGCCTCCGACTATAGCTTCACAGATGTGTCAGCGGGTTCTGGCGGTATATCGATTGGCGGCTTGGCGCAGGTCATTGCCGATGGGGGCTCCATCACCGTCGCCGGCGTCAACGGAATTTCTGCCATCGCTAATGCCACTGGCGGCAGTCCACCGGCCTATTCAGGCAATGGTGGCAGTGCCACCGGCGGAACTGCGCTGATCGAAACGCGCGGCACCAATGGCAGCATTGCCACCGATACCAGCGGCTCCACCGTCGTGTCCACATTCTTCACCGATGTCGAGGCCAATGCCCAAGGCGGGAACGGCAGCGGTTTCAACAGCGCCGGCGGCAATGCGACGGGTGGCAGCGCGACCATTGCAGTCACCGGCGCCAACCAAACTATCGCTATCAATCAGGGATCGGGCGTATTGATCGGCGCCCAGGCGACTGGCGGTGTGGGGGCAGGAACTGGCGGCGGCAATGCCAGCGGCGGAACGGCGCAATTGCTGGCCAGCGGCGGCGCTATCGCGATCACTAACACCTCGTTGACAATGAACGTCGGCGCCGCTGCCGGGTCCGGCTCCACGGATAATGGCGGCAACGCGACCGGGGGCACCATTCGGTTGGCCGCCAGCGGTAGCGGCACGGCAAATGTAAAAATTGACACAGCGCTAAGCGCCTTTGCAGTCGGCGGTTCCAGCATCAGCGGCAACGGCGGCAACGCTTTGGGCGGAAACATTTTCATCGATCTGGGCAATAACGCGGTCAGCTTTTCCGGCGCGACGGTTTCGGACAGTCTGGATGCAAGCTACATTTTCGGTACGAGCCAGTTCGGAAGCTCCGGAACGGCCACGAGCGCCGGCGGCGTGCGCCTGACCGATCTCGGCTCGTTGAGCTTGGCCGGGACGGTGATCCTGAACGCTAACACGCCATTTTACGTGCAGGCTGGCGGATCGATCGATGTGCCGGGCAGCATCGTCGGAACCGGGGCCGGCGCTTACCTGCATGTGTGGGCCGACGATCTGGGCAGCGGCGCCGGTACAGTGACGCTGGCGAATGGTGCGATAAACCTGCCTGGCAACCAGATCGACATGTATTACAACCCGACCAGCCTTGGCACGCCGACCGGCTTTTCCAGCGGGATCGGCGCCGGTAACGCGACCGCATATCAACTGGTTGACAACATCAGCCAGCTGCAGCTGGCCGGCAACTATCTGTCGCAGAATTTTGCACTGGGCAAAAATATCGACGCCAGCGCCACGCAGGGCTGGAACGGCGGGGCAGGGTTCGTGCCGATCGGCAACCCGGGCACCCCCTTCACCGGTAATTTCGATGGTTTGAGCCATAGTATTTCGAACCTTTCCATCAATGCGTCGGGCGGCGGTGTTGGCCTGTTCGGTCAGGTCGGCGCGGGAATTGGCGCGAATATCGTCATCCGTAACCTGGGCCTGACCAATGCCAAAGTGACGGGCGGGTCCGCTGTCGGAAGCGTCATCGGCGCTGTGGGCGCAGATTATGTCACCGTTTCCAACAGCTTCGCCACCGGAGGTTCCGTGTCGGGTACCGATACTGTCGGCGGGTTGATTGGCACCACGTCGGGTTCGACCGCGGTGGTCCTGACCGGTCTGCACAGCGATGCTTCGGTTTTTGCGACCGGTGCGGGCCATGCCGGTGGCCTTGTCGGCTCGTTCACCGGGACGTTATCCCAGTCATTCGCGACCGGCCCGGTGACCGATAACACGGCCGGCGCCAGCGATCTTGGTGGCCTGATCGGGCAGATCACCGGCGGGACGCTGAGCGAGGCTTATGCCACCGGCGCGGTCATCGCCGGTAACGGCAGCAGCGGGATCGGCGGGCTGGTCGGCTATGTTGGCAGCGGCTCGATCAATCGGGCCTATGCCGTGGGCGCAATCAATGCCGGGCCTGGCAGCGGATCCTTGGGCGGGTTGGTCGGCCTGAACAACGGCGCGATCAGCGAAAGTTGGGCGAGCGGACAGGTGACTGCCTCAAGCAGTGCCAACGTGGGCGGATTTGTTGGCCAGAATGCTGGCACGGGCTCGATCGCCAACGCCTATTGGGATAGCTATTCGACCGGACAGAAGGTCGGCGTCGGCACCGACTTGAGCTCAGTCACTCAACTGAATGCCGTCACCAGCGATCCTGCGAAAACGGGCGCTGTCAATTACGCTTTTGGAAAGAACGCTTATGGCAATCTTTCCACTTCCGGCTGGCTCTACGACAACAATCAGACCCGGCCGGTCGGCGCCTGGGAAGAGCCGGTGCCGCAGTTCGCAATTGCCAAAATTTCCAGCGCGCATCAGGTCCAGCTTATCGATTTCAATCTGGCCGGCAGTTATACCGTCACCCAGAATATCGACATGCGGGGCACCGCCGGGACCAACGACATCTGGGCCCCCGGCGGGTTCATGCCGATCGGTGGCGAGCTTGCCAGCGCACCGTTCACCGGAACGCTGGAGGGCGCGGGCCATGTGCTGTCGAACCTGGCCATGATCTTCAGTCTGGATTTTACCAACAGCGGGTTTATCCAGCAGAATTCGGGCACGATCAGCGATATTGGCCTCGACAACGTCAATATCATCGCTTTGCAGGCGACCAACGTCGGCGGGCTGGTGGGCCTCAATTCGGGTCAGATTACCGACAGTTTCGCTACCGGAACGATTGCCTTGACCCAATCTTCCGCTCAAAACGGAATTGCGGGGGGATTGGTCGGGCTCAACTCCGACGGCTCGATGGGCGGCACCATCGGGTCGATCGCCCAATCCTATGCAACGGTTGCGGTCTCTGGCGGCATTGCCGTCGGCGGGCTGGTGGGCGACAACGAAGGCGCGATCAGCGGAACTTACGCCAATGGCCCGGTCAGCGGCACGCTGACGGGCGGACTGGTCGGCCAGAGCCTGCATTCGGTTGGCCCCGTGGTCACCAATTCCTATTGGGATACGCAACTGACCGGGCAAAGCGTCGGCTGCGGCTCGGTTGGCATTCCCGGGGCGTGCGGCGGGGCGACGGGGCTGACCACGGCGCAGTCGCTGCAAGCGGGCAGCTTTACCGGCTTTGCCATCGACACACAGGGTGGGCAAGGGCTGCCGTGGCGGCAGTATCAGGGGATGACCACGCCTCTGCTCGCGGCATTCCTGACGCCGGTTATCGTTCAGGCCGGCAGCCTGACGATGCAGTACAACGCCCAACTGGCGGCTGTGGGCGTCACCGCTTACGGCGCCCAACCGTTCCTCACTTTTGGCACCGCCCAGATCGCGGGGCTGGCCCAAAATGCCGGTGTTGCCTCCCTGAGCTACGCGGGCGGGCTGTATTCAAACCAACTGGGCTATGACTTCGTGCCGTCCTCGACACCGGGCGTATTGGTCATCACCTCGGCGCCGCTGACGCTGGCGGCGGTGAGCGATACGCGCATCTACAACGCGACGACCGGCTCAACCGGGGTGGCGCAGGTATCCGGCCTGTTCAGCGCGGACAATGTTACCAATCTGACGCAAAGTTACAGCTCGCCCAACGCGATGGGCGTCAACGGCAGCACGCTGGCGGTCAATGCCGGCTATGTCGTCAACGACGGCAACGGCGGTAACAATTATGCCATCACGCTGCAAACCGTGTCCGGGACAATTACCCCGGCGGCACTGGCGATTACCTATACCGCAAATGGTGCAACCAGCATTTACGGCACGGCGATCTCGGGCTTGACCGGCGCGGTTGGTACGATGGGGCTGCAAGGTAGCGATACACTATCAGCGGTGACCTTGGGCACGGCCAGCTTTGCCACCAGCGCCACCGCGCAATCGAACGTGGGCAGCTATGCCGTCACGGGCTCGGGTCTGACGGGAAGCAGCGCCAATTACAGCTTCAGCTTTGCGCAGGCGTCCGGCAATGCCACCGCGCTGACGATCGTGGCGCGCGCATTGACGCTTACCGCCGCTCCGCTGTCGCGGGTTTATGGCAGCATCAATCCCGTGACGGACACCGCGACCGCCGCGCCAGCGACGGCCACGACCGGATTGGTCAATGGCGACAGCGTCAGCAGCGAGGCGGTGACCTCGCCGGCTACCTCCGGCTCGGGCGTCGGGCTTTATGCACTGAACGGTTCGGCGGCGCGGTTCAGCCAAGGCATCGGCACCAACTATGCCATCGTTTATGCAGCCAGTCCCGCCGCGCTCTCGATTACCCCTGCGGGGCTGACCCTGGTTTATACCGGCGCCCCGGCCAGCTCGACGTATGGGACCACGCTCTCGGGCCTGACCGGCAGCACTTCGTTTACCGGGCTGGTCAATGGCGACACCGCTGCCAGTGTAACCAGTGGCAGCGCAATGTGGACCAGTCCGGCGACGTCGGTCAGCAGCGTCGGCAATTATGCCATCGACGGTTCGGGTATCGGCCTTGTCAGCGCCAATTATTCGCTGACCGCGATGCAGGCGGCGGGTAACGCCACCGCCTTGACCGTCAACCCGGCTGTGCTGACCATCACCTATACCGCAAGCCCGGTCGGCCGCAGCTATGGCGCGGCCAACCCGGCACTGTCGGGCATCGAGGTAACGTCGGGTCTGGTCAATGGCGACACGCTGGGCAATGTCACCAGTGGCACTGCCGCCTTCACCACAGCTGCGACCGGGCAATCTGCAACAGGGAATTATGCGGTGGCTGGGTCGGGCCTGGCTGGCAGCAGCGCCAATTACACCTTTAGCTTTGCTCAGGCGCCAGCCAACGCTACCGCGCTGACGATCGTGCCGCGACCGATTACGGTGACCGCCGACGCGCAGCAACGACCTGTCGGTGCCGCTGATCCGTCATTGACCTATGTCGTGACCGGGTCGTCTGCAACCATCATGCCCGGACTGGTCAATGGCGACCAATTGACCGGGCAATTGGTCAGCACGGTGACGGCTACCGCGCCAGCGGGCAGTTACGGTATTCTTCAGGGGACTTTGGCAGCGTCGGCAAATTATCAGCTGACTTACGTTGGCAACACCCTGACCGTCGTCAACGGCACTGCTGCGCTCGTCCCGATTGCCAATTCGATCGCGGCGAACCTGCCTGACCAGTCCGGTACGTCACTGACGAAACGCAGGAAGCAGGAAGCGACGAAACTGGCAGCGGTCTCTGTTGGTCTGGGCTTGTACCCCCCGCAAATCGCGCGAAGCCTGATCGACATCCAACTTGTCACCACCTCCCCGCCGGTAAAAGATCCGGTGACGAGCAACGGCAATGCCAGCTTGTGGAGTCGAACAGCGCCATGACGCCTGAAAACTCCATAATTAACAACGCGGCAACTTCCCGTATGCAGCGTCGCGCCGGGGCCACGACAGCCGGTATGCTGGCGGTGCTGCTGTTGGCTATGCCAGCTGCGGCCCGTCCCCCGGAAGACCTTGTATCTTCTGCGGACAGCTTTCGGATCGGCAACCAGGGCGTGCTGTGCTCGGCCCAATTGCGCACCGAGGACGCGCATTATCGCACGATTTTCGACCGCGCCTATGACGTCGTTTGCCGCGATGCGGCAAGCGCGGTGGCGACGCTGTACGCGTTTCGGAACAGGGACCTGAGCGCTGACAAGGTCATGGCGCAGCTCGGCGCGAGCAATGCTGCTTGCGATCCGGCGGTCGCGCTGACGGTTGCAGGACTGCCCGGCCTGCGCAGCCGAACCTGCCGCGTTGGATCGGCCGGGCTGACCCGAATTATCTACGCCATTACCAAGAGTGGCCAGATCTACGCCGCTACCGGTCTGGTCGCTTATAATTCTGCACTGCTGCTCGGTCTGCGCAGCCTGGTGGACGACCGCCGGGTGCCGGGCGCAATCGACGTCGCGATCATCGGTGCCGACGACCCTGCCGCGTTCGCCCGGGTGCAGGCCGCAAGGCTTGATCCAGGGCAAGCCCGCGCTGCGGCTTATGTTCGTGCCAATGAGGGCAGTTACCCGGACGCGTCGGAATACTTCGATCGGTTGGTCGCCCGCTCGCAGTTGGGCGAATCCGGAGCGACGCGCTCGGCTGAATATCTCGTCAATCTAGCTGAACAGCAATCGATTCTCGGCAATTTTGCCGAGTCCGATGTCCTATTCGCCCGCGCACAGCACGCCAGCACTGGTGGTGATCGGACGTATGCCCGCCTGTACCGCAATCTGTTTGCGATGCACCGGCTGGACGAACACGATCCCGCCGGTGCGATCGCCATTCTCGATACGCCGCTGCCGCTTTACGGGCGGGATCCCGGCTTTACTCCGATGCGCGTCGCCGGGGGCTATATCGACCAGCCGCTGGCGCAGCGGCTGGATCTCGATAACTCGACGAATAATCGATTCCGGGGGGAAGATCGGCCGCTGACCGATTGGGAACGCGCCACCTTGCTCGATGCCCAGGCGGCTTATCTGCGCGGTGAGGCAGCGCGATTGGCGGGTGACAAGACGGCCGCACGGGTGAGTCTGGACAGCGCCATGGCGCTGTTCAATAGGGTGCGCGGCGGGCAGGTGATGTCGATGGCGTGGCTGCCGGCCAATGTCGCAACCACGCTTGCCAGCCTAGCGGAGGCCGAGGGGAAGTTTGATACCGCCGAGGCATTGTTGCGGCGAGCCATAGCGATCAATACCATGCATTATCCGGATTCGGCGGCCCTGCTGGCGGCAAATGCGCGGCTGGCTGCGGCCATGGTGCGCCAGGGCAAGACCGATCTGGCTCTGGCTGAATTTCGCGTGCTGGCGCGCGATGCATCGGGGATTGTCGGCGGCAGCGAGGCGTTGCGACCACTGATCGGCCCCTATTTCGACGCGCTGGTGTCGCAGCCGTCCCGGCCCGGCGCCGCTGCAGATTTTTTCATTGCCTCGCAGGCGCTGGTTCGTCCGGGCGTGGCGCGCACGCAGGCAGTCCTGGCGCGCCAGCTGTCGGCGGGCAGCGACGCGGCGTCCGATCTGTTTCGCCAGTCGGTCGAACTCAGTCGCGAGTTAGTGACGATCGACCAGGATATCGCCCGGCTTTCCGATCCTGCCCAAATCAAGCTGGGCGATGGCCCGATGCTGGCCACGACCGTCGCCCGGCGCCAGGACGTCGCGACGCATCAAACCGAAATCGTCGCGCGGATGGGCACATTTCCGCGCTATCGCGTCGTTGCGAACCAGACCGTGATGCTGACTGAACTGCAGGCGGCGCTGCGACCCGATGAGGCTTATTACAAGCTGGTGCTGGTTGGCAATTCGACCTTCGCCATCTGGGCTCGTCCCGGGCAGGCGCGCATTTTCCGGATCGACGCTACGCCAGCGGATCTGGAGAATATCGTCGCTGGCATCCGCGACAGCATCGCCCTTGAACAGGGTAATCAGCTGGTGACCAACCCCTTCGATCTGGCCTCGGCGCGGCGTCTTTATGGCCTGCTGTTTGGCCCCGTCGATGATGAATTCGCCAGGACCCAGCACTTGATTTTCGAGCCCGATGGCGCGTTGCTGAAGCTGCCTGCAAACCTGCTGGTGACCGCCGACGATGGCATCGCCGCTTACGCATCACGCCAGAAACTGGCCAACGTCGATGCGTTCGATTTTACCGGCGTGGCGTGGTTGGGGCGCAGCCATATCGTGACGACCGCGCTTTCGGCGCGTTCGTTCATGGATATCAGGGCGACGCCGCCATCGCAGGCGCCCAGGCGCTTTCTGGGCCTTGGCCAGAATTCACCGCTGACCGCCGCGGCTATGCAGGGCCTGAGTGTCAATCGGGACCCGTGTGACTGGCCGCTTTTGACCTGGAATCACCCGGTCAGCGGTGCCGAACTGGAGCTGGCGGCGCGACTGGTCGGCGGCCAAGGCAATGAGGTGAATATCGGCGACGCTTTTTCCGACAGCGCGTTGAAGGCGCGCAAGGACCTGGCCGATTTCCGGATCGTCCAGTTTGCCACGCATGGCCTGGTGACGGCACCGCGTCCGGGATGCGCGGCGCGACCGGCACTGGTGACTTCGTTCGGAAAACGCGATTCCGACGGATTGCTGAGCTTCAAGGATATTTTCGACCTTCACCTGAACGCCGACACGGTCATTCTTTCCGCCTGTGACACCGCTGGCGCGGCCAGTGCGATGGCGACGCGTGAGGCGGGCCTGACGACGGGCGGCAATTTCGCCCTCGATGGCCTGGTCCGTGCCTTTGTCGGCGCCGGGGCACGGGAAGTGGTCGCCAGCCACTGGCCGGTTCCCGATGATTTTAACGCGACGACCCGGTTGATGAGCGGCATTTTCGAAGCAGGCATTGGCCACAGCCTCGGCGATGCGATGCAGGCAGCGCAGATCCGGCTCATGGACGACGCGCTGACCTCGCATCCTTATTACTGGGCAGCATTTGCCATCGTCGGTGACGCGACCAAACCGCTGACCAGGCAGTGACCCGACAAGCGATGGGCACCGCGTCAAAGGTGCTCAGGACTGTCTCCCGGATGGTCCGTCAGATCGGGCGATGGCAGGTCGTATTCTCGATCGTTGCGCTGATTGTCGCGGTGGTGGTGGCCCGCGCAAGCTGGCATATGCCGCTGTTCATCGATGCCGAGCAGGCGCTGTTCGATGCCCGCACCGTCGTCAGCGCGCCGCTCGTCGGGCAGGATACCAGGATCGTGCTGGTGCCCTACACCGACGAAACCCTCATCGCCACCGGCAAGCGGTCGCCATTGGACCGCACCATGTTGGCGCACGCGCTGGCCCGGCTTGACGGGATGGGGGCCAAGGCGATCGGCATCGATATCCTGATGGATCAGCCGCAGTCCGATGACGCGCTGTTGATCGCCACGTTCCATCGGATGCATACGCCGATTTTTCTGGCTTATGCTTCGGCGGCCGGCGCCAGCGACAAGATCCTCTATCGCCAGCAGCAGTTCCTTGACCAATTCCAGCGCGCCATCGCGGGCCCGCATGTCCACGCCGCCAGCATCATGCTGCAGACCGATTCGGATAACGTCCTGCGGCGCTGGGCAGATCCGGTACCGGGCGCACCGGCGCGATTGCCGAACGCGATGATCCCTGAGGCCACCGACTTTGCTGCCTATGACGGTTCGTTGGCGTATCGCCGCCCCGCGCGACAGGACGAACCGATCTTCGCGGCGATTCCCATCGATAGTTTTGCAAATGACGACATTTTTGTGGTGCCCGGTGCGGCCGATCTTCTCGCCCGGCAAATTCGCGGGCGCTATGTTCTGATCGGCGGGAATATCGAGGATATCGACATTTTCCAGACGCCGCTGAGTCGGGCCACGGTAAAGGGCGAATCGCATTCGACTTGGGGCATGGACCTGTTCGCCGCCGCGCTGGCGCAAATACTGGATGGACGCCTGCTGCGGCCCATGTCGAACGGCGCGCTGTGGGCAATGGCGCTGGCGGTGGTCGCTGCGGGCGGGTTCACGGCCGGCGTCAACCGGCGCGCGCTAGTCTCGGTGGTGGTGTTAATGGGGCAATTGGCGGCGCTTGCCGGGCTGCCGTTCTGGTTGGCTTACCGCGGCTACGAAACCTATGGGCTTCCCGCTTTTGGCTGGTTGGTGGGCTGGTTTCTGGCGTTTACCGCTGTCAGCGTGGCTGCGCGCGCCCTCAGTTCGAAACAGCGCCGGTTCGCTCAGGGCGCGCTGGGCAAGTACCTGCCGCGCGATATTGCCGAGCGGATCATGCGCGATCCGGATTCATTGCAACTGAGCGGCGAAAAGCGCGAGATTTTCGTAATGTTCTCGGATTTGGAGGGCTTTACCGCGCTCAGCCATGCGATCGAGCCGGAAATGGTGGCGACGCTGCTCAACCGTTACCTCGACATGTTGAGCGATGTGGTGCTTTCACACGGCGGAACGATTGATAAATTCGTGGGCGACGCAGTTGTGGCCTTTTGGGGCGCACCGATCGGCCGTCCCGACGATGGCAGACGAGCAGTGGAGGCGGCGATGGCCATCCACCGGGCTGGCGAAAAATTTCGCGAAGATGCCGGCCATGATGTTCCCGGCGGCGTGCCGCCGATCGGTCGAACGCGGGTCGGCCTCCACTGGGGCGAGGCGATTGTCGGCAATTTTGGCGGCGAGGGCCGGATACAATATACGGCGCTGGGCGACGCCATGAACACCGCCGCCCGGCTCGAATCCGCCAACAAGCAGACAGGCACCAGTGTTTTGGTCAGCGGGCCGGTAGTGGAGCGTTGTGGCCTGGATATTTTCCGCCCGTTAGGCCGGGTGGTGCTCAGCGGCCGGGCCAGTGCGCTGGATATCTATGAGCCAGTACCGGAGATGCCTGATGCCGAGCGCACCGGCTTTGCCGAATTGGCGCGCCGCGCCAGTGATGGTGACGCGGCGGGTATCGCGCAAGTCGTGGCGATGGCAGAGCGCGCGGGCTGCGATAAGGCACTGAGCAAGCTGGCGTTCCGATTGATCAACCAGAAGGGCAAGAATTACTATGTCTTGGATTCCAAATAGGGCGGCACAAACGCGCACTTTGCTGGTCGGTGTATTGGCAATCGGGTCGGTGTGCGGCGCGTTGCTGACGATGGCCGCACATGCAGCTACCATCGTGGTACGCTCGAACGGGCCATCGGCCAGCGCCTTTCCTGTCGGCAAGAGCCTGCCGTCCGGCGCCGCGATCGTACTGAAGGCGGGAGACGTCGTCACCGTGCTCGATGCGGGCGGCACACGCGTATTGCGCGGCCCTGGCAAGGTATCGGTTTCGGGCGCGGGGCAGGCGACGGTCAACGGCATAGCGGTGCTGATCGCCGATACCGGCGCGCGGCAAAGCCGG
>JAYUBN010000043.1:0-7447 GCA_043740855.1 Sphingomonadales bacterium | reverse complement strand
ATGCGGTTGAGTTCGGGGACATGCATGTAGCGGTTTTCGAAGATGGTCTCGGTCAGGACGCTGGCCCCGTCTGCGCGGCAGAGCAGCGCCATCAGCTGGGCCTGCATGTCGGTGGCAAAACCGGGATAGGGCGCGGTCGACAGCGTGATCGGCCGGATCGGGCCATCCGCGGCGATATACAGGCCGCCGGGGCGGGCCTCGCAATGCACGCCGGCACCGCGAAGCGCCTGCACGGTGGCCGTCATATCCTCGATCCGCGCGCCCTTGAGCATCACCTCGCCCCCCGTGATCGCTGCCGCGCAAGCATAGCTGCCCGCCTCGATCCGGTCGGGCATCACCATATAGGTGGCGCCATGCAGCCGGGGTACGCCATGAATGATAAGGTCGGAGCCACCGATACCTTCGATCTGCGCGCCCATTGCGCTAAGCATCTGGCACAAGTCGACGATCTCCGGCTCGCGCGCGGCATTGTGCAACATGCTGGTACCATTGCCAAGTACGGCGGCCATCACCGCGTTCTCGGTGGCCCCCACCGAGACCACCGGAAAACTGTAGGTTCCGCCGGGCAAGCCGCCATCGGGGGCGATCGCGCGAACATAGCCTGACGCGGTTTCGATGGTGGCACCGAACGCCTCCAATGCTTTCAGATGCAGGTCGATCGGGCGATTGCCGATGGCACAGCCCCCCGGCAGCGAGACCTTTGCTTCGCCCATTCGCGCCAGCATCGGACCCAGCACCAGGATCGAGGCGCGCATTTTGCGGACCAGTTCGTAAGGCGCGACGGTGTTGGTGATCCGCGTGGCCGCCAGCGTCATCACCCGCCCGAAGTCCTCTGGCCGCGAGCCGGCGATGGCGGTCGATACGCCGAACTGGTTGAGCAAATGCTGGAAACTGTCGATATCGGCAAGCCGCGGCAGGTTGCGCAAGGTAAGGGGCTCATCAGTCAACAAGGCGCAGGGCAGCAGCGTCAGGGCTGCGTTCTTGGCGCCGGAAATCGGCAGCGTGCCCGAAAGGCGCTTGCCCCCGCGAATGATGATCTTGTCCATTTCAAGCCGTTTAACTAATTCACCATGCTGTGCAAGGGGTGGGAATGCTGCGCTTGCGCTGAGTCTGGAAACAGGCTTAACCGACGAGGTGCCGCTATGGAAAAATCGACGCTTATGTCTGAAAAATCTCCGTTCAAGCCGATCCGCACCGCAGTATTTCCCGTCGCCGGCATGGGCACGCGCTTCCTGCCGGCGACCAAGGCCATTCCCAAGGAAATGCTGCCGATCATCGACCGGCCGCTGATCCAGTACGCCGTCGACGAAGCGCGCGACGCCGGTATCGAGCAGTTCGTTTTCGTGACCGGTCGCGGCAAGACCGCGATCGTCGAGCACTTCGATCATGCCTTCGAGCTGGAGGCGACGATGCGCAACCGCGCAAAAACGCTGGATATTTTGGATGCTACCCGAATCGAGCCGGGGAATCTGGTCACCGTGCGCCAGCAGGTGCCGCTGGGACTGGGTCACGCCATCTGGTGCGCGCGCGCTATCATCGGCGATGAACCGTTCGCGATTTTTCTGCCAGACGAACTGATGATTGGCAGCCCCGGCTGTATGCGGCAGATGGTCGATGCCTACAACCACGTCGGCGGCAATCTGATTTCGGTGCTCGAAGTGCCGCATGCCGAAGTGTCGAGCTATGGCGTGATCGCGCCCGGCAAACAGTTCAATGTCCCCGGCGCGACCCTGACCGAAGTGACCGGGTTGGTGGAAAAGCCGAAAGTGGATGAGGCGCCCTCCAATCTGATCGTTTCGGGGCGCTATATCCTCCAGCCCGAAGTCATGGCTGTGCTGAAAACCCAGCAGGCGGGCGCCGGCGGCGAAATCCAGCTGACCGATGCCATGGCGCAGATGATCGGCAACCAGCCGTTTCACGCCGTCACTTTTGCGGGAAAGCGCTACGATTGCGGATCGAAGGTCGGCTTTGTCGAGGCCACCCTCGAACTGGCACTCAGTCGGCCCGACATGGCGAAGGAAGTCCGCGCGATCATGCAACGGTTGCTCGCCGAAGGGTAATGGGAGGTAAAATGCTGCTCCCCTCCTGCAGGCGGGAGGGGAGTTGCAGTCGCGCATTCCGGTGCGGCAACCTGTTCAAAAACCGAAAAAGCGACAGTTGCCTGCCGCCGTTCCCGCACCCTCTCCGGGATGGCTGGCCCCTCGAACATTCCTGTTCTTTATTCAGGCCCGAATAATCTTTTGATAATTGGCGCTTATTCGTCGCCCGCGTCGGCGACGGTAGCATTGACCGAGCCGGCGTCGGCAGCGGCCTCGCGCGTCGGTCCAACGGCACCTGCACCCTGCATATAGGGCAACGGGTTTACCGGCACGCCTTCGACGCGCACTTCGTAATGGAGGTGCGGCCCGGTCGTGCGGCCGGTGGTGCCGACGTAGCCGATGACGTCGCCGCGATGGACGAATTGGCCGGCCGCGACATTCAGCCGCGACATGTGGCCGTAGCGCGTTTCCAACTGACCGCCATGCTCGATCTGGACGTAAAGGCCATAGCCGCTGAACCAGTCGGCGCGGCCGATGAGGCCGTCACCGGTGGCGTGTACCGGTGTGCCGACCGGGTCCGCCAGATCAATGCCCATGTGAGGGCGGCGGCCGCCGAGGACCGGATGCCAGCGCATACCGAAACCGCTGGTGAAACGCGGACTTTGTACCGGCATCAACGAGGGTATGGAGCCTGCGTTGCCGCGTAGGGCGATGGTGCTAGTACCCATGCCGACGCCGGCGTTGGCCTGATCGAGCGAACGCCAGGAGGTGAACAGCTGGCGGAATTCCGTGTCACCATTGCCCAGCGCAGATTGCTTTGCGGCCTGCGCAGCACGCAACGGCGCGGCGATATCGGCACTGTCACTGCTATTCGCGAGAGCGGGCGTCGCCAGCCCTGCCGTCATGACCGAGATGGCCACCGTCAACGCGGCAACCATCTGACGGGAATTCAACGTAAATTTCGATGCGAACACGCAAAACCACCTTAATCCTGACGGCGGGTTTCACTGACCGCACATTACTGCAGTAAGCTAACCCAAGCCGCAGACGACCGCCGTTGGTGCAGCCGGTGAGGCTGCCCAGCACTTATTTTTTGAGATGGAAGGACCCCCGACCGCCTCGAATTTTCTCGTAGCCAAATAGCATCTTGTTAAGCAAGTGCCGTGTACCAGTGGCGCGGCAAACCGGCTGACGCGCGGGCTGAGTCGTTGAATGGCGGCTTCAACGCGCCTCGAAAATGGCGGCTGACCAAATTTTTCCAATGGCAATCGGGGGGTTCGCCAATGCTTTCGCAGATTCTCAGAAAATATTTTGATCCGATTCGGACGTGACGAATTTCATCGTCAAGGATTCTTTCAAGGATTTGCGCGCCGCGCGCATCCCCGGCCTCGCGCACTCGTATCAGCGCCGATGGGGTCACGTCCAGGCCGCGCGCTTCGAGCACCAGGGGCACCACCGCCAGCCTGGCGGCGACATCGTGGCGCGTTTCCGCTGCCGCTTGCCATAGTCCGTCATGCGCTGGCAGCGCGCCATAATAGCTGCCCATGGTCCGCAAGTGCCGGTCGATCACCGCAAAATGCAGCGCTTCTTCGGCGGCAATACCAAGAAAGTCGCCGACAAATTCCTCGCCCATGTCCGCCCCGAAGCGCCCCGCCATGTCCAGCGCCAGATCGATGGCGACGAATTCAATATGCGCCAGCGAGTGCCACAGTGCGATCCGGCCGCGTTCCGAAAAACCGCGTCCGCGCCGGGGCATGCGATTGGCCGGCAGCAGTTCAGGCACGGCCGGTCGCGCGGGGCGGTCGGGCAACGCTGCAGCGAAGCCGAACGACAGCCGGCCAAGCCGCCAGTCGCGCGCCACGCGGCGCGTCGCCATCACCCGCTGGCGCGGATCATTGGTCAGCAGCGCGGCGCAGATCGCGGCGGAAACCGTGGTTTTGGTCAAGTCGCCAAGGCCGCCGCCGCCAGCACTTCAGCGGCATGGCCCTTGACCTTCACCTTGGGCCATACCCGCGCGATCCTGCCATCGGGATCGATCAGCACCGTGCTGCGCACCATGCCCATGTAGCTGCGCCCGTAATTGAGCTTTTCCGCCCAGAACCCTAGCGCGTCGGACAAGCCGTCCGTTGCCGCATCGCTCGCCAATGGCACGGTCAGGCCGAATTTGGCGATGAATTTCTGATGTCTGGCCGGGGAATCCTTGCTTACCCCCAGCACTGCCACACCGGCTGCGGAAAATGCGTCGCCCAGCGCCGAAAAGTCTTGGTTCTCGGTGGTGCAGCCGGGCGTATCGTCCTTGGGATAAAAGAACACCACCAGTTTTTGCCCGGCAAAATCGCTGGTGCGGACCGGGCTGCCGTCAGGCCGGGTCATGGCAATATCGGGCAGCGAATCGCCGATGTTGAGAGAATTTGCCATCAGTCCATCTCCAAAGTCTCGCCGAACACCGCCGCCCAGCCCGCTATGACGGTCCGGCGCGAGGCGGCCAGATTGCCCAGCACGTCGACCCAATCGCTGCTCCCGCAGGCTTTTGCAAGCGCTGCGCGGGCTTGCGGCGGTGGCTCGGCAGCATCGGGCGCCAGCAACCGCGCGGCAAACAGCAGCCGGGCAAGGAAATCATGCGCGCCGACCATCGCCGGAGCCAGCCAGCCTGCATCCACCAACTGCTCCACCGCCGTATGCAGGTCAGGGGTCAGTCCGACCCGCTCGCGCAGTTGCAGGAAATGGGTGACGAACTCCAGATCGACCAGCCCGCCGCGCAGCAGCTTGGCATCGAGCGGGCCCTTCGGCGGTTTATGCGTGGCCATGCGCGCCCGCATTTCGAGGACGTCGCGGCGCAGTGTGTCTGGTTCGCGCGGGCGGTTCAGCACCTCGGCGATGATTGTGCCAAGGCCTGCCCGTGCCTCAGGGGAACCGAACACGGGCCGTGCCCGGATCAGCGCCATGTGTTCCCAGGTCCAGGCCTGCTGATGCTGATACTGGGCGAAGCTGACGAAATTCACCGCCAAAAGCCCTTGTGCGCCTTGCGGACGCAGCCTCGTGTCCACCTCGTACAGCGCCCCTTCGGCGGTCGGCACGCTGAGCGCGGCAGTGATCCGCTGGGCCAGCCGATTGAAATATTGCGTCGCCCCCAGCGCACGCCCAAACGGAAGATGGCCGTTTGACTCGCGCGCATGATCGCCCGTGAACAAATAGATGATATCGAGATCGGAGGCATGCGTCAGCGCCCCGCCGCCAAGCCGCCCCAGCCCCAGCATCACCAGTTCCGATCCGGGTACGCGGCCATGCGCGCGCGCAAATTCGGCCGCTGCTCCTGCCGCCAGCACCTCGATTGCCGCTTCGGCCACGCGCGACAGGCCCGCCGAAATGGCCAGCGGGTCATGCGCAGCCTCGATCAATTGCACCCCCAGCGCAAAGCGCTTTTCAGTGACACGGCGGCGCACCCGGTCAAGCAGGCGCTGGTAATCGTCGTCGGCTTCGCCGCGTGCCAGTTCCGCCGCCAGCGCAGGCACGTCGGGCGGCAGGCCCAGGGCGCTGGCGTCGATCAGCGCATCCAGCAGATCGCTGCGCCGCGACAGCGCGTCGGCCAGCGGCGGCGCCAGCGACAAAATCCGCACCAGCAAATCCAGCAGGGCCGGCCGTGCCTGCAACAAAAGAAACAAATTCACCGCGCTGGGCAGGTGGGCGATCATCTGCTCCCACCGGGTCAGCGCGCGCGTCGGTTCGGCGGCGCCGGCCAGCGCCGCCAGCAGGGCGGACTGGATCGCGTCGAGCGCGGCAATTGCAGCATCGCTGCGCAACGCCCGCACCGCGCCGCCGCGCCAGCCATCGATACGCGCGGCCAGCACGGCCGGATCGGCAAAGCCCAACCGGGCAAGTTGCTGCGTCAGCGCTTCACCATGCGCGGGAAGCTCGGGCTCGGGTGGCGCTGCGGGTCCCGATGCGACAGGGCGGGGCGAATCTGCCGCAACCAGCAGGTCATAGCGATCACCGACCGCGCCGGTAATTTCCATCAGCTCTGCCACCAGCGCCGCGCCATTTGCCAGCCCATCCAGCTGCGCCACCCGGTCGAGCAACGCCGGATCGCGGGGCAAAAGATGCGTCTGGCGATCGTCCACCATCTGCAAGCGATGCTCGACGGTGCGCAACCGGTCATAGGCCTGCCCCAGCAGCCATGCGTCTTCGACCGCGATAAAGCCCCCCGCAGCCAGCGCATCGAGGCTGGCGCGGGTACCACGCAGCCGCAGCGCCGGATGGCGGCCGCCGTGGATCAACTGGTGCGTCTGGGCGAAGAATTCGATCTCGCGGATGCCGCCACGCCCGCGCTTGAGATCGAAACCGGGGCCCGGGCAGTGAACCTGGCCATGCGCGGCGCGGATCCGGCGGGCGAGCCGGCCGATGTCGGCAATCGCGCCGAAATCCAGGCTTTTGCGCCATACGAACGGCCTGATCGCGGCAAGAAATGCCGCACCCGCCTCGATATCGCCGGCGGCGGCGCGGGCGCGGATGAAGGCCGCGCGCTCCCACGCCAGTGCCGATGACTCGTAATGGCTGAGCGCGGCGCCCACCGGGATCGCCAGCGGGCTGACTTCGGCAGCCGGACGCAGCCGCAGATCGACACGAAAAACATAGCCATCGGCATCGACGTGCGACAGCGTCTGCACGATTTGCCGCGCCAACGCCTGCGCCGCTTCGCCCGGATCGTCGCGCTGACGGCGCGGCAGGCGCCCCGGATCGTACAACAGGATGGGATCGATGTCGGAACTGTAATTCAGTTCCTGCGCACCATGCTTGCCCAGCGCCAAGGCGATGAAACCGCTGTTGTGCACGCCCTGCACCGCGTCGGGGGTGCGGCGGTGGATGGCGTCGGCGATGGCCGCATCCAGCGCGCGATCGGCCAGCGCCGACAATTCGGCCATCACGCGCGCCAACGGGAAAGCCCCCGCCAGATCGCCCACCGCCAGCGCCAAGGCAAATGCCAGCCGTTCGCGGCGCAGCGCTTGGCCGACGGTGAGGCCATCGGCTTCCGTTCGTTGTGCCCTTGCCCAATCGAGCGCCGCTTCGCCCTCGCCCGCTGCCAGCAGGTCGACCAGTGCCGGCAAACGCGCCATCGCTCGCGCCAGAAAGGGCGCATGGGTTTCTGCCCGGCGCAGCGCGTCGCCCCAATCGGCCATTATCGGATCACGCGCCACCATGCGCAAACTGTGCCCCGCGCAAACCCTTCCCGCAAGCGCCGTGCGCGGGTCTTTTATCGTCGCATCGCGATAGGCAAAAACCGGTGCCCACTTTTTCCGTGATGCTTTATGGGCCCGCGATGGCTTCAACACCCTCGTTTCGTCTTCCCCCCGAATGGCATCCGCAGGACTGGCTGTGGATTGGCTTTCCGCATGATGCCGACGAATGGCCCG
>JAYUBN010000042.1:0-7496 GCA_043740855.1 Sphingomonadales bacterium | reverse complement strand
CCAGCTTGACCCCCAGGCCGTTCATCGCAGCGGTCAGGTCGGTGCCCCTGCGGACGTCCAGCATCAGCTTTTGCGCCGCCCGGCGCGCATTGGCCGCGCCTTGCTCCAGCGCGAGCTCTGCCGCGACAGCGCCTTTGATCTGCGCCAGCGGCGCGGGCGCAGATGGGCTGATCTGGCTGACGTCGAAGATAACATAGGTCTTGCCGGGATCCAGCTCGGCCAGCTGCGGCTGGTTCACCTGGTTCATGGTGAAAGCAGCCTTGAGCAGCGGCGCCAGTTCCTTGGGCAGGGTCGCGCCCGGTGCATTGGGGGCAGTGTTGGACACATGGCCATCGGCGGTAATCGGCGGTGTGGTTTGCAGCGACAGACCCAGATCCTTGGCGGCATCCGCCAGCGCATAGCCACGGCCCAAGCGATCGTCGATCTTGGCGGTGAGGTCGGACAGCGCGGCGCGGTGGCGGTCAGTGGTCAGCTTGGCGGCGATGTCGGCATGCGCCTGCGCGAGCGAGCGGGCCGGCTTGTCGGCGATGGCGTCGATGCGCAGCAGGTGCCAGCCAAGCGGACCCTTGACCGGGCCGACCAGCGCGCCGCGCTTGCCGGAGAAAGCCGCTGTGGCCACATCGGTCGAACTTTGATCGGCCAGTGCCGACTGCGTGACGGGGCCTAACGAGGCTGCGCTCAGGCCCTTGCTGGTGGCGACAACCTCAAGCGATTTGCCTTTGGCCGCGTCGTCGGCAATGCTTTGCGCTGCGGCTTGCGTGGGCGCGACCAGTTGGGTGATGCGGCGGCTTTCGGACGCGGCGTATTGCGCCTTGTTGGTTTCGTAATTGGCCGCGACCTCGGCGTCGGTCGGCGCCAGCACCGTTTTGACCGCGTTGTCGCCAAACGTCGCATAGCGCAGCACGCGGGTTTCGGGGCGGACGAAAGCGGCGCGATGGCTGGTATAAAATCCGGCGATCTCGGCATCGGACGGAGTCGCTGTGGCTGCGAAGGCAGCAGCCGGAAGCAGCGCGATGGCGCCGGTGCGGTGTTCTTTCAGGACTTGGGCGTAGCGCATGACCACGCCTGCGGGGATGACGGCGCCGTATTGGGCAGGACGCAGCGCCTGCCGGGCGATCAGGCTTTCGGCAATGCTGTCGCGCACCCCGACATCGGTCAACTGCCGCTGGGCGAGCATCTGATGATAGGTCGCATCGCTGAACTTGCCGTCCAGTCCTTGCAGGCCGGGGATTTTGGCCAGCTCGCTATCGACCAGGCGCTTGCCGGCGACGATGCCGTATTTTTCGCCGAATACGGCAATGGCGGTGCGGTCAATCAGCTGGTTGAGCGATGCGTCGATGCCACCGCCCGCGATATAGGCCTTCATCGTCAGGCCGGGATCGTGCTGGCGCGCCTGATCGAGGTTCTGCGTCAGGGCCTTGCCCAGCTCTGAAGTGCTGATCCGGTGATTGCCGACCATCGCCGCGCGATCGCCGCCGGCTACCCCGCCAAATCCGCCGCTGCTGGCGACATCGCCAGCAGCGAAGGCCAGCGCGATCAAGCCAACCAGGCCGAGCGTCACGGCAATACCGAGCGTGGAACTGAAAAAAGAGCGGAAAAATTGCAGCATGATCGGGTCGCTAGCTCGGATTGCCCCGTTTCGCCTGAAGGGAGCTTCGGAGCGCGCTGTAATCGGCAATGTGCCAAGTCGCAAGGAAGCAGGGCAGCATAACGAAGCAGTTCCCTTTTTCTCCCTGCCTGCGCCCGGGAAATAAATCGCCTTGCGATCGGTTCCGCTGCCGTGACCGCAGGAGATTTTGACAAGCTGGCCTGCGCTCGCCTAGTTGCATTGCAAAATTCGGGTGCTGTCAGGATTCGGCTGCCCCGGCCAAATCAGACACACGGGAAAATTCATGGCGCTAAGGCCTTACATCGTCGGCAACTGGAAAATGCATGGCACACGCGCCATGCTCAGCGAGGCGCGGGCTATCGGCCGCGCCGCAGCACGCTATCCCAACATCGATGTCGGCATCGCGCCGCCCTTCACCCTGTTGCACCCGATGGTCGAGGCCGTGCCGGAACTGGCGGTGGGCGCGCAGGATTGCCATGCCAACGCCAGCGGCGCCTTCACCGGCAATGTGTCGGCCCATATGCTGGCTGACGCGGGCGCGCGTTTTACCATTGTCGGCCATTCCGAACGGCGGGACTTGCATCGCGAAGATAACGAAGGCGTACGCAGCAAGGCGGAGGCCGCGTTAGGCGCCAGCCTGTCGGTCATTCTTTGCGTAGGCGAAAGCAAGACGGAGCGCGATTCAGGTCAGGCAGAAACGGTGGTGATGGGCCAGCTTGACGGATCGCTGCCACGCAGCGAGGGCGCGGCGGTGCGGCTGGCGGTGGCTTACGAGCCGGTCTGGGCGATCGGCACGGGCCGGATGCCGACGGTCGCGGACATCACGGGGATGCACCGTGCAATCCGCGCGCGGTTGCTTGAAATATATGGCGAGGACGGCGCAGGCGTGCGTATTCTTTATGGCGGCTCGGTCAACGCCGCCAATGCCGAGGAACTGTTGCGCGCTGATGAAGTTTCGGGCGCATTGGTCGGCGGAGCGAGCCTGTCCGCAGAAAGCTTTGCTGCGATCATCAATGCCGCAAACATGTTTTTGGAAAAGTAAGAGCGCCGGACCTGCCTTGCACTTGGCGCCTTGCGCGCTTAGATGGCGCGACATTTCCGATACGCGAGCCTTTGATCAAATGCCTTGAGGGGCCAGCCTGCATGTTTATCTTTCTTACCGTTGTTCAGGCGCTGATCGCTGCCGCACTGGTCGGGGTCATTCTGATGCAGAAATCGGAAGGCGGCGGCCTGGGCATGGGCGGCAGTCCTACCGGGCTGATGTCGGCGCGCGGTGCGGCTGATTTCCTGACCAGGGCAACGGCGGTGCTTGCCACGTTGTTCGTGGTGCTCAGCATCATCCTGGCAGCATTGGCGGTGCGGGCCAGCATCGGGCAAACCGTCGATACGTCGCTCGTCCGCAGCGCGCCGGTCGATCCGCTGGCTGGCGCAGCGCAGACCGCACCCCCGGCTTCGGCGGCGGCAAACAGTGCAGCTTCGAACGCGGGTGCCCCGGTGCCGTCGGTTCCGGTTGATCCGCTGGGCGGCGCTGCAAAGAAATAATCTCGCACGGGCTGTATCGTAACTTCTGCCGATGATTGCGGTTTCCCGCGCGCAGGGAGCCGCTGGCGCTCTTGCCCATTCAAAACTGTGGATTGGCGCGGGGGCTGACAGTCATGGCGCTTGTCTATTGTCACATTCAGCAGCTAAGGCTCAACTCCCATGACGCGGTTCATTTTTATCACCGGCGGCGTGGTGTCATCCCTGGGCAAGGGACTGATGGCGGCATCGCTCGCCGCGCTGCTGCAAGCACGTGGCTACCGGGTGCGCATCCGCAAGTTCGATCCCTATCTCAACGTCGATCCGGGGACGATGAGCCCTTATCAACACGGCGAAGTTTACGTCACTGACGACGGCGCCGAGACTGACCTCGATCTTGGTCATTACGAACGCTTTACCGGCGTGTCGGCGCGTCAGGCCGACAATATCACCTCGGGGCGCGTTTACCGTGACATCATCGCCCGCGAACGGCGCGGCGACTATCTCGGCGCGACGGTACAGGTCATTCCGCATGTCACCGACGCGATCAAGGAATTCGCCAAGGCCGATACCGAAGATCTGGATTTCGTGCTGTGCGAGATTGGCGGCACCGTCGGCGATATCGAGGGATTGCCATTCATCGAGGCGCTGCGCCAATTGCGGAACGAACTTGGACGCGAGCTGACCTGTTCGGTCCATGTCACGCTGGTGCCATATATCGCTGCGGCGGGCGAGCTGAAGACCAAGCCGACCCAGCATTCGGTGCGCGAATTGACTGCGCTGGGTGTCCAACCTGACATGCTGCTGTGCCGCTGCGAAAAGCCGTTGCCGGCAAGCGACCGCGCCAAGATCGCGCTGTTCTGCAACGTCCGGCCCGAAGCGGTGATCCCGGCGCTCGACGCAGCCAACATCTATGCGGTGCCGCAGCAATACCATGCCGAAGGGCTGGATGACGAAGTGTTGCGCCATTTCGGCTTGACCGCGCCCGATCCCGATCTGTCGGTGTGGGGCGATATCGTCGACCGCTACCAGCGCCCCGAAGGCGAGGTCACGATCGGCGTGGTCGGCAAATATGTCGGGCTGCCCGACGCGTATAAATCGCTGAACGAAGCTCTGGTGCATGGCGGGCTGGCCAACCGCGTCAAGGTGCATATCCGCTGGATCGATGCCGAGATTTTCGAGAAGGACGATGACGAAATCGCCGCGCATCTCGAACCGATGCACGGCATCCTTGTGCCCGGCGGCTTTGGCGAACGCGGCAGCGAGGGCAAGATCGCCAGCGTGCGCTTTGCCCGTGAACGCCAGGTGCCATTCTTCGGCATTTGCCTGGGGATGCAGATGGCCTGTATCGAGGGCGCGCGGAACGTCGGCATCGCTGACGCATCGTCGAGCGAATTCGGCGCAACCACAGAGCCGGTGGTGGGTATCATCACCGAATGGATGAGCGCCCAAGGCTTGCAGACCCGCGCCGATGATGGCGATATGGGCGGCACAATGCGGTTGGGCGCCTATCCGGCTGATCTGGCGCACAATAGCCATGTCGCTGCGATTTATGGGACGACGCGGATCTGGGAACGCCACCGCCACCGTTATGAAGTCAACGCGCATTACCGTGAGGCGCTGGAGCAAGGCGGGCTGGTGTTTTCGGGCATGTCACCCGATGGCCTGCTGCCCGAGATCGTGGAGCGTCCGGATCATCCATGGTTTGTCGGCGTCCAGTTTCATCCCGAATTGAAGAGCCGGCCATTCGATCCGCATCCGCTGTTTGCCGGATTTATTGGGGCAGCTTTAAGGCAGGCCCGGCTGGTTTAGATAATCTGCGGAAACGTCCGTCACGCTGAACTGGTGTCAGCAACGACGACACGCCCAGATCCAGCGGGCTGTGGCGCGCGGTGGACCCTGAAACAAGTTCCGGGTGCCGAATGATTTTGCCCGGTGACCTGCTTGGAACATGGCGACGTGCTGTCGTTAAGAGGGTGAGCCTTTCCGGGCTCACCCTCTTGCCATGCCTGCGGAATTACGCCGCCTGGCTGCTGGAATTACCTTCGACAACGCTGAGCGGAGCGCCGCCGCCGATGGTGATCTTGCGCGGCTTCATTGCATCGGGAACCTCGCGCAGCAGGTCGATGACGAGCATTCCATCTTCCAGCGCGGCATTGGTGACGCGAACGAAGTCGGCCAGTTCAAAGCGGCGCTCAAAGCCGCGTTGTGCAATCCCGACATGTAAAAACTGGCTGCCGCTGTTAGTGGGTTCTTCGGGTTTGCGGCCTTGGACCACCAGCAGATTCTGCTGCGCGGTAATGTCGATATCAGCGGGCTTGAACCCGGCCACGGCCAAGGTGATGCGATAGGCATCCTCGCCAAGTCGCTCGATATTGAATGGCGGGTAATTGTCGCCGCTGCTGCCCCGGGCCTGGTTCTCCAGAAGATCGAACAAGCGGTCAAAGCCGACGGTGCTGCGACGATAGGGGGTGAAATCGAAACGGTTCATGGTCAAATCCTCGGTTGAGCAATTTACAGTCTGTTGGAACCCGGATGGCGCTCCCCCAGTGTCACGCCCTTCGCGGCGCATGACACGGAGCGGGAGATATGATAGGCTGAACCGTTTTCAAGACCCTCGCGCTTTGCACGATCCAGCCTCAATCCTGGCTGACAAAAGCATCGCGGGCCTGCTGCGAAGGACGACCATGATCACTGCCAAGGTTGAGATATATACCCAACGGGGGTGCCCTTATTGTGTCCGCGCCAAGGCGCTGCTCGATGGCAAAAGCGTTGCCTACACCGAATACGATATTACGCTGACAACGGCTAAGCGCGCCGAAATGCGTGCCCGCTCGCCGCAAGCCAGCACTGTCCCGCAGATTTTTATCGATGACACCGCCGTCGGCGGTTGTGACGACCTTCACGCGCTTGATCGCGCCGGCAAGCTCGACCTGATGCTGGGCCGGTAATGTCTGCCGAGCCGGGTCGGCCCAGCGCGCGTATCGCCATATTCCAGATGACGTCGGGGATCGATCCCCAGGCTAATGCAGATGCACTGGTGGCGGCAATCGGCGAAGCGAAAGCGGGTGGCGCAGCCATGCTGTTCACGCCGGAAATGTCCGGATTGATCGACCGCAATCGCGCGCGCGCGGCCTTACATATCGTGCCCGAGGATGCCGATCCGGTGCTGTTGGCGGTGCGCGCCGCGGCGGCGCGCGCGGGAATCTGGGTGTCGATCGGATCGCTGGCAGTGGCGCGGGCAGATGGGCGCTGGGCCAATCGCGCTTTTGTGATCGATGGCGACGGTGAGATCGCGGCCCGCTACGATAAGATCCACATGTTCGACGTCGATCTGGCGAACGGCGAAAGCTGGCGCGAATCCTCAGCCTATGTCGGTGGCGATGCCGTAGTCACGGTGGACACCCCGGTAGGCTTGCTGGGCCTGACGATTTGCTACGATCTGCGTTTTCCCGCATTGTTCGAGGCGCTGGGGCGGGCCGGCTGCGATGTCATTGCCATTCCCGCCGCCTTTACCCTACCGACCGGCGAGGCGCATTGGCATATCCTGCAGCGCGCCCGCGCGATCGAGGCAAGTGCCTATGTCGTCGCCGCCGCGCAGGCGGGCAAGCATGATGACGGGCGTAGCACTTATGGCCACAGCCTGGTGGTCGACCCTTGGGGCGATGTGATTCTGGACATGGGTGAGGCCGGAAATTCTGGCGGGCAAGTGGGATTTTGCGACATCGATGCGCAGCGTATCATCGACGTGCGGCGGCAGTTACCCAGTCTTGCCAACAAGCGGGCCTTGCCAACAGGCGGAAAATTCTTAGATCGATTTGTATCATGATTGTATTTGATCTTGAATGCCGCGCGGGCGGCCACCGTTTCGAAGGCTGGTTCGGCTCGTCGGAGGATTTCAGTTCTCAGCAGGCGCGTGGACTGGTCAGCTGTCCGCAATGCTATTCGGCCGATGTGCAAAAGGCGCCGATGGCCCCCAATCTGACGCGCAAGGGCAATCAGATTTCCGTGCCGGCGCTGGCCGCAGCCGCGCACCCGGAAAAGCCTTCGGCGACGGGCACTGTGGCGCAAGCGATGCCTTCGGGTGCTTCGCTGCCACCCGAAGCTGCGGCAATGATGCAGGCTTTTGTGCGGATGCAGGCCGAAGCGTTGAAGGCATCGAGCTGGGTGGGCGACAAATTTGCCAACGCCGCCCGGGCCATGCACTATGGCGAGCAGGACCACGCGCCAATCCACGGCCAGGCTACCGCGCAAGAAGCGCATGAGTTGCTGGATGAAGGCATCGAAATCGCCCCGATCCTGTTTCCGCTAGTCCCGCCAGATCACGTCAACTGACGCCCGGTAGTGTTGCGCGGCTAGAGCTTGTCAC
>JAYUBN010000041.1:0-22116 GCA_043740855.1 Sphingomonadales bacterium | reverse complement strand
GATGACGTCTTTCCGTAAAAATATACCGGCCTTTATGGACTTTCGTAAAGCGACAGCGAATTGGCCACCGACTCCCCGGCACCCTTGGGCGTGCCATTCTCTTTCGGTTTTAGAAACACCCGGTTCCGACCTTCGGACCTTTCGTCGTCTTTACCGTGTTCTCGATAAGGTCGGTGTAAAGAAACACCTTGCCCGCCAAAGGCCCTGCGGTGGCACGGGCCTGCGCCATCGCCGCTTGCGCCCCGGCTCAGTCGGCCTTCATCCCATTTCTCTTTAACTTATCGAGCAAATATTTTTGTGCGCCTCGCTCCAATACCCGCTCTATCTTGTTCGCCCTATTTCAAACCGGCATGAACCAGTGCTGCATCGACGGCCGCGCGGGCGCTCTGGTTGCAGCGCACCAGCGGCAAACGCAGTTCCTCTTCAATCCAGTCATGCGTCTGCGCCAGCGCATATTTGAGCGGTCCCGGCGAAGCGTCCTCGAACATGGCGTAATGCAGCGGGTAGAGCCGGTCGTTCAACTCGCGCGCCAGCTTCAAATCGCCTGCAGCGCATGCCGCCTGAAAATCGGCGCAGAGGCGCGGCGCGACATTGGCCGTCACCGATATGCAGCCGACCCCGCCGGCGGCATTGAACGGCAGCGCAAGTTCGTCATCGCCGGAAAGCTGCGCAAAAGGAGAGGTAATCCCCATGCGGTGATCGGTGACCCGGCTGAGATCGCCGCTGGCATCCTTGATCGCGACGATGCGCGCGGGGTAGCGTCGCGCCAACTCGCACACCGTTTCGGGCTTGAGATCGGTGACGGTTCGGGCGGGCACATTGTACAGCACGATTGGCAGGTCGCCATGCTCGGCAAGATACGAGAAATGGGCCAGTAACCCTTCCTGGCTCGGCCGGTTGTAATAGGGGGCGACGACCAGCGCCGCCGCCGCGCCGCACTTTTTGGAAAAGCGCATGTGCAGCAGCGAATTCATCGTATCGTTGCTGCCGCAGCCAGCAATCACCGGCACTCGCCCCGCAGCCTGCTCGATGCAAAGCTCGATCACGCGGTGATGCTCGGCGTTTGACAGCGTCGAGTTTTCGCCAGTCGTCCCGCACGGCACCAACGCCGAGGAGCCATTTTCGATCTGCCAATCGACCAGCCGGCGAAAAGCGCGTTCGTCCAACGCTCCGTCGCGGAAAGGTGTCACCAAGGCCGGAATTGAACCGGAAAACATGGACAGTATCCTTATATTTGCCTCATGGCACTGGCTTTATAGTTGCCCCCATGGGATTCGCCCGTGGTCATCTATGTTCGCCTGATAAGGAGCCATTAGCCGTGATGTCCAGCATCCATCGCAGATCGGCAGCGCTACTTCTGCTGACGATGGTCTGCCTGTCGGTCCCGGCACAATGCCAGGACGGCAGCGAATGGGATCGAGCACGCGCTGTGCTGATCGCCAGCCAGCCTACGGCGATGGCTCAGACGGTCAACCGGTGGCGGATGCTGACCGCATCCGACGCTTATGGCTTTGCCGATTATGCCGGTTTCGTGCTGGCCTACCCCGGCTTTCCCGAAGAGGGGAAACTGCGCCTTGCCGCCGAAAAGTCATTGGCCCAAGGCGTCGATCCGGCGAACACCATCGCTTTTTTCGATCGCTTTCCACCGCTGAGCAACCCCGCCCGGGCGCAATATGCGCTGGTGCTGGCCGCGCTGGGCCGGCCCGAAGCGGCAGACATCGCGCGCACCGCGTGGCGTGGCGGCACCATGTCCGACACCGCCGAACAGACCATCGCGCAGAACTATGGCGCGCGTTTTTCAACTGCCGACCATGATGCGCGCAGCGATGCGCTGCTGTGGGATGGCAATATCGCCCAAGCCAACAAAGTCCTGGGTCGTTTGTCACTGACCGCGCGGGTCATCGCCCAGGCGCGGCTGGCGCTGCTGGCCCATCTTCCGCCGCAGCAAGGCACTTCGTTCGCCAGCGACGGCAGCTATCTCAGCGATCCCGGCTATGTCTACACCCGGGCCCGCTTGCTGGTGCAAGCGGGCCAGATGCCGCTCGCTGCAAGCCTGCTGGCCACTCGCCCAGCTTTCGCCAAAACGCCGCTCGACCCGCGCAAATGGATTAATCTGCAGCTTGCCGTGGCGCGCGGCAGTGATCCCGAAAGTGCCGTGCGCATCGCCGAGCGCGCCAGTGACAGCTTTGCACCGGGCCTCGACATTTCGCAGCTGAGCTTTGCGATCCGCGACGATTACACCTCGCTGACCTGGCTGGGCGGCACCCAAGCCTTGTGGATCCTGCATAATCCTGCCCGCGCCGCAACGCTGTTTTATCGCTACGGCGCGGCCGGCCGCACCCCGCAAACCCGCGCCAAGGGCTTTTACTGGGCGGGACGGGCTTTAGCTCAGGCTGGGGCTCAGACGGGAAAAGGCGACGACAGCCAACGCTATTTCACATCTGCCGCCGCGTTTCCCGACCAATTCTATGGTATGCTGGCGCTCGAACGGCTGGGTCGACCGTTGCCCAGTTTGATCGATCCCCCACACCCTGTGCCCACCCCCGCCCAGCGTGCGGCATTCTATGCCCGCCCGATTACGCAAGCCGTGCGGCAGGTAGCGCGCGATACCGATTGGCAGACGACTATCCGCTTTTTCCGCGAGATCAGCGCGCAAGCGCTCAGCGAATCCGACCGCACTCTGGTGGCTGAGCTGGCCCGTACGCTCGGCCGCCGCGACCTTGGTGTAGTGCTGGGGCAAGCTGCCGGAAATGATGATCTTCCCGGCTTTGGGCCAAGTTTTCGCGACGTCTCGTTTCCGCTGATCCCGACTCCGCCGGAAAGCGACTGGACGATGGTCCATGCCATCATTCGGCAGGAAAGCCAGTTCTCGCAAAACGCGGTCAGCCGCACCGGCGCGCGAGGATTGATGCAATTGATGCCCGGCACGGCGCAAGGCGAGGCGAGCAAAATGGGCGTGGGCTACAGCTTTTCTCGGCTCACCGCTGACCCCGCATACAACATGGCGCTAGGCGACGCTGTCTTCTCACATCTGATGACGGTCTATGGCGGCTGCTACCCGCTGGCTATTGCTGCGTATAATTCCGGACCCGGCAATGTGAATAAATGGCTGCGCGATATTGGTGATCCGCGCGTGGGGGGCTTTTCGCGAGTTGGGGGCGACCTGCGGCCAGGGAGTTCCGACTGGATCGATTGGATCGAACAAATTCCCTTCAGCGAGACTCGCAGCTACGTTCAGCACGTCATTGAAAATGCAGTGGTTTACGAAGCGCTTTACCCCGCTCATGGCCATCATCGCGACGCCAACCCGGCCAGCCACTTCCTGACCAAGCGGACGCCGGGATGATGCCTGTTGGCATGCCATTGATCCGTTAAGGCGATTTGCAGTCAGCGCGCCCTGAACAGCCAGACCAGCACGGCCACAACGAGCATTGCCAGCACTACCCACAGCAAGGGATTTCGCGCGCGCGTCGGTGAGCTGTTCTCCGGATCGGCGGGCGCATGCCTGCCGGTGATCGCCTCTTCCAGCTTCGCCTCGCGATCGGTAACAACTTCGCCAAGCCCGATTGCTGCGTCCGCCGCCCCTGCGATCGGCGCGCCTGCGAAGAAGGCAGCGGCCTCGCCAGCCGCGCCAAGCGCCGCATGGGCGGCAGAACCGAGCCCCGGATGCGCCGTCGTACGGTCTGTTTCCGGACCAGCGGCCCCGGCACCTGCTGGATCAGACTCGGTTGCCATGTTCCGTCCCTTCAAGGTCAGCCCACCCTGCGTAATGCAGATGCAGGCAGTGTGTGGTCCTTTTGCGTAAATAACAATGACTCTGGTTGAGGCGTCCGGAATTTGGCGCGGTTTGCCGAAGAAAATCGCGTTGCTTTTGCCCAGCCATCGCAGCTAGTTGGTCTTGCGGCATCACTGCCCGGCGCCGGCGGAGACAGATGTGCTTGGTCAAACCCAATTTGTGTACATGGCGATCCTGTTCGTTGCCGCGCTATGGGCAGGCGCGCAAAACCAGCTGGCGGGCGGCGGCTCGTTCATCACTTTGCCGGCGCTGATGCTGACCGGAATGGACGCCCGGGCAGCTAATATCACCTCTACCGTGGCTTTGTTTCCCGGCCAGATCACCGGTGGCTGGATGGGCCGCAAACTGGCCAGCGGAACCGAGCGCTTGTCGTTTCGAACGCTGATCGTCATCAGCCTGGCGGGCGGTGCGATCGGCGCGTTGCTGCTGTTGGCGACGCCGTCGGGCGTGTTCGCCCGCATGGTGCCATGGCTGGTGCTGTTCGCCACCGGCGCTTTCGGCTGGGGCAGTTTTGGCCGCAAGCCTCAGGAAACCGAGACCGCGCTAGGCCCCATCGCCGCCGGGGCAGTGCAATTCGGCATCGCCATTTATGGTGGTTATTTCGGCGGCGGCATCGGCTTTCTGATGCTCGCCGCGTTGACCCTCAGCCGCGTGCCGGTCCGCGCCGCCAGCGCCACGAAAAATGTGCTGGCCGGGGCGATGAACCTGACGGCGGTCGCAATCTTCCTGTTTTCGGGAAAAGTGCATTGGCTGGGAGCGGCAGTGGCCTGCGTCGGCGCCGTGATCGGCAGCTTTATCGGCGCCCGGCTGCTGAGCATGGTCAATGAAAAAGTGCTGCGGTTCATTGTCGTCGTCATTGGCGTCGCGCTAACGGTCGGCCTCTTCCTGCGCGCCGCCTAGAACCATTGCGAATTCGTGCCGGGTTAATGGAGCGGCATGGTAAAGCCGCAGCATCAATCAGATCCGCCCGGTCGCGCCCGGCGGACAAGGGAGCCACGGCCATGGCCAAGTCGCAAAAAAAGAGCAATCGTGAAGTCCGCAAGCCCAAGGCGACCATTGCCAAGCCCGCGACCGGTCTCGCGGCCAAATCAGAAAATCCGGTCAATGCCCTGATGCAAAAATCGAAAGCCAAAACCTGACGCCCCAGCGGCCACGTTGAAACCGGTCCATGATCTGCGCTAAGGCGCGTTTGATGAACCCTGACGGACCACCGATCACGCCCGCCGGCCTCGCCGCGCTGCGCGCCCGTTACGATCATCTGCTAGGCACCGAACGCCCGGCGATTGTGGCAGTAGTCAGCTGGGCAGCAGGCAATGGCGATCGCAGTGAAAACGGCGATTACATCTATGGCCGCAAGCGTATGCGCGAGATTGATCGCGAACTGGCGCACCTCTCCCGGCGCATGAAACTGCTCCGCCCGATCGACCCGTCCCGCCAGACCGACCGGCACCGGGTGTGGTTCGGCGCCACCGTCACCATCGCCGATGAGGACGACTATCACCGCTGCCTGACTTTGGTCGGCGACGACGAACAGGATGCCGGTGCCGGGCGGATTGGCTGGAGCGCCCCGTTTGCGCGAGCACTGCGCGGCGGCGCGCCCGGCGACCTGCGCCGGGTCGCCCTGCCCAGCGGCGAAAAACAATGGGAAGTGCTGTCCGTGACCTATCCGGAGGGGTAACGCTGTCAACTCACCCGCTCTTTTCGTCGCCAGGTCTTGCCGCGGCAATAGTGGGCTTGTCGCTCTGTGCACCTGGCACCGCGCGCGATCACCTGAGCAGGTTTGTAAATTGGCGCGCGTTTCGCGATCCGGCCGTACTGCGCGCGGACAGCGTGGCGCAGTTGCTTATGGCGATGTTGCACGCTGGCCCCGTCGCGGCATTTGCAGCCAAACACACTTCTCCCTGTCGCGCGCCGGGCTAAACGCGTCATTGCAAGCGTTGCGCGCGATGAAGCAGTTGGTGCCAACGGATCGCCCTCGCACCAAAGCTCGCTTTTTCGCCTACTCTACACTATGGCGCACACTTCATGACCAGCAGCACACTTATGGCGATCCCGGGCCTCATTGATCCGGTGCCAACCCCTCGCCCCGCCGTCACCAGCGATATCACCCCGCGCAGCGATGGCCGCATTGATTTGCTCGGCCTGCCGCGCCTGCGCATCGCCGAACTCCTTGCCGAGGCTGGCCTTGATGCCAAAGCCGCCAAGCTACGCGCCAAGCAGTTGTTTCACTGGCTCTACCATCGCGGCGTCACCGACTTTGCGCCGATGACCGATATAGCCAAGGCCATGCGCCCGTGGCTGATGGAACGTTTCGCCATCGGCCGCCCGGAAATCGTGCTCGCGCAAGTGTCGGAGGACGGCACGCGCAAATGGCTGTTGCGCACCAGCGACGACCACGAATACGAGATGGTCTTCATCCCCGACGCCGATCGTGGCACGCTCTGCGTCTCCAGCCAGGTCGGCTGCACGCTCAATTGCCGGTTCTGCCACACCGGCACGATGCGGCTGGTCCGCAACCTGACACCGGGCGAGATCGTCGGCCAGGTCATGCTCGCGCGCGATGCGCTGGGCGAATGGCCCAAGGGGTCGATGGCCAGAACCGGCGACGACCTGGATACGGACGAGGACGAAGGCTCCTATTCATCCGATGGCCGCCTGCTTACCAACATCGTCATGATGGGCATGGGCGAGCCGCTCTATAATTTCGACAATGTCCGCGACGCGCTGCGACTGGTCATGGACGGCGACGGCCTGGCGCTGTCCAAGCGCCGGATCACCCTGTCGACCAGCGGCGTCGTCCCCATGATGGCGCGCTGCGGCGAAGAAATCGGCGTCAATCTGGCGGTTTCGCTCCACGCGACCTCCAAGGAAGTCCGTGACGAAATCGTGCCGATCAACCGCAAATACGGGCTGGAAGAATTGCTCCAGGCCTGCGCCGATTATCCCGGCGCCTCTAACGCGCGGCGCATCACCTTTGAATACGTCATGCTTAAGGACAAGAACGACAGCGACCAGGACGCGCGCGAACTGGTCCGCCTGCTGAAACACTACCAACTGCCCGCCAAGGTCAATCTCATCCCCTTCAACCCCTGGCCCGGCGCCAATTACGAATGTTCCACCCCCGACCGCATCCGCGCCTTTTCCAACATCATCTTCGCAGGCGGAATCAGCGCGCCCATCCGCACCCCCCGAGGCCGCGACATCGACGCCGCCTGCGGCCAGTTGAAGACGGCGGCACAAAAGATGAGCCGGGCGGAACTGGATCGGCTGGCCGACGAGAAACAGTTGGCTTTGGGGTGAAGCGGGGGTTCGCGGGCCATTGCCCTCGAACTCCCGATAATTGGGAATATCGCGCCAATTATCGTAATTCTGATGCCCTATGGCGCCACTTTTCGTGCTGTTTTTGCGGGAAAAACGAATTGACAGCAGATTAGCGATAGAATTTAACTAGGGAATGATTCGCTCCGGATTTTTTGATGTCTCGCAGCGGCAGGAACTGATAGCAGCCATTATATGCCTGACTGGGCCAGACTTTTACCGTACGCGGAGAATGCAATGCCCAAGGATAAATCCAATATTTCCTATCAGCATTTCTTGCGAAATCAGAAAAAAACGCAACGGCAAAGGTTGGGTTTCTTGGCGCCGGTGCTGGGCTTGTTGTTGATTTTGGGATTTGCCATTTTCTTGCTGCCTCTTTTCCTATATATGATTATATTTAATCGCTTGTATTTTTGGGTGCGCAATCAAAACCCGATTCCACTGCGGCCTTACTACCGTTTCGACCGCCATCGCGTGCCTCACTTGGGCTGGATGGACAAAGCCTGGTGTGAATATTGCGAATGGGCCAACGGCAGTCTGCAATGGATCATGGAGGTGGTGAACGAGATCGAGCGACGTTACTGCCCGATCCAGAACCAGTGCGATCCGCATTGCAGTAAAGTCAAAAGCTGGCGCAGCGAATTTCTGCCACACAACCACACGCTTCCGGATCTGGAAAATTACCTCCACGAGGGCGGCTACGAGGCGATTTCGGTTGCCGAAAAGAAAGATCTGTAGGTCGGCTTGATATTGCCATCTCAACGCATTGTGTGACGGATATCACGGCACAGCGACTTTGACGCCTCACGCCCGGGATATTTTGAAGCCCGACACGGACTTTACGCAATTTCAAGAATAAAACCGGTCACCCTTTTCCAAAACTTATGGGAAATTATAAGGGTCGTCTCCTGACTGAGTGTCGGGTTAACTTGGATCGATAGCCTTCGCTTGTATTGGCGCCTGCGTCCGCCGTTTGTTTTTTGCATGGTAAGCTGGCACAGATGCCAATTTATAAAATAGGGGTAAAGTTGTGAGCCGTAAGCTGCGACCGCGAGCGAACTTCTCGAGGGATCCATTTTTCTTTGGCAACTATTATATCAAAAATATAGCGGTATATGGACTTGCCAGTGTTGCGATCCTGATATCGACAAATTTTTTTGCGCACTACTCCGTATTCTGGCTGCTATGCTTGGCGCCACTATTTTTGACACAGTTTCGGTTCATTATTGCTGGTTCAGCACTGCTCTTGGTCGCGGCATTTATACAATATCCGGATCTTTTCACTTGGCGGACAATTCCCATTGTCGCGCTGGCGATCTGCATCGGCCATTTAACGACAGTTATGATGCATAATGCGACGCATTTCAATTTCAAACCCCGTTGGCTGAACGGGGTGATGGGGGAGCTGGCGGCGCTGCAACAGTTATCAGCCGGATTGGTTGTGTTTCGTTACATGCATTTTCTGCACCATGCCCACCCGGATGATCCTGAAAATGACCCGCACCCACCCAAGGGCTACAGCTTCTGGCAATTTGTCGATACTGCACGAGTGCTGGTTGGTCGCCAATTGGAGAAAAATTATCTCACAATCTGGGGGGACACAACAAAATCGCGTGCAACCTGGAGCAAGCAGGGACCGCTACTTTTTGCAGCGCGGTTCTGCAAAACGTTGTTTATATTTTCACTTCTCGGGCCCCGATGGTTTGTAGTAGCATTCCTGCCGTCCTACGTTTCCAATGTTCTGCTATACGCCGGGTTCAATTATTTTACGCACGCCCAGCAACCTGATGGCAGTACCGAAGTGAAGGACCTGAAAGGCACCCTGTATTTCGATTTATGTAACCGGTTCCTGTTTGGCATCATGTACCACAAGACGCATCACCTGTTCCCCAACCGTTTCAACCCGATGAAAGCGGCAAAAACATAATAGTGGCAGCGAACGCCGTCCTTTTTTCTGCCGGCTGGATTGGCCGATATCCACATCACGCGTGAAAAATCCGCCTGGCTGGCAGAATAACTATGCAAGGAGGACTGGGAATGGCTCACAAGGCAGCCGCAGTCCCGTGAGCATTTGTCAAGAACCCGCAAAATGCCATTAATTTGCGAGCCACGGCGTGCGTTTACCGACTAATAACTGCGCTTTACGCCACTTGAGATCAAGGTTTCTAATCGCTCAGAACGTCCCTAAATCTGCCGCTGTTCTTCCCATGCTTCCAGTTCCCCACCGCTTGACACGGTAGCCGTTCTACCCGCCACCCAGACCGTGCCATCCTCATCCTGCACACAAACCACGCGCCCGTCCGCGCCGACCTTGCGGCCTTGGGTGGCGACATAGCGGCCCTGCGCCAGTCCGGCGCCGAACAGATATTGCGCTGCCGCAGCGTTGAGGCTGCCGGTGACCGGGTCCTCGACCAGCGTGCCCTCTCCGTTGTCAAAGAAGGCGCGCAATTCGAAATCGGCGACGCTGCCCGGAGGGTAAGCCGCGATCAGTCCGATGTCGGTGCCGGCGCGCGCGCGCGGTTGGGGTTCGGCTGCCAACACATCATTCACTGAACAAAGATGCAGCAATTTCCAGCCGGGGCCGTTATCGGCGTGAATAGCCGTCACGATCGCATCTTCCGGCACATTGCAAAGTTGCGCCGCCGCCACGCGCTCCTCGTGCGACAGGGGCCCGCTGCGGCGCGTTGGTGGGGCGCGGAATGCGAGCATTCCTTCAATGCGGCGGATTTCAACCAGCCCGACACCGCATTCCTGTACTACCACGCCCTTGCGCGCCGGCACCCCGCCCGCCGCCAGCCATGCATGACAGGTGCCGAGCGTCGGGTGCCCGGCAAAGGGCAGCTCGCGCCCCGGACAAAAGATGCGCAGGCGGTAGTCGCCACCCGCAGCAGTTGGCGGCAACAGGAACGTTGTCTCCGAAAATCCGAGCCAGTCGGTCAGCGCCTGCATAGCGGGCGTAGTGAGAGCCTGCGCCCCATGCACCACCGCCAGCGGATTGCCGCGCAGCACATGTGAACCGAACACGTCGATGATATCCAGCTTCACGGTCGGCTTATCCGCAGCAAAGGGCGGAGATCATGCCAATCAGGCCCTGGCCTGTTCTTTCGCACGCTCGATGGCTTCCAGGACGATCTGTCGTGCATCATCGGCGCCACCCCAAGTGCCGACGCGCACCCATTTTTCCGTTTCCAGATCCTTGTAATGGGTGAAGAAATGCTCGATCTGCTGGAGCACGATGCCCGGCAGATCGCCCGCTTCAAGCACGTCCTTGTAATAAGGGAAAGTGGCATCATCGGGCACGCAGATCAATTTCTCGTCGCCGCCGTGTTCATCTTCAAGATTCAGCACGGCGATTGGCCGGGCGCGCACGACGCAACCAGGAATGAAAGGCGACCGGGCGATCACCAGTGCGTCGAGCGGGTCGCCGTCGGGTGACAGCGTGTGCGGCACGAAGCCATAGTTCGCCGGATAACGCATCGGCGTATGCAGGATGCGATCCACGAATAGCGCGCCCGAGGCCTTGTCGAACTCGTACTTCACTGGTTCGCCGCCGGTGGGCACTTCGATGACGACATTGAGCGTGTGCGGCGGATTCTCGCCAATGGAAAGCATGTCTATGTTCATGCCCTCGCCGTAGCGCGCCGCTTGTTGCGGTGCAACAAAAACAAGGCGGTTTTCAACTCCCCGCGGTGACGTTGATGGTGAAGGCCAGAACGATGAGATTGTAGAAGAACGCCGCGATCGCATGGATGATGACGGTACGGCGGAACGCGCGACCGGGCATGGCAATATCGGCGGTGGCAAAGGCCATGCCGATGGTGAGGGAGAAATAGGCAAAGTCGATATAGTCCGGCCCTGATTCGCTGGCACCCCTTGACGCAATTTTGTCGTCCGTGTCGGGCTTGGGAAAATTCAGTCCGCCCTCGTCACGCTCCCGGTAATAAAGATGCGCGTAATGCAGCGCGAAGATCAAATTGCTGAACAGCCATGCAATGACCAGGCTGGTCAGGACCAGTGCCAGCGCGATGGTATGCGTCAAGCCGGTCTCATGCCGGGCGCCGGGCAGTTCGACCGTCACCGAAGTCAGGATAACGACCATCACCAGACTGGTGATGATCAGCACACCCAGCCGCCCGGTATCGTTGGCGCGCGCCTTCTCTCGCATATCCGGCACCGTATGATCGCGGGTCAGCGGCCACAGCGAGACGATGAACAGCACTGCTGCCAGATCGAACCCTGACAGCACCGCTTGACCCCAGCGGGCCACCAGCGGTGCCAGCGCGCCCATCGCGATTGGAAGTGCCAGTAGAAAGAGCACGAAACGCGGCGGAAAAGGCCACCGGCGGCGCACCGGCGAGCCCGTCATTTTACGCCCGCACGGCGCGGCGCCAGCAACAGGTCAAGCGGCGCAGGCTGCTTGCCTGCCGCCGCGCGCTCCAGCCATGGCCAGCGCAGGCCATCGTGGTAGTCCAACCGCACCGTTTGCACCCGGTCACCGCGCTGGATGACCAGCTCGATCGGTTTGGCATCAGCGGGCCCTCCATGTTTGGCGGCGGTAATGGCGGCCCTGATCGTGTCCTGATCGTAAACGACGCCATTGACGGCAATCACCTTGGCGCCGCTGACGACGCCCGCGTTAAAGGCGGCGCTATCCCAGCGACAGCCGCTGACCTTGTTGTCCTTGTCGATGACGATGCCCAGCGAATGGTACAGGCTCAGGTGTTTGCCGTCGTCCATCCGCGCCTTGTCGTAGGGGTTCGGCTGCTCCTTGAACACCAGCCGATAGCCGGCGCTGTCAATCCCGGTCAGCGGCGCGGGTTGGTCGGGGGTTTCGATGCGCGACCGGATAAAGCTGTCCCAGTCATGCGGATAGACGCTGTTGAGCGCGGCGATGACGTCGGCCCGGTCATAAGTCGCCTCGCCCCAGTCGCCGTCCCGCCCGTTGCCAGCATTAAGGCCAAAGAATGCCCTGGCAAAATCGTCCAGTCCCTTGTGACCGTCCGTCCCGGCGCGAATGATCTGGTCTGCCTCCAGCCACACCAGCGCGCCTTCGGTGTAATAATCCTCGTTCCGGTCAAGCGAAGGGAAGGGCTTGGGCCGCCGCATGGCAATAATCGGGTCGGCGGTGGTATCCTCGACCGACCGCCATCCGCGCCCTGGCCACTGGGTAAACAGCCCGGCGAAATTGGCGATCTCGCCCAGCACCATGTCCTTACTCTGCACGCCCGATCGCGCCGCCAGCACCAGCCCCCAGAACTGGGTCTGGCCTTCATAGACCCACAGTAGATTGTCCTGCATCGGCTCGCGATAATCGGCGGTCCACAGCTTGGCCGGGCGGCGGAACTTGCCATTCCAGCTGTGGGTCAGTTCATGCGGCAGCACATTACGGTCGAAATCACGGTCGGCCCATTTCGTAAAGGCATCTGGACCCATGGTATTTTCGCTCGACCGGTGATGCTCCAGCCCGATGCCGCCCATCCGGTCGGTCAGCCCGAGCAGGAAGTCGTAATGGTCGAAATGACGACCGCCAAAAGTCAGCAACGCCTCATCCACCAGCGCCGAATACGTCGCCAGATGCTCGGGCGCGATCACCAGATTGGCGGGCTTGTCGGCCACGACGTTGAGCGCCACATTATGCCCAAGCTCGAAACGCTTGAAATTGACCCCTGCGAACACCGGCGAATCGACCAGCGTGGCGTAATCCGTCTCTGCCCAGTCGATCGTCGCCCCGCTCTGCACCCGCCCGTCCAGCGCCGTGGCCACGCCCCAGCCCGCCGGAAAGGTAACTCGCGGCTTCACCCTGATCTGCCGCACGTAATAGCCGGCGGGGTACAGGCTCATCCGGTCCCATTGCAGGTTGAGCATCTCCGCCGTCATCGAAATCCGCCCTTCGGCCGATTGCAACGGCGAGGTGTGAATGAATTTGGCAACGATCTCGCGCGCACCCGCGGGCAGGTCGAGATGAAAGGCAAAGACCTCGGCCGGGTCGCGCCGCCAGGCGAGCGGCTTGCCACCGGCGAAAAAGTGCACATCGACCAGCTGGTCCATCGTGCCGCTTGGCGAATGATTACCCGGCAGCCAGCGCGGCAGCATCAGCACCAGATTTGCGGTTCCAGCAGCGACAGGAATGGTTTCGGTAACGCGATAAACCGCGCGCACTGTATCCGAAGCATCGATGTCCAGTGTGATCGGACCACCAGGATAGGCAATGTCCTGCGCCGCCGGGATGTTATTCACCAGCGGCACCGCCTGCGGCGCGGAGCGCGCGATAGGCTGAGCAGACGCCGCGAGCGGCAACAAAAGGGCGAGGCACAGCGGCAAGGCTCCGGTTTTGATCATCATGATGCATTCTTGGCGGGAAGGCGTTCAGATTGCAACGATCGGCGCGGGATTGGGGCTCTCACATCAAAGCTATCCTTGATATGTTCCATTTCAACCGAAACCGCTCTAGGGCCACGCGCTGCCACACAGGACGCGCGCATGTCGAATAACAAACCTATTGCCCGGATCGAGACGCCGCAGGCCATTCGCGGCACGCAGGATATCTTCGGGGCCGAGGCAGAAGCATTTGCGCGGGTGGTCGAGTGTTTCGAGCGGGTGCGCAAGCTGTACCGGTTTCGCCGGGCAGAGATGCCGGTTTTCGAAAAAACGGCCGTGTTCTCGCGCAGCCTGGGCGAGACCACCGATGTCGTGTCCAAGGAAATGTACAGTTTCGATGATCGCGGCGGCGAATCACTGACGCTGCGGCCCGAGTTCACCGCCGGGATTGCCCGCGCCTACATTACCAACGGCTGGCAGCAACACGCACCGCTGAAGCTGGCCACCCACGGCCCGCTGTTCCGCTATGAACGTCCGCAAAAGGGGCGCTATCGGCAATTTCACCAATTGGACGCCGAGATCATCGGGGCTGCCGAACCATTGGCCGATGTCGAGCTGCTGGTGATGGCCGATCAGTTGCTGAACGAGCTGGGGATTGCCGATGGCGTGACCTTGCAGCTCAATACGCTGGGAGATGCCACCAGCCGCGATGCGTGGCGGACGGCGCTGGTCGAGTATTTCCGCGCGCATCAGGCGGATTTGTCCGAGGATTCGCAAGAGCGCCTCGAACGCAACCCATTGCGCATTCTCGATTCAAAGGAACCGCGCGACAAGGTGTTTACCGAAGCAGCGCCCAAGATTGATGATTATCTGTCAAGCGAGGCAAAAGACTTTTTCGGGCGGGTTACTTCGGGTCTCGATGCCGCTGGCGTCGCCTGGACGCGCGCGCCGGCCTTAGTGCGCGGGCTGGATTACTACCGCCACACCGCGTTTGAATTCGTCACCGACCGGCTGGGCGCGCAGGGCACCGTGCTGGGCGGCGGACGCTATGATGGATTGATGGAATCGCTGGGTGGTCCGCCGACCCCGGCTGTGGGCTGGGCGGCCGGTATCGAGCGGCTGGCGATGCTGGTTGCCGACGGGGAGAAAGTCGAGGAACTGGCGCTGGATGTGATTATTACGGTGGAACATGATGACGCCTTGGAAGCTGCGATTAAGGCGCTGAGGGCACTTCGTGACTCCAACATGTCGAGTGATTTGATTGCAACAGGATCGCCTCGAAAACGCTATGACAGGGCAGTCAAAGCAAATGCTAAAACCCTCCTTCTCATCGATTTCCAATCTGGACGCTTGACCGGTGGAATTAAAAAGGGGGATGAAACAATGAACGACCGGGTTAGGTCTTGCTTGGAAGGTCATTTCAATTGGGCGCCTAAGTGAAAGATTCTGAAACCAACCTCACGCAAGTGTCAGCACTATTGGTGCCCTCCCCTTCAGGGACGGAACTGGAGGTGGCGCCTAGCCAGCCAGCTCAGCCTAAGGGTAGAGGCCCCACCTCAACGCCTCCTCCGAAGGGAAGGGGCTTCGTTACCGCTCGTTGTCTCGCCGTCTCCCCTTCTGCTTGCAGGAGGGGCTGGCGGCGGGCACTTTTTCTATGGCAAAGGTCGTGTCGGCCCCTGCCCATCCCAAACCCCTCCCGTGAGCAACAGAGGAATGCCTGTGCCGATCCCAAGATCGCGGGCTTCTCGCAGTGAGCATTTCTGCAACCCGCCTCCACCAGATCGCCCAGCGCTTTGCCGAACTTGAAGCGCGGCTGGCGTCGGGCACGCTCGAAGGCCCCGAATTCGTAACCGCCAGCCGCGACTATGCCGAACTGGAACCAGTGGCGAAAGCCGCTGCCAGCGTCATGGCGATGCGCGGCGAACTGGCCAGCCTCGCGGCGATGGGCCAGGCCGAACCCGAACTGCGCGCGATGGCCGACGAAGAATCAGCGCGCCTGAAAGCCGAACTACCCCACGCCGAACATGCCCTCGCCGTCACCATGCTGCCGCGCGATTCGGCGGACGCGCGCCCGGCGATGCTGGAAATCCGCGCCGGCACGGGCGGCGACGAAGCCGCGCTGTTCGCCGCCGACCTGTACCGCATGTATGAAGGCTATGCCGCAGGGCAGGGCTGGCGGCTGGAATTGGTCAGCGCCAGCGTCAGCGATATCGGCGGCTTCAAGGAAGTGATTGCCAATATCGCCGGCAATGGCGTGTTCGCAAAGCTGAAGTATGAAAGCGGCGTCCACCGGGTCCAGCGCGTGCCCGTAACCGAGAGCGGCGGGCGCATCCACACCTCTGCCGCCACCGTCGCGGTGCTGCCCGAAGCCGACGAGGTCGATGTCGAAATCAACGACGACGACCTCAAGATCGACATTTATCGCGCGTCCGGCTCAGGCGGCCAGCATGTCAATACTACCGATTCGGCGGTACGGCTGACCCATCTACCCACCGGGCTGGTCGTGATTCAGCAGGACCAGCGCAGCCAGCACAAGAACAAGGCCAAGGCCATGCAGGTGCTGCGGACGCGAATTTACGACCTGCGCCGCGCCGAAGCGCATGGTGTCGAGGCCGAGGCGCGCAAGGCCATGGTCGGCTCGGGTGACCGTTCCGAACGCATCCGCACCTATAATTTCCCGCAGGGGCGCGTCACCGATCATCGTATCAATCTGACGCTGCACCGCTTGCCCGAAATTCTCGCAGGGCCGGGGCTGGCGGAACTGATCGACGCGCTGCTCGCCGAGGACCAAGCCAAGCGGCTCGCGGCGCTGGATGGCTGAAACAGCAACCATCGCTGACACGTTGCGCACGGCGGCGGCGGCGTTGGCACCAACCAGCGACACGCCCCGCCTCGACGCCGAATGGCTGATGGCATCGGCTTTGGGCGTGACCCGCTCGGAACTGCTGCTGCGCCACCTGCGCAATCCCCTGCCCGCTGGCTTCGCCGCGCTGGTAGAGCGCCGCCTGGCGCATGAGCCAGTCGCCTATATCCTGGGCGGGCAGGAATTCTACGGGCTGACCCTGCGCGTGACCCCGGATGTGCTGATCCCGCGCGGCGATAGCGAGGTACTTGTGGCCGCCGCGCTGGCCGCCCGGCCCGACGCGCGCACGGTGCTCGATTGCGGCACTGGATCGGGCGCGCTGCTGCTGGCGGTGCTTGCGCATTTGCCCGATGCACGCGGATTGGGAATAGACCGCAGCCCCGCCGCGCTCGCCGTGGCGTCGGACAATGCGGCAACGCTGGGACTGGCCGGACGCGCGCGAATGATGGCGGCGGACTGGCGCGAGTCAAAATGGGTGGAGACCTTGGGCGGCCCATTCGATCTGGTCCTGGCCAATCCGCCCTACGTCGAAGAGGACGCCGCGCTGGCGCCGGATGTCCGCGATTACGAGCCGGCAACCGCGCTGTTTGCCGGACCCGAGGGGTTGGATGATTATCGCGTGCTGATCCCCCGTTTACCCGAATTGATGAGCGCGAAAGGCATTGCATTGGTGGAAATCGGCCACACCATGGCGGCGGTCGTGATGACGCTGGCCGAGGCCGCTGGACTGACCGCGCGATTGCACCATGACCTCGCCGGCCGGCCGCGCGTGCTCCAGCTTTGCCGAAAAGATTGAATTTCAGCCCCATGCGCCTTTTTTGCTTGGCAATCGTCGGCGGGCTGCCTAAGTAGCTTATCAGGTCTGCCGATGGACGAATCTTTCCTGTCTGGCTGATGTGATTCCAACATGTGCGGTTCGATATGTACATGGGCATGGAAATGGACATGGGATTATAGCCATGTTCCGATGCAAGTGCCGGGATTTCGGCCCGCATATGGGCCACAGCATGACAATAGGTAGATCGCCATCCGGGAACGCCGGAGGCAGGCCGGGGCTAAGGAACACACACCCTTGAATAATAATCGTGGTGGCAATAACCGCAGGCGCGGGCGCGGTAACAACACTATCCGTCCGCAGGCCGCTAACGGTGGTCAGCAAGTCAATCGCATTGACAGCCGCGCGCGCGGAAACGCGCCGCAAATGCTCGAGAAGTACCGCAAGCTGGCGAATGATGCGCATCTCAATGGCGATCGCGTCAATGCGGAATATAATCTGCAATTTGCCGATCATTATTTTCGCGTGATCGCCGATACCAAGGTACGGCAGGAAGAACAGCGCTTGCGCCGCGATGATCGCTGGCAAGAGGGCGGCGAAGGCGCGTCCGACGAGAGCGACGATGCCGGCGAATTTGGCGTGGAAAACGAATTTCCCGCGTTCGACCAGCCACCGGTCTACACCCGCCGCGAACGCGAGGACCGGCCGGAACGGACAGCCGACCGGGCACCAGACCGCGCAAACGACCGGGCGCCAGATCGCACAAACGACCGCGCCGCTGGGGATCGCGCCCAGGACCGCCCGCAGTCTCAACCCGATTATCGCCGCCGCGACGAGCGCCCCGCCAACGAGGGCCAGGATACCGAGCCGAACCAGCGGCAAGCCAGCGCGGATCAGCGAGCGACCGGCGGTCAAAGCTGGACGGGCGATAGCAACGAGCCTGTCGGCGGCAAAGTTGAGTCGGGCGAGACCGTCACCGCATACGAGCCAGCCGAAAATCCGTTCCTGCGTGAAAATCGCGGCGGACGCGGCTTGCGCCCGCGTCGTGAGGATCGCCGCCCGCGCCGCGAGGATCGTCCTGAGTCCACACTCAGCGAGCCGCCTGCCCAACTTGGCGAGACCCAGGAAACCGATCGTACCGTTCGGGCGATTTCGGCGGGGATCGACCCGGACACCTTGCCGCCCTCTTTCACGATTCCGCGTGACGAGCCCGAGGTCGCAGCCGAAGCGGCGCTGGCGCCCGCACCCCGTCGCCGTGCCCGGCGCAAGCCCGCGGCGGACGATGCTGGCGAGCCGATCCAGTCGTTGATCTGAACCGAATGGGCGCTGACTGGGCTCCGCCGTCTGGCAACAGCCGGCTGGGGCGCGGCTGGCGCGCAAGTCGCGCCCGGCTCGCTGCTCACCCCCTCGGCTGCGCGCTGGTGCTCGGCGCCTTCGCTGCTTGTGGGTTTCAACCGCTGGGCTGGTGGCCTGCCACGCTGATCGGGCTGGCCGGCCTCTTGGCTTTGGTCGCCGGCGCGCAGCATGGCAGCCGGTCGGCGCTGCTAGGTTGGCTGTGGGGATTGGGCCATTTCACGTTGGGCGATAATTGGATCGCCACTGCCTTTACTTTTCAGGCCAAGATGCCGGCATCACTGGGCTGGGCCGCCGTGGTGGTGCTGGCGACCTATCTGGCAGTATACCCGGCGCTAGCCGCTTGGCTCGCCTGGGTGATCGGCGGGCGCCAGCGTAAACCCAAGTCCCTTGCTCTGATTCTCGCGATGGCAGGCGGCTGGACGGTCAGCGAATGGCTGCGCGGCTGGGCATTCACCGGTTTTGCCTGGAATCCGCTGGCTGCGACCGCGCTGGGCTCGTTCGCGCATCCGGGGCTGGCGGCGGTGTTGCCGTGGCTTGGCACTTATGCCTTGTCGGGCGTGCTGGTGTTGCTGGCGGGCTGCTGGTGGGCGGTATTGGCACGCAGCCGGTTCGATATCGCGGCAGTTGCTTTGCTGGCCGCGCCGGTCGCGCTACTGCTGCAGCCGGGCCATTTCGGTCCGCGCGACAGGCCCGGAACTCTGGCCTATACGCTGGTGCAGCCCAACATTTCACAACCCACGCTGGACGACCCGCAATTCTATCAGGATCATTTCCTGACGGCGGCGGCGCTTTCCAGTTCGTCCGCGCCGGGTCTGCGGCGCGTTGTGCTTTGGCCCGAATCGGGCGTGCCCGATTACCTGCGCGATGGCTATCCGTCCGCGTTTTACCGCGCCACCACTTTTGCCGGCGACCCGGCGCGGGCGCGGGCGCGGCTGGGCCGTGTGGTAGGGCCGGGCAGCCTGCTGTTAACCGGCACGGTCGATCTGGATTTTAGCGGCGGCAAGGTTGCCGATGCACGCAACGTCGTCACCGCACTTGATGAAAACGGTACCATCCGCGGCGGCTATGCCAAGGCGCATCTGGTGCCTTACGGCGAATATCTGCCGGAGCGGGCGTGGCTGGAACCGCTGGGGCTGGCACGCCTGGTCCCGGGCGATATCGATTTCTACCCCGGTCCAGGTCCGCAAACGCTCGATCTGGGTCCATGGGGGAAGGCCGGCATCCAGATCTGCTATGAGATCGTCTTTTCCGGCCAGGTTATCGATCGCGCGCACCGCCCGGACTATATCGTCAATCCCTCCAACGACGGCTGGTTTGGCAGTTGGGGCCCGCCACAACATCTGGCCCAGGCCCGGTTGCGCGCGATCGAAGAGGGGGTGCCGGTGCTGCGTCCCACCGTCAACGGGATCAGCGCGGTGGTGGATGCCGACGGGATCGTGCGCGGGTTCATTCCGCGCGGGCAGGCCGACCTTCACGGGTCCATCCCGCGCCAGCATGGCGAAAGACTCGACGGCATTGTTCCTCCCGTCCACCCGCCAACCTTGTTCGCGCGCTGGGGCAATAGTCTGGTGCTGGCCTGGGCGGCAATTCTGCTGGTACTGGCTACCTTGTTATCGCAGCGTTTATCGCCAAAAATCTGTAGCCGCTTTTTGGCACGATGCTCGGTAGTTGCCACGCGCCATCAACGAGTCTAGACAAGCAGACATAAAGATTCCTTTATATGGCAGGACATCATGCGCGGCGATTATCTGTTCACTTCCGAAAGCGTTTCCGAAGGCCATCCTGACAAGGTTGCCGACCAGATCAGCGATACCATCGTCGATTTGTTTCTGGCCAAGGACCCCGAAGCGCGTATCGCCTGCGAAACGCTGACGACGACGCAACTGGTGGTGCTGGCCGGTGAAATCCGCTGCAAGGGCGTCTATGAAGACGGCGTCTGGATTAATGGCGCCAAGGAGGAAATCGAGGCGGCAGTGCGCGCCACGGTCAAGCGGATCGGCTATGAGCAGGACGGCTTCCACTGGCAGAGCTTTGAATTCATCAACCGCCTGCACGGCCAGTCGGCGCATATTGCGCAGGGCGTGGACGCCAGCGGCAACAAGGATGAAGGCGCCGGCGATCAGGGCATCATGTTCGGCTATGCCTGCGACGAAACCCCCGACCTGATGCCGGCAACGCTCTATTACAGCCACAAGATCCTGCAACGCATGGCCGCCGACCGCCATTCTGGCGCGGCGCCTTTTCTCCAGCCCGACGCCAAGAGCCAGGTAACGCTGCGCTTTCATGGCGGCAAACCCGCTGCCGCGACCGCCATCGTCGTTTCCACCCAGCACGCCGCCGGCTACGACACCGGCGACAAGGAGGCCGAACTCAAGGCCTATGTCAGATCGGTAGTGGCCGATCTGATGCCCGCCGCCTGGCTGTCGGATGACACCGTCTACCACATCAACCCCACCGGCAGCTTCGAGATCGGCGGCCCCGACGGCGACGCCGGCGTTACCGGGCGCAAGATCATCGTCGACACCTATGGCGGTGCAGCCCCGCACGGCGGCGGCGCGTTCAGCGGCAAGGACCCCACGAAAGTGGACCGCTCGGCCGCCTACGCCTGCCGCTATTTGGCGAAGAACGTGGTCGCGGCCGGTCTGTCCGACCGCTGCACCATCCAGATCGCCTACGCCATCGGCATCGCTCGGCCGTTGTCGGTCTACGTGGATTTGCAGGGCACGGGTAAGGACGTCGACGAGGCGCGGCTGGAGAAGACCCTGCGCGACCTGATGAACCTGTCGCCGCGCGGCATCCGCGAGCATTTGCATCTGAACCGCCCGATCTACGCCCCCACCTCGGCCTACGGCCATTTCGGGCGGGAGCCGGATGAGGCGAAAGGCACCTTCACGTGGGAAAAGACGGATCTGGTGCCGGCCCTGAAGGCAGCCTTCGGACGCTGATTAAGCCCCCGCCGGATCGGTTATACGGCCGCAGCCGCGGCCACAAGCTGCGGCCCCGGCAGGAGGTTCTTCTCGACGTCACCCTGGAACGCATGCGCTTCCGGGTGGAAGACGCGGCGGCGCCCGCATGGCTGCCCGAGCTGTGGCTGGAGATCGGGTTTGGCGGCGGGGAGCACGCACTGGCGCAGGCGGCAGCGAATCCCCAGGCCGGGCTGATCGCGTGCGAAGTGTTCGAGAACGGCATTTGCTCCCTGCTGTCGGCCTTGGTGCCGGAGGGCGGGGAAGCCACCGCCCCGCTGCCCCCGAACCTACGCCTTTGGCCCGAAGACGGCCGCGTGCTGCTGCGCGCCCTGCCGGATGAGAGCCTCGACCGCCTGTTCCTGATGTTCCCCGACCCCTGGCCCAAAATGCGCCACGCCAAGCGCCGCTTCGTACACCCTGCCCTGTTGCCCGAAGTCGCTCGGGTCCTGAAACCCGGCGCGGAATGGCGCGTGGCGAGCGATGACCCCACGTATCAGGCGTGGGTGACCGAGGTGATGGCGGATCAGACGCTGTTCCATGCGCCGGGCCCGGCGGTTGAGCGGCCGGACGGCTGGCCGCCCACGCGGTATGAGGCGAAGGCGCTGAAGGCGGGGCGGGCGCCGTTGTATTGGGTGTTCAGGCGGCGGTAGGATGAATCAGTTAAGGTTCCAGCACCGCATGATGTGTCAATCGGCGCTGATCTATGGACACGCAATCATACTTG
>JAYUBN010000040.1:0-7533 GCA_043740855.1 Sphingomonadales bacterium | reverse complement strand
AGCAAGCGATCGAGGCGCCGATGGCGATGTGGGCGGGATCGAACGGGCAGGCGATTGCGGCGTGCCAATCGCCGCTCTCACGCAATGTCCGGATAGTGCCCAGCGCAGTGATTATTCCTGTAAACATAGCATACGCTCATAGACGTCCAGCGCGTCATCGCCAAGCCGGCGGTTGTCGACGGATTGCCAGCGGCCATGAGCCTCGTTCAGCGTGGTCAGGCCGATGTCCGAAAGACCGGGCTGGCCGCCACCAATCAGGATCGGGGCGCGGTAGATTATCAGGCGATCAACGAGATCGGCGGCGAGAAAAGCCGCAGCCGCGCCGGCGCCGCCTTCAATCATGAGATACTGGATATCCGCCATTGCAAATATGGCTTGCGGCTCGACTATCGCGCGCCAGCCGGCGGGCGGGGCGCCGCGCGTCAGCACCCAGCGCTGCGGGCTGCGCGATTCCAGTCCGGGCAAGCGCACATCGAGCAGCGGCTGGTCGGCGCGCAATGTGCCGCCGCCGACGAGTATCGCGTCCTGGCGCGCGCGCAGGGCATGACCATGGGCGCGGGCGGCGGCTCCGGTGATCCAGCGGCTGCTGCCATCGGACATCGCGATGCAGCCATCGAGCGACAGCGCCAGCTTCAGTGTGACATATGGGCGGCCATGATTCCGCAGCATCAGATAGCCCGCCAGACTGGCTGAACTTTCGGGCGACGAAAAGATTGTGACCGCAGTCCCGGCGGTGCGGATGCGGTCGATGCCTTGCCCGGCGGTACGCAGGTCGGGGTCCAGGCACCCGATGACCACCCGCGCCAGGCCCGCTGCGGCAACCACATCGGCGCAAGCGGAGCCGCGCGCGCTGGCATGCGCGCAAGGTTCAAGCGTGACGTACAGCACGCCGCCCCGCGCAGCGGCGCCAGCCTCTGCCAAGGCGACCGCCTCGGCATGTGGGCGTCCACCGGACTGGGTCCAGCCGCGCCCGGCCACACGCCCGTCGCGCACGACGATGGCGCCTACCGCCGGGTTGGGGCGACTGAGCGGCAATCCGCGCGCCGCCAGCCGCGCCGCAGCGGCCAGCCAGCGCCCATCATCGGGCGCGATACTCACGGGTGCGGGTTGACGGCGTTTTTGACGGCCGCGGCCGATGCCGCTTGTTCTGCCGTGGCTTGCCGGTCGATCGCATCGACATCCATGCCCGAAGCGCGGCCGATCGCCTTGTAAATGTTCTTGACCTCCAGATCACGCTTGGCCTGTTCGGCGGCGAGCCATTGCTGGCGGCGCTGATTGGCGGCGTTGCTGGTCAGGATTTCGGCTTGACTGCGGTCGGCGCGCCAACTGGTGATGTAATTTATTTCGGGCGGGCGCGGTTCGATCCGTTGCTCTTCGCGGACGATCAGCGAAAACAATATTCCGGACACCACGATGGCCAGCAGCACGAAGCGCCAACGCATCTGTCCGGCACTACGCCACACCGCGATAAAATCAGCGATGGCACCGGTAGGATTGACGTTTCGCCAGATCGACATCGTTTTATATTAGAGCAGGATTGCCCCGGGAGGAAACCGGTTTTTCACTGCCTGATACCCTGAGCCTGAAGATTGCTTGATAAACTGCTGTCATGTTGAACTTGTTGCAGCATCCACGGCGTCGCCGGGTCCGGCCACCTGTGAAGATGAAGTGCACCCTAAACCAGGTTCAGGGTGCAGAATGGAACATGCGGCAAACTTTTATTCCGCCATATCAGAGCGGCTCACCGCTGATGTCCGGTGCCAGCGGTTCTTGAGCAAAGGCCCGGTAGACGATACCGCCAAGGATCGCGCCGACGATTGGGGCCAGCCAAAATAGCCAGAGCTGGCGTAGCGCCTCACCGCCCACAAACAATGCCGGGCCGGTGCTGCGGGCCGGGTTTACCGAAGTGTTAGTCACCGGGATGCTGATGAGATGGATCAGCGTCAGCGCCAGGCCGATGGCGATTGGCGCAAAGCCCGAGGGTGCGCGCGTGTCGGTCGAACCCAGGATGATAATGACGAAGCCGAAGGTCAGCAGCGTTTCGATTATGAGGCCCGACACCAGGTTGAAGCCGCCCGGCGACATATCACCATAGCCGTTGACCGCCAGACTCTTGGGTCCGAGTACGAAGTCGGGATTGCCCTGCGCCACAACGAGCAGGACACCCGCCGCCGCGATCGCGCCCAGCACTTGCGCCACACTATAAGGCAGGATTTCGGCGCCGGGGAAGCGCCGGCCCGACCATAGCCCGATCGTCACCGCCGGATTGAGATGGCATCCCGAGATATGGCCGATCGAATAGGCCATGGTGAGCACGGTAAGCCCGAATGCCAGGCTGACTCCGACGAAACCGATGCCGAGGCTGGGAAATGCGGCGGCAAGCACGGCACTGCCGCATCCCCCGAAGACCAGCCAGAAGGTTCCAAGGAATTCGGCGAAAAGGCGCTTGGGTAGTGGTACCATTTTCGGGCCTCTCTCAATTATCTCTGCGTCGTGTTATCAAGTCACGCCTAGTTATTATCGACATGTCTGACGCGTCATCCGGTGATCGTCAAGCTTGTCATGTGAATAGCTGGCCGTCACTTGACGTTCTTGCAAATAACAATGCGTGCCAGAAAAATTCCATTAGCCAAATGGCAGGTATAGCCCGCGGCCTTCGCGCTTGAGCCAGTGATTGGCCGTCGCGATGTCACCTTCGAACAGCCCGGTCAGCGCAGCATGAAAGCTCGGCGAATGATCGAAATGCAGCAAATGCGCGACTTCGTGCGCAACCACTGACCGGCGTACCTGGTCGGGCGCCATGATCAGCCGCCAATTGACGCGAACCACATTTTTACTGGAGCAACTGCCCCAGCGCCGCTGGGCGTTGGACAGCATCAGCGGCGGCGCAGCCACCCCCGCGGCAGCAGCGTAATGCGCCAGATCGTCAGTCAGCAAAAGCCGCGCCTCGGCCTCCAGCCAACGCCGCAAGCGTCGCTCGAGCGAATCGACTGGGCCACCGATCTGCAGATTGCCACCACAACACACTGGCCGACGCGGTGCAGCCTCGTGCCACTCCACGATGAGCGGTGCGCCGCGATAGTGCAGCGTTGCGCCCGGCTGGATCGCCGTCGGCGTGGGCAGGATGGCGAGTTGTCCCGCCAACCAGTCCGCGCGCGAGCGCACGAAGCTCAGCGCATCGGCGCTGCGGGTCCAGGTCGGGATGGAGAGACGGACGCTGCCATCGCGGGCCAGCCGCAAGGTCATCCGGCGCGCCTGGGCCAAGCGGCGGATGGTGATCGGTACGTCGCGATCGCCCAATTTTACCGTGGGCGGTTCGCGCCAATTTCCACCAAGCCAGCGCAGTAGGCCAAGAGCCGCAGAATCTTTGCCCGCATGCCCATCGCCGTTTTTAGACATCGAGTTCTTCGCCGGGAGGCCAGATGATATGCTGTTCCAGCGGTCCGGCCATCGTTTCCGAAATGGCGCGGCCAAATTCGCGATTGGCGATCACCGAGATACCGGCCTCGTGCACGGTTTCGCGGTCGCCGCTGATCAGATAATGCCAATCGGGAAGCGGTTCGTCCCGCGCGCGCAGGCGGTAGGCGCAGCTGTCGGGCAGCCAGCTAAGGGCACTGGCCAAGCGCGGCGTCAGCCGGATGCAGTCGGGCACATAGCTGCGGCGATTGCGATAATTGCTGCAGCGCGCGGTTTGCAGATCGAGCAGTCGGCAGGCGACATTCGTCCGGTAGATTTTGCCGGTATCCTCGTCTTCCACCTTGTTCAGGCAGCATTTTCCGCAACCGTCGCATAGTGCTTCCCACTGCTCTCGGCTGAGGTCTTCGATCGGACGCTCCCAGAACGGGCTGGCTCCGGGCACGCTACTGCACCCACTTGGTCAGGTCGGCGGCCACCGCTTGCGGCCCCTTGTCGGCCGCCAGCATCGCTAGCGGCTTACCATTGCGATCCATCAGATAGACGATGCGGCTGTGATCCATCAGATACCCGCCGGGAGTGGTGGCGCCGCGCGCGTAATAGACGGCGAAAGCCTTGGCCGCCCGATCGACCTGCGCCGGGGTGCCGGTGAGCCCGATCAGGTGCGGCGAAAATGCGGCGGCGAATTCACCCACCACCCGGGGAGTGTCGCGCTGGGGGTCGATAGAAATAAACATCGGGCGAATTTCGTCGGCCAGCGCAGGATGGGCCTTGGCAAAGATATCCAGCCCGCGCATCGTCGCCTGCATATCGGTGGGGCAGGCATCGGGGCAGAAGGTGTAGCCGAAATAGACGATGCGGTATTTGCCGGCAAAATCCGACCAACTCACGGTGCGCCCAGTCTTGTCAGTCAGCGTGAATGGGCCGCCGACTGCGCTGCCCTCCAGTGGCGGCCGTTCAGCGGGCTGGCTGGAACTGCTGCAACCCGTCAGGGCCAGCATGGTGGCGAAAGCGCAGACTTCTATCGCACGGTGTATCGAAGCAAGCTTGGTCATGGCGTGCTGGTCCATGCTCTGCTAAGCCGTGGCTGGCAAGGTGCGAATTGGGGGTCGTCAAGCCTGTCAGTATCGTGCGTAAGGAGTAATCAACGGTGCAAATCCGGCGTATTTCATGCCTTTTTCTGTTGTTTGCGGTCTTCGGGAGCGGCATGATCAGCCCCGTTCGCGCGCAGTTTTCAACGAGCTACAAATTCCTGGAATCGGTGCGCAAACAAGAAGGTCAGGAGGTGACCGACGCGGTTAGCCAGCCGGGCTCGACCATCATCAACACACGGGATTCGTCGACCGGGGACACCGCGCTGCACATTGTCGTCGCGAGGCGCGATGCGGCCTGGCTGGGCTTTCTGCTAGCCAAAGGTGCCGACCCCAACATCGGCAATAATCACGGCGTTACTCCGCTGATGCTTGCTGCCAACCTGGGCTTCGTCGAGGCGGTGACGCTGCTGGTGGACCGTGGCGCGCGGCTTAACGATTCAGATGCCACCGGCGAGACGCCGCTGGTCACGGCGGTGCACCGACACGATCTGCCGATCATGCGCGCCCTGCTGAAAGCGGGCGCCGATCCCGACCGTGCCGATAACTCCGGTCGGTCGGCGCGCGATTATGCGGCCTTCGACGGCAAGGAAAGCCCGCTGGTCGCAGAGATCAAGGCCGATACCCGGACCGGCGGCTCGGGCGCGTCCGGCGCGCATTCTTACGGACCAAAGCTTTAACCATGACCGAAATTTGCGAACTTTCGCTCGACGAACTCCGGTTGGCGCTGGCCCCGGCGATGGCCGAAGCAGCGGCTTTCGACGGCTGGACGCCGGCGGCAGTGGAAGCGGCGGCGGCGCAGATGGGCGTCTCGGGCGATGTCGCGCGGATGGCATTTCCGGGGACGAATCCCGCGATGGCGATGATCGATGCGTGGATAGCCGATGTCGATGCCAAAATGACACGCGAACTACCTGCCGCCACGCTGGCGACAATATCGATACGCCAACGGATTCGACGGCTGGTGACATTTCGCCTGGATGCGATCGGCCCTGCCGAAGAAGCTTTGCGCCGGGCGCTGGCGATTATGGCGATGCCGCAGAATGTTGCGCAAAGCCTGGCAATGGGCTGGCGCAGCGCCGATGCGATGTGGCGGCTGGCAGGCGATACTGCCACCGACCTCAATCACTATTCGAAACGTGGGATCCTGGCGGCGCTGTATGCCTCGACGCTGCTGATTTTCGTGGATGACCGCAGCGAGGGCAAGGCCGAGACATTGGCATTTCTCGACCGCCGGATCAGTGACGTGATGCGCTTTGAAAAAGCCAAAGCGGGGTGGACCCGCGCCGGTTCAGACTATTTCAGCCCGACGCGCTTTCTGGGCCGGCTTCGTTATCCGGCACGGTGAGTGCTGAGCGGTAAACCCACCCATTTTTGCCGAGCTTGGCAAAGCACTGCCATGTTTTTCGGGCAAATGCTTCATAAAGATAAGGCAGTCTGACGGCGATCTCAGGACGAATGGCGAGGGTAACGAGTCGCACAAAAGGCAGCTCGAAGTCGCGAGCTAACTCCTATTGAGAATCGCTTGCAATTGGCAGTGGCGTCTGCCAACTTCTGAGCATGACCCTCGACAGCCTTCCTGCTGGCAATTCCGCGCGCATCACCGCCATCGATTGGGCGCAACTGGCCGAGGAAGAAGGGCAGCGGTTGCGGGCATTGGGGCTGGATGTCGGGGCGAAAGTCAGCGTCTCGCATCGCGGCGTGTTTGCCGGGCGCGATCCCCTGGCGGTCGAGGTCGGGCGGATGACCGTGGCGTTGCGCCGGGTCCACGCGCAGGCCATGCAGGTCGAAGCGGCCGCAACATGACCATGCGCCGCAGTGCCGCGCTGGTCGGCAATCCCAATGCAGGCAAAAGCGCGCTGTTCAATGCGCTGACCGGGGCGCGGCAAAAGATCGCCAATTATCCCGGTGTCACTGTCGAACGCAAAGGCGGCCGGTTGCTGCTGCCGAATGGCGAGCCGGTGGAATTGACCGATCTGCCGGGCAGCTACAGCCTCCATCCGACCAGCCCGGATGAAGAAGTCACCCGCAAGGTGATCCTGGGCCAGTTTCCCGGCGAGCCTGCGCCGCAGGTGCTGGTACTGGTGCTCGACGCCTCGAACCTCGAACAGCATCTGGTCTTTGCCCAGGAAGTGATCGCGCTGGGGCGGCCCTGCGTGGTCGCGCTCAACATGGTCGACCTTGCCGAACGCGACGGCCTGACGATCGATCCGCTGGTGCTGGAACGGGCGCTTGGCGTAAAAGTAGTGCCTACGGTGGCGGTGCGTCGGCGCGGGCTTGCCGAATTGATCGACGCGATCGCCGAGGCCGAGACGGCGAGCGAGCGGGCCTTCGCAGCGCATCAGCCTGACCATCCCCGACCGACGACCGATATGGCGGAACGGCGCCTGACTGCGCATGTCATAGCTGAGTCCGCTATCATTTCAGAAACGGCGCGCCACCGGCTGCATTCGCGGCTGGATGAGGTGTTGCTGCATCCCTGGCTTGGTCCGCTCATCCTGTTTGCGCTGTTGTTCGTGGTGTTTCAGGCGGTGTTTTCCGGGGCCCAGCCCTTTGCCGACGCATTGCAGGGGGTTGTCGGCGTCATGTCCGACTTCGTGCGTGCCCATGTGCCGGCGGGCCTGCCCCGTAACCTGCTGACTGACGGTATTCTTGGCGGCGTCGGCTCGGTGGTGGTGTTCCTGCCACAGATCCTGATCCTGTTCTTCTTCATCCTGGCACTCGAAGCCTCGGGCTACATGGCGCGCGCCGCCTTTCTGATGGACCGGATGATGGCCACCGTCGGCTTGTCGGGACGCAGTTTCATTCCGCTGTTATCGAGTTTTGCCTGCGCTATTCCCGGCATTATGGCCACCCGTTCGATCACCGATCCCAAGGACCGGCTGACCACGATCCTGATTGCGCCGCTGATGACCTGTTCAGCGCGGTTGCCGGTCTATGCCGTGATTATCGCCGCCTTCATTCCCAACCGCAACCTTGGCTGGCACATCGGTTTGCAGGGGCTGGTACTGTTTGTCCTGTATGTCGC
>JAYUBN010000039.1:0-2310 GCA_043740855.1 Sphingomonadales bacterium | reverse complement strand
GCGTGACGCCGGGGCGGTGATCCTCGGCAAGGCCAATCTGACCGAGTTTGCCAACATCCTCGCGGTCGGGATGCCGTCGGGCTATTCGTCGCTCGGTGGGCAGGCGCTCAATCCTTATGCAACAGCGGTCGATGCCAGGAGCACGCCGATTGTGCCAACCGGCGGGTCCTCGGCCGGATCGGGGGTGGCGATTGCGGCGGGGCTTGCGGCGGCGGCGATTGGCACTGAAACATCGGGGTCGCTGCTGTCGCCTGCCAATCAGAACGGCTTGGTGACGGTGAAGCCCACGGTTGGACTGGTCAGCCGCGCCGGGATCATTCCGATTGCGGGGAGCCAGGACACTGCCGGGCCGATGACGCGCACGGTGCGCGATGCCGCGGTGCTGTTGAACGTGCTGGCGGCGGTCGATCCCGCCGACCCAGCGACGGCGAAAATGAAGCGGCCGAAGGATTACACTGAGGGGCTGAGCAAGGACGGGCTGCGCGGCATCCGGATCGGGGTGCCGTCCGACCCGTCCGATCCGGGTAATGATGTGTATTACGGCCCGCTCGGGCTGAAATCGCGCCAGGTGATGGCGCGCGCGATCACGGCTTTGGAGGATGGTGGCGCGACGATTATCCGCGCCAACATCCCAACCGCTGGCTGGATTGGCGGGCCGGGCACTGACATGGCGGTGCTGAACCGCAATCCGGAAAGCCCTGGACTGAACACGGTCGCGCGGCTTTCGATCGTGTTCGTGTATGAACTGAAGCACGACATGAATGCGTATCTGCGCGACTGGGCGCGCGGCACCAGGATCAAGACTTTCGAGGATATCATTGCCTTCAACCAGGCCCATGCCGATCGCGCGTTACGCTTTGGCCAGGATATTTTTCTGGCGGCATCGGCAACCAAGGGCGATTTGTCGGAACCCGAATACAAGGCGGCACGGCGCAACGATCTGCTGTCATCGCGCAAGAACGGGCTCGATCCTTACATGGATGCCCATAGACTCGATGCGGTATTGTTTCCCGGCACGGCGGGCGCCGGTATCGCCGCCAAGGCCGGCTACCCGAGCGTGCTGGTGCCGGCTGGGTTTATTTCGGGTGTCGGCACTGTGGAAACGCCGGATTATCCGCTCGGTGCCACTTTTGCCGGACGGGCGTGGTCCGAAGCCAAGCTGCTGCGGATTGCCTATGCGTTTGAGCAGGCGACCTTGGCGCGGCGCATGCCGCCTGGCCTGCCGGCGCTGACCTCGGGATGCGGGCCAGGCTGAATGGATCGTCTGGTTTGCCGTGTCGTTTCGGACCCATCGGATATGGCGGCGCTGGCGCCCGCCTGGCAGAAGCTGGCTGACCGGGCGCTGGAGGCAAACCCGTTCTACGAGCCGAGTTTTCTGCAACCACTGATCGAGGAAACCGGTCCCTATCCCGGCTTGCTGTTCTGGGTGGTGGCGCCGGGTGATGCACCTAGCGATTTGCGCGGGGTGTTTCCCTTCGACCGCCGCCGGGTCGGGCCGATCACTATGTTGTCGCCGTTCACCCGGGGGCGCAGTGGTGGGCAGCATATTGATATCGATCTCGGTGTGCCGCTGGTTGCTGAAGATTGCGCCGACGCAGTGATTGATGCGGTGCTGGATCGGTTGGATAAGAGCTGGCTCACCGGGTTGGACTGGTTCGCGCTTGCCGATGGACGCGGCTTTCATCGGGTGCTGATTGATCGCCTCGCCGCACGTCGCCAACCCAGCATCGATCTAGGCGGGTGGTCGCGGCCGCTTTTTTTGCCGCGCGAAAAGCAGGACGATTATGTCATGGCGGCACTCAGCCGTCGGCGTCGCAATCACGTCCGCGCCTATCGCCGCCACCTCACGCACGAGGGTGAGTTGCTGTTCGAAGTCTTGTCCGAAGATGACGACGTATTGCCATGGACGGACACCTACTTTGCGCTGGAAGCTTCGGGCTGGAAAGGCCAGCAAGGCAGTGACGTGGGCGCGACGGTCGCGTTACGACGGTTTTTTACCCGCACGATGCAGGCACGCCATCTTCTTGGTGGATTATTCGCGTACCGGCTGAGTGTCGGGGCCAAGGTGATTGCGCAGATGTGGATCCTGCAAACCACCAACCGCGCCCTCGGCTACGCCTGGAAGATGTCGTACGACGCGGCCTACGCCAAGGAAAGTCCAGGCTTGCTCCTCGAACTTGCGGCCATGGGCCTGATGCATAGTGACAGACGTCCGGTGCAGGCGATTGATTCCTGCGCCCAAAGCAGGCATCGGCTGTTGAGCTGGTTATGGCTCGACAAGCGGCGAATGGCATGCCTGCTCGTGATGTC
>JAYUBN010000038.1:0-22811 GCA_043740855.1 Sphingomonadales bacterium | reverse complement strand
CATCACTGCGGCCGGCGGCAAGGTAATCGCGGCAGCGGCACTGGTCGATCGCAGCGGCGGGACGGCGGAGCTGGGCGTGCCGTTCTATTCGCTGATCGCGCTCAATTTTCCAAGCTACTCAGCTGATGAAATGCCCGAAGCCCTCGCCGCCACTCCGGCGATCAAGCCCGGCAGCCGGGCCGCGTGACCGCCCCTGACCTTCACCGGCCCAACCATTTGCGGTTGCCCAACCATCTGCGGTTAGGCGTGAATATTGATCACGTCGCCACAATCCGCAACGCGCGCGGCGGCGATCATCCCGATCCGGTGCGCGCGGCGCAGATCGTCGCGGCGGTTGGCGGCGATGGCATTACCGCCCATCTGCGCGAGGATCGCCGCCATATCCGCGACGAGGATCTGGCGCGTATCCAGGCCGCGACCAGCTTGCCGCTCAACCTGGAGATGGCCGCCACCGAGGAAATGCTGGAACTGGCGTTGCGCCATCGCCCGCATGCCGCCTGCATCGTTCCCGAGCGGCGCGAAGAACGCACCACCGAGGGCGGGCTCGATGCTGCCGGCCAGCATAACCGGCTGGCGTCCATCGTCGCCCGGCTGCGCGACGCTGGCATTCGCGTCAGCCTGTTTATTACCCCCGAGGTGCGCCAGCTTGAGGCGGCGATGCGACTGGGCGTACCGGTGGTTGAATTCCATACCGGCGAATATGCCCATGCCATACCGGGACCGGCGCAGGCTCGCGAGCTCAACCGCCTGGCGGAAATGGCCGCGCTGGCGGTGAAAAACGGCATCGAGCCGCACGCCGGGCACGGGCTCGACTATGCCAATGTTGCAGCCATAGCGGCCATCCCGCAGATGGCAGAACTCAACATCGGTCATTATTTGATCGGCGAGGCTATTTTTACGGGGCTGGAAGCGGCGCTGCGGCGGATGCGTGAACTAATGGATTCGGCAAGGTAACGATGGGTCGATGATTATCGCGATCGGCTCTGACCTGTGCAATATCGCGCGCATCCAAGCCTCGCTGGACCGTTTTGGCGCCCGTTTCGAAATGCGTGTCTTTACTGCGGTGGAACAGGCCAAGGCCGCAAAGCGTCCGTTCACCAAGGCCGGGACATTGGCAAAACGCTTCGCCGCCAAGGAAGCCTTTGCCAAGGCGGTGGGAACAGGATTCAGGGCTGGCGTGTTCATGAAGGATATCGGCGTGGTCAACCGGCCCAGCGGTGCTCCAACCTTGGCGTTGACTGGCGGTGCCGCGGCACGGCTGGCAGCGATCACCCCGGCCGGGCATGACGTCGTGGTCCATCTGACACTGACCGACGACCACCCCTGGGCACAAGCTTTTGTCATAATCGAGGCGCGCAAGCTGTGAATGAAGGCATTCCCCCCGAAGCAGGAAAAGAATTCAGCCGGCCACGCGAACCTGTGCCCGCCGCCAGGGAACAAGAAGGCGCGGGACGTTTCGATCTATTTGCCGAGTTGCGCGGCTTGGCGCTGATGCTGGTGGGGGTGCTGGTCTTCCACAGCTTCATCGCCAAACCATTCTATATTCCCAGCGCCTCGATGGTGCCGGGGCTATGGGTCGGCGACCGGCTGGTGGTGTCTAAATATCCTTACGGCTGGGACTGGGCTTCGATCAGCTTTCACCTGATGCCGCGTGCGCACTGGCGCCTGTTGCCCCGCACGCCAGAGTATGGCGATGTCGTCATCGTCGTGCCGCGCGGCACCAATGTCGATTACATCAAGCGCGTGGTGGCCCTGCCCGGCGACCGCATCGCCGTAGTCAATGGCCAGATCGTCCTGAACGGCAAACGGGTGCCGCAAGCAGTGGAACCGCCGGTGGACGTGCCGGTCGACGCGCTGCGTTCCGAGGATGATCCCGATCCATGCACCGGCTGGGGCTTTGCCGGGATGCTGGTGACAAAACCTTCGGGCCAGCAGGTTTGCCAGATGCCCAGCCTGCGCGAGACCCTGCCCAATGGGGCGACGTATCACATCATCGATCACATGGACCAGCCGCTGGACCATTACCCCGAAATCCAGGTTCCTGCGGGCCATGTCTTCGTGATGGGCGACAACCGCGACCATTCCGCTGACAGCCGCGCGTCGCTTGAGGAACGCGGGCTGGGCGGGCCGGTGCCGTTGTCCGATATCGGTGGGCGTGCCGAATTCATCACCTTTTCGCTAGACGGCAGCGAAACCTGGAACCCGCTGAGCTGGTGGGGCGCCCTGCGCGGCGCCCGCGCGGGGCACACGTTGCGCCCCGCATTAGATACGTACCGGGGGACGCCATGACCGACAGCCCGCCCAAAACCCCGGCAACCGAGGCTGCGGGGCCCCCGCGCCGCGCGGGGCCGACCGACATCAGCGATCCCTTCGTTCTTCAGGAGGCCAAAAAGGCAATTGTCTGGCTGGGCATTGCGGCGTTGCTGGCGCTGGCGGTGCTGCTGGCCCAGCCGCTGATCGTGATCTTTGGCGGACTGGTCTTTGCCGCATTGATCGATGGCGGCGCGCGCCTGTTAGGCCGGGTGCTGCCGATCGCACGCGGCTGGCGCGTGGCCATCATCCTGTTGTTGACGGCGCTGTTCATCGTCTGGGTGTTCGATTACGCTGGCAGCCAGATCGCGGAGCAGGCCACTGCCCTGCCGATCACCGTCAAGGCACAATCGTTGCGCCTGCTGAACTGGGCACAGCATCACGGCCTGCGTATCGACCCCAAATTTATCAATAATCTGGAAACGCAGGCGCTGGGCGGGGTTTCCCAGATTACAGGCGTGGTCGGCGGCTTGATCGGCGGCATGACTACGGTGTTCCTGATCCTGGTGCTGGGCATATATTTCGCGGTCGACCCGTCGCCTTACCAACGCGGTTTTGCGTGGATGTTGCCGCGCCACATGCGCAGCCATTTCGAGGACACATTGAGCCACATGGGCCACGCGCTGCGCCGGCTGCTGCTCGGCCGGTTGATCGGCATGACCATCGAAGGCGTCAGCATCGGCGTCGCGCTGGGCGTTTATGGCGTGCCGATGGCGGCGGTGCTGGGGTTGATCTCGGGACTGCTGGCGTTTTTGCCCAACATCGGCGCGCCCATTTCCGGATTGCTGATGGTGCTGGTCGGCTTTTCGGGTGGCCCTCACATGGCGCTGTACTGCGTTGCCGTCTATTTCGTGGTGCAGACCATTGACGGCAATATCATCGTGCCGATGGTCGCCAAGCGCGCCGCCGATCTCGCTCCGGCGCTGGTGCTGGCCATGCAGCTGGTAATGGGGGTGCTGTTCGGCATTCTGGGGCTGGTGCTGGCCGATCCGATGCTGGCGATGCTGAAAGTGCTGCTGGAGCGCCAGTCGCAAAGAGATCAGTCGGAACGGGTTCAGGAAATTGGCCCCGATGCGGCGGTCCGGGTGGAGGGGTGAACATTTGGCGCGTAAATTTCTATATAGTGTCGCGGGCGCTGTCCTGTTGGTGATCGCCGGGCTGCTGGGGCTGCGGTTCTGGGCGCGACAACTGTCCGAGTTTGCGTTCGTCCCCTCGATCGCCTTCTCCGCACCGACCGTGCTGCCGGACCATGCTTACGCCGGGTCAGACTTGTGGCTGGCGCGACCTGGCAAGGTAGTAGGCGATCCGACGCGCTGGTTGCCGAGCGGGGTGGCACCCGGAGAGAGGGTAGCGGCTGCGGTATTTTATGTGCATCCCACCAGCTTTTACGATTCCGCCGCGTGGAATGCAGGGCTGGGCGAAGCCGTGACCGCTGCGCGCACCGACGGCTTTGCGCGAGTCCAGGCCAGCGCCTTCAACGCCGCCACGCAAATGTGGGCACCGCGTTATCGCCAGGCCACGCTCGGGGCGATCCTGACCGCTGCGCCTGCCGGCCAGCACGCGCTGGACGCCGCTTTCCGCGATGTGCTGGCGGCGTTCGACCGGTTCTTGTCGGAAAGCGATCCGAAACTGCCGATCGTGATCGTCGGGCATAGCCAAGGCGCGTTGCATGTGATCCGGTTGCTGAAGGATCGCGTGGCGGGAACCGCGCTCGCCGGGCGCATCGCCGCTGTATATGTGGCTGGCTGGCCGGTCTCGGTCGTGCACGACTTGCCGGCGATGGGCCTGCCCGCCTGCACCGGGCCCGATCAGAGCGGCTGCGTGTTGAGCTGGATGAGCTATGCCGAACCCGCCGACCCCGCCGACACGCTCAGCGTCTACGATCATCTGCCGGGCCTTGACGGCCAAAGCCGCAAGGGCAGCGCCATCCTGTGCACAAACCCCCTGACGGGGGGCGCCGGTCCCATTGCATCCGCCAGCGCCAATCTGGGCACGCTGCTGCCCGGAACATCCGCCAATGGCGGCGGGTTGATCCCCGGCATGGTCCCCGCGCGGTGCTCGCCGCAAGGTTTCCTGCTGATCGGTCCGGGACCAATGCTGGGCCCCGACGTGATGCCCGGCAACAATTACCACGTCTATGACATCGCCCTGTTCTGGGCCAATCTGCGCCGCGACTTCGCCCAGCGGGTCGGCCACTGGCACCAAATCCGCCCGTGACCGAATTGGCGGTCACCGTGCACGCGGCGGATTTCCGTACCCACCTGCCCAGCGGCGGCGGGTTAATCGGGCTCGATCTGGGCACACAGACCATCGGCACCGCTTTTTGCGACCCTGACTGGCGCATCGCCAGCCCCGGCAAAACCCTGAAACGCGGCAAGTTCGGCGCGGATAAAATGGAACTGGCCACGTTGATCGCCGAACGCACCATCCGGGGCATCGTCATCGGCCTGCCCATCAACATGGACGGCAGCGAAGGCCCGCGCAGCCAATCCAGCCGCGCCTACGCCCGCAATCTTGCCACATTGGGCCTGCCGATCCTGCTGTGGGACGAACGCTGGAGCACCGCCAGCGCCGAACGTGGCCTGATCGACCAGGATTTCAGCCGCGCAAAACGCGCCGTGCGGATTGATTCCGCAGCGGCTGCGGTGATATTGCAGGGGGCGATCGATGCGCTGACGGGGGGGATTTTTTGAGCGGTTGCGGACACAGGCAGCATCCGCATCCGCAACAATCCCGGCATCATGGCACCAGCACGATACTGCAAGCCCGCTGTCTTGCGCCATAACAGCGGCCTGAACTGCGCTGAGGCCCTTTTGGCCGGGACTTTCAACCTCGACCCCGCCCCCGATATTACCCCACGTGCCGTAACACAAACCCGGTATAATCCTTCGCGGCGACATTTTCCAGAATCCGGCGATAGCCCCGCACACCACCCGAATAGGGCATGAACACCTTCGGCTTGCCCGGCATTTCTGCGCCCATGTAATAGGATTCCGCCTTGGGGTAGAGCGTCTCCTGCGCCCGTTCATTGACATGGGCGACCCAGTCGTTTTGGGCGGCGGCGGTCACCTCGATCTCGTTCAGCCCGTTTTCAGCGCCATGCCGCAACAGCGTCGCCAGCCAATCGATCTGCTCTTCTGAGGAGAGCAGCACGTTGCTCAACAAGGACGGGCTACCGGGGCCGCAAATGATGAACAGGTTGGGAAATCCGGCAACCCCGAGGCCCAGATAGGTGCGGGGGCCGGCAGCCCAGCTGGATTGCAGCGTCTCGCCGTCGCGCCCGGTGATAGTCGGCTTGAGCAATGAGCCGGTGAAGGCATCGAAGCCGGTGGCATAAATGATGATATCGAGCGGGTAGTCGGCCGCGGCCGTGCGAATGCCAGTGGCGGTGATCGCAGCGATGGGCGCTTGCCTGATATCGGCCAGTTCAACATTGTCGCGATTGAATGCCTGATAATAACCACTGTCGACCGAAGGTCGCCGTGTCGCGAACGGGAAACCTTGCGGGGTCAGGCGATCGCGCAGGACGGGGTCATGCACTTGTTCCGCGATTTTGGCGTGGATGAAAGCCACGGCCGTGTCGTTCGCGGCCTCGTTCAGCAGAATATCCTTGTAAGCTAGGGCAAAACCGAAGCCCAGACGGTTCCACGCCGCCTCGAATGTGGCCTGTCTTTCGTCATCCGGCACATCGAGCGCCGACTGGGGGTTGGGCACAAACCCCAGCCCGCTTGGCGAATTGCGTGCACGCACGCGCCGTTCGGCATAATTGGCTTTGACCGCGCCGTCTTCCTCTACCGAAACCGGCGCATTTGCCGCTGGAATCGAGTAATTGGCGGTCCGCTGGAACACCGTCAGCCGCTCCGCCTGACGGGCGATAACCGGCGTCATTTGCACACCGGAAGAGCCTGTGCCGATGATGGCTACGCGTTTTCCCGAAAAGTCGATCGGATCTTTTGGCCATTGCGAACTATAGATGATCTGTCCGGTGAAATCGCCCTGCCCCGGATAGGTAGTGGCTTTGGGAGACGACAACTGGCCGGCCGCCATCACCAGATATTGCGCATGCCAGACCCGCCCATCGGTCGCAGTGACCAGCCATAAAGCCTGTTCGGCATCATAGGACGCGCTCGCCATGCGGGTGTTCAACTGAATGTCACGCCGCAGGTCGAAGCGCTTGGCGACGTGGTCGATGTAGCGCAAAATCTCTGGCTGGGTGGCGTAACGCTCGCTCCAGCGCCACTCCTGCTCCAGCTCGGGCGAAAAACTGTAGGAATAGTCGTAGCTTTCGACGTCGCAACGCGCGCCCGGATAGCCATTGCAATACCACACGCCGCCGATATCCGCCGAGGCCTCAAGCACGGTTACGGCCAGACCTTGCCCGCGCAACGTCTGTAGCGCACGCAGTCCTGCAAACCCTGCCCCGACGATGAGTGCATCCAATTTTTCGGTCATGGCGCTATCCTTGCATTTTTCGCGGTATTGCGCGCGGCAATACATCGGATCGTCTCATGCGAGTGCGTTCCGAAGTCAACAATGGTGTTGAAAATAATTTGGTTCGTGGCGCAGCTTTTTCGCTGCCAGCGATCTTTGCAAACGCTGCCGGTCGTCTATCAACCAAAGTGTTGACATCGTCGCCAACGTTAACCATCCAGCACAACATAAAGCGTGAATGATCGCGCGAGGATGCATCATGCCTGCTTTTTGTAATGATTCGGAGTGGAGCCATGACGATCGCCTCCGTAGCCGCAAGGCAGTCTGCGCTTGCCGCCCGGTTTCCGAAGTGGCCGCAACTCAGGCTGGATCAGCTGCTCGACCGGATCGCCGACGAGTTTCCGGATCGACCTTATATCATTACCGACGCGCAAACCTGGACCTATGCCCAGGTTGTAACGTGGTCACGTCGGCTGGCGGCTGGCTTGAGCGCGGCCGGTGTGGGCGCAGGCGATCATGTCGCGCTGATCATGGCCAACTATCCAGCGTTTATCGCGCTGAAATTTGCCATCTCGCGCATCGGCGCGGTTGCAGTGCCGATCAATGCGCAAAATCGGCGCGACGAGCTGTCCTATCTGCTGGCCCAATCGGATTGTGTACTGCTGGTGACGATGGACGCGTTCCGCGACATCGATTATCTGGCCATCCTTGATGAGCTGATGCCGGACTGGGAAAAATCGGGCGGCGGCGCGACCTATCCGCGTCTGCAAAAAATTGTCGTGTTCCCGACTGGCGATGTCCCACCGCGCGCTGCTGCCATCGGTTACGCTGACCTGCTGGACCACGAACCGGGCAGCGAGCCAGTACCAACCGGCGCCACGCCCGCTGCGATCTGCGACATCATCTATACGTCGGGGACGACCGGCACACCCAAGGGGGTGATGCTCAGCCATGATCAGATGCTGCGCGCCGCGTATGGCAGTGCCTATGCGCGGGCTTTTGAAGACGGCCGGCGGATGCTATTTTCGCTGCCGATGTATCATGTCTATGGCTATGTCGAAGGGATGCTGGCGGCGCTGTTCGTTGGCGGTGCGGTCATTATCCAGCTCAAATTCGACGCCGTGGCCACGCTGAAAGCAATAGAGCAGCATCGGGCGACCGACTTGCTGCTCATTCCCACCATGACCTTGGCGCTGGTCGATGCCGCGCAATCGGTGCGTTTCGATTACACGTCCTTGACCGCCATGCTGTCATCAGGCGGCCGGGCGCCCGAGCGCCTGTGGCAAGCGATCGCCACGACATTCGGTGCGGTGGAGGTTACCACCGGCTATGGCATGACCGAGTGCACCGCATCCACGACCGTGACCCGGCCCGGTGACCCGACCAGCCGCTTGCTGACCACGAACGGGCGGCAGCGCGATGCCGGGGCGGCGGGCGATCCCGCGTCAGGGGGACGAGTGGTGACGTACCAGGTGCGCGATTCCCAAACCGGCGTGATTTTGCCAGTCGATGCCACGGGAGAGCTGGTGGCCAAGGGCGCTGGCGTCACCTGCGGCTATTATAACAAGCCCGTCGAGACATTGGCGGCGTTCACCGCCGATGGCTGGTTGCGGACCGGCGACGTCGGCCGCATCGATAGCGATGGCTACATCACCCTGGTGGGCAGAACCAAGGAATCGTACCGGTGTGGCGGGGAACTGGTTTTGCCGACTGAAGTGGAAGACATGATGACCGAAAATAGCGACGTGCTGCAGGCGCATATCGTGCCAATCCCCGACGATGCGATGGGAGAAATCGGCATTGCCTTCGTCGTGCTGACGCCAGGGGCAAAAACGACACCAGCCCAACTGCGCGACGCCGTTGCGGCCCGGCTGGCACGGTTCAAGGTTCCAAAACACGTTTTCATCGTCGATGCCGGCGCACTGCCAACCACGGCGTCGGGCCGGGTCCGAAAATTCATTCTGGCGCAGCATGCCGTGCAACGCGTGGCCAGCCTGTGACCGCGCCCGCAATGCGACAACGCCGGGTTGCGCTGGTCACTGGCGCGGCGCGCGGGATCGGCGCAGCCATCGCCATGCGGCTGGCGGACGACGGCCATGACGTGGCCGTGCTCGACCTCGACAGCGCCGCCTGTGCAACGACCGTGGCGGCGGTGCAGGCGCGGGGCGGTCGGGCGATGGCCCTGGCCGCAGACGTGTCCGACGAGCAGGCGGTGGCTGCCGCAATCGACGCGATGACCCAAGATCTGGGCGCGCCGACTATTTTGATCAACAATGCCGGGCTGTTGCGCGATCGAACCGTCGCCAAAATGACGCTCGACGATTGGGAAACGGTCATGGCGGTCAATCTGCGCGGTGCCTTTTTGATGAGCCGGGCCGTTCAGTCCGCGATGCGCGACGCGCGATGGGGCAGGATTGTCAACCTTTCGAGCACAGCGGCGCTCGGCGCCTTCGGCGAGGCCAATTACGCGGCAGCCAAAGCCGGCATACAGGGTTTCACCCGGTCTTTGGCTCTGGAACTGGGGCGCCACGGCGTCACCGTGAACGCGGTGGCCCCCGGCTTCGTCGCCACCGATATGACCAGGCAGGTTGCCGAGCGCAACGGCATGACTTTTGACGAGATGAAGGCCGAAATGCTGAAATCGATCGCCGTCGGGCGAGTAGGTGAGCCCGAAGATGTGGCCCATGCCGTAGCGTATTTTGTCGATGAGCGTTCGGGGTTCGTGACCGGACAGACGCTCTATGTGGCCGGCGCGCCGCGCGGCTAGTGGAGAAACCCTGTCAATGCCCCGGTTCCAATCCAAACTGACGCTCATTTTGCAGGATATGTCGTGAGCGCGCGGCTGGCCGGTAAACGCGCCATCGTCACCGGCGGCGGTCAGGGGATCGGCCGGGCAAGCGTCGAGCTTTTCACCGCTGAGGGCGCCGATGTGCTTGCGCTCGACATCGCCGGCGATGCGCTGGCTGACGTACGCCGTGCTTGCGGCTGCGAGACGCGCATGGTCGATGTCACCGACGCCGACGCCATCGCAGCCATCGCTCAGGATGCCGGGGCGGTGGATATCCTGTTTCTGTGCGCGGGTTATGTACCGACGGGCACCATTTTGGAGAGTGACCCCGGACAATGGGACCGCGCGTTTGCGGTCAATGTCACGGCGATGTACCATATGATCCGCGCCGTCCTGCCGCAGATGCTGGCACGGGGAAGCGGTTCGATCATCACCATGTCCTCGGTCGCCGGTTCGGTGCGGGGAGTTGCCGAGCGCTGCGTCTATGCCGCCAGCAAGGGCGCGGTGGTCGGCCTGACCAAAGCTGTCGCCGCCGATTATGTAGCGCTCGGCATCCGCTGCAACGCGATTTGCCCCGGTACGATCGACACTGCGGCGCTGGACACGCGATTGCGCGATACGCCGGACTATGCCGCGGCGCGTGCGGCGGTCATCGCCCGCCAACCTATGGCAAGGATGGGCGTGGCCGCGGAAATCGCCCGGTTGGCGTTATATCTGGCCAGCGACGAATCCAGCTTCACCACCGGCCAATGCCATATCATCGACGGCGGCTGGGCCAATTAGTCTTTGTTCAGGATCGTGCGTCGAGGGGCTTGATACTCACCGGTATTAATAATATACCTGTCGGGATTATAATCGCAATCATGGCGGTTCGGAATAGCGAACACGCATTCCACCGGGGCCAGGCAGCACTGCGCCGCCTGAAAATCAAAGGGATTTAGTTAGTGCCCAAGGCTGATGCTCCGGCGTTTCTGCAAGGGGTCAAAATTCTCGATCTGTCCCAGTATATATCGGGACCGTTAGCCACCCTGATGCTCGGGGATTTCGGTGCAGAGGTGATCAAGGTCGAATCACCCGAGGGTGATGCGATGCGTCTGCTCGGCCCACGGGACGCCAGCGGCGGCGCGCTGTTCCACGGTGCCCTCAACGCGCAAAAATCGCTGTTTCACCTTGATCTCAAATCAGCGGCGGGGCTTGCCGCGCTGGATGAATTACTGGCCGGTTGCGACGTTCTGGTCGAGGGGTTTCGCCCCGGGGTCATGGCCCGGCTGGGGTTGTCCTATGATGTGTTGCAGGCCCGGTTCCCCCGGCTGATCTATTGTTCGATCAGCGGCTATGGCGCCACTGGCCCGCGCACGCACGTCGCCGGGCATGACGGGAACTATCTGGCCGCCAGCGGCATCATGGCGCGCAATGGCAGCGACGCCCCGATGTTCTACGATCCGCCACTGGCCGATATGTCCGGGGCATTATTTGCCGCTGTGGCAATATTGGCGGCGCTATATGGGCGACTGACGTCGCAGCGTGGCACCCATATCGACCTCGGGCTGGCCGACGCGCTGATGCCCCTCCAGCTATTGCAGGTTGCGGGATGGTCGGCGGATCGGGGTGAGATCAAGCGACAATCAACCTATCTCAACGGCGGCGCAGCTTATTATCAGGTCTATCGGACGGCGGACGATCGCCATGTCATGGTGGGCGCGATCGAACCAAAGTTCTGGCGCAATTTGTGTTCCAGAGCCGGGCATGATGAGTGGATCGTCCGCCAGAATGAACCCTGCCCCCAGACCGATCTGCGCCGGGACGTCGCACATTATTTTATGGGCTTGAGCCTGCACGAGGCGCTCAGCCGATTTGGCGAAGTCGATTGCTGCGTCAGCGCCGTGCTGGAATTGGGCGAGGCGTTGACCGACCCCCATGTGTTGGCGCGCGGGCTGGTGCCGCACACGCCAAACGGCATGCAGGCCTTGTTCCCGGCGCTGTTCGACGGGCAGCCCGTGCGCCCGCGTCAACCGCTCACAACCGTTTTGCATACTCGTGAAGGGCTTAGAATCGATGCCGTCATCTAAGCCACCGGCCCGCGTCGATGCGCTGGTCGTTGGCGCCGGTTTCGCCGGACTTTACGCGCTGTATTGCCTGCGCAAGCGCGGGTTTACCGCGCACCTCATCGAAGCGGCCGATGATGTCGGTGGGGTATGGTACTGGAACCGGTATCCCGGTGCGCGCTGCGATGTGCCCAGTCTGGAATATTCCTACTCCTTCTCGGAGGCGCTGGAGACGGAATGGCGGTGGAGCGAGCGTTTTGCCGCCCAGCCCGAAATTCTGGCGTATCTGCAACATGTTGCAGCGCATTTTGAGCTGCGCAAGGACATTTCATTTTCCACCAACGTGGTATCGGCACGGTTTGATGAAGGGCAGCAACGCTGGGCCGTGACGACCGACCGCGGTGACACCGTGTCGGCCCAGCATTGCATCATGGCGACCGGTTCGCTGTCGGCCGAACGCTTGCCTGACCTGCCGGGGATCGCCCATTTTGCCGGGGAAGTCCATCATACCGGCGCGTGGCCGCATCGCGATGTCGATTTTACGGGCAAGCGCGTCGGCGTGATCGGGACCGGTTCTTCGGGCGTGCAGGCAATCCCGATGGTGGCAGCGCAAGCTGCGGCATTGACGGTTTTCCAGCGCACCCCGAACTTTGTCGCACCTGCCCGCAATGCCCCGCTGGCGCCCGACACGCTGGCTGACTGGCAGCAGAATTTCCGGAGCCAGCGCGCGCTGGCAAAGCGGGTTGGCACCCTTTACGAATTCAGCACCACGCGCGCGACTGCGGTGTCGGCCGATGTGCGCGCGCTGGAATATCAGCGTCGCTGGGACAAAGGCGGCGTCAATTTCATCCATGCCTTTTGCGACATAATGACCGATATGGCCGCGAACGACACCGCCGCGGCCTTTGTCCGGGACCGGATCTGCGAAGCAGTGACCGATCCGGTGGTAGCAGCCCAGCTCTGTCCGCGTGATTATCCGATTGGCGCCAAGCGCATTTGCGTGGGCAGCGGTTACTATGAAACCTTCAACCGGGAAAATGTGACGCTGGTCAACCTGCGGGAAACGCCGATCACCGGGGCGACCGCCGATGCGATTGTGACCAGCGCGGCGACAATTCCGCTCGACGTGCTGATCTGCGCCACGGGCTACGATGCGTTGACCGGCGCGCTCGCGCGGATCGACATCATCGGCTGCAACGGCACGCGGCTGGCCGACAAATGGGCTGCCGGCCCCCGCAATTATCTGGGACTGATGAGCGCCGGCTTTCCCAATCTGTATATCATCACCGGCCCCGGCAGCCCGTCGGTGTTGGTCAACATGGTCGTCGGGATTGAGCACCATGTCGAATGGATCGTCGACTGTATCGCGGACCTGAGCGCGCAAAATGCCGCAACGATTGTCCCGATTGCATCGGATGAAATCAAATGGGTACAATATGTCAATGACGAGGCTGATCTGACGCTATTTCCGCTGGCTAACTCCTGGTATATTGGCGCCAATATTCCGGGCAAACCGCGGGTATTTTTGCCATTTGTCGGGGGCATCGGGCGATATCGCGATATTTGTGACCGGGTCGTGCGCGCAGGTTACGAAGGATTCGAAATTTCGCCGCATAACCGCGCGCCTGAGGGAACATAAACATGGTGCTCCATCCCAAGCTGCAAGCGATGCTTGCAAAAGCGGCGCAACTGCCGGCGTTGAGCAGCCTGACCCCGGCGCAGATCCGCGCGGGCGATCTGGCGCGTTACGCAAAAGTGCCAATCGTCGATGTTGCCCATGTCGAAGATCGCTGGATTGCCGGCCCGCGCGGCGACATTCGCATTCGCATTTACCGGCCTGACTCGGCATTCGGCCACCCGATCGTGACCTTCTTTCACGGCAGCGGGTTCGTCATTTGCAGCATCGATACCCATGATGGCCTCTGTCGCCAACTCTGTAAGCGCGCGCACGCGGTCGTGGTTTCGGTGGATTACCGGCTGGCGCCTGAGCACAAGTTCCCCGCCGGACCCGATGACGCCCTGGCGGCGACACGCTGGGTACACGCCAATGCGGTTGAGATCGGGGGCGACCCTGGACGATTGATCGTCGCGGGGGACAGCGCCGGGGCAACCATGGCGCTGGTCACCGCAATCCGGTTGCGCGACGCTGGCAGCGCCAATGCCAGCGCCATCGTCAGCGGGCAGATCCTGATGTACCCCGTCACTAACTACCCCGACCCGGCGCCCCTGTCCTATGCCGAGCGCGGCAGCGGTTACGGGTTGTCGGCGGCCGATATGCACTATTTTTGGGGGCACTATCTCAACACCCCTGACGATGGCACCCATCCCGATGCGTCACCATTACGGACAGAACGCCTGGCCGGCCTGCCGCGCACCTATATCATGACGGCTGAATACGATCCCTTGCGCGATGAGGGTGAACAACTGGCCGCGCGGCTGGTGGCAGAAGGCGGCAATGTCGTCCTGAGCCATTATGGCGACATGAACCATGGCTTCATGTCCTGGGTTGGCTGGCTCGATCGGGCGGATGAAGCGCTCGACGCCGCCTGCATCTGGATCGCGGACCGGTCATGACCAAAACTTATGCCGTGATCGGCGCGGGCGCGGGTGGCCTGTGTGCCGCGAAAAACCTGATCGCTCAGGGGATCGAGGTAGAGATTTTTGAACTCGGTTCGCACATCGGCGGGCTGTGGGTCTATGACAACGACAGCGGCATGAGCCCGGCCTATCGCTCGCTGCACATCAATTCCGAAGCAAAAGTCAGCACCTTTACCGATTTTCCGTTTCCTGACGCGAATACCCTTTATCCTGATCACGTCGAAATGGCCGACTATTTTGTCCGCTATGCCGATCATTTCGATTTGACCCGGCGGATCGCCTTCAAGCACGGCGTCGAGGCGATCGTGCGCGTTGGCGCGCAATATCAAATCACTTTCCAATCGGGCAAAGTGCGGTTGTTCGATGGCGTGGTGGTCGCAACCGGTCATCAAAGCGTCCCGCGACACCCGCCGCAGATCGACGGATTTGCCGGTACTTACCTCCATGCGCATGGCTATCGGGTGCCCACGCCGTTCACCGATCGACGCGTGCTGGTCATCGGCCCCGGCAACAGCGGGGTCGATATCGCCGCCGATCTGTGCGCCCACACCCGGCGCACAGTATTGTCTGCGCGCTCGCCCGTACTGATCATGCCTCGCATGATGTTCGGTGCGCCCAATTCGCGCACCTTGCTCAAGCTGGAACACCCATTGCTGCCGTGGTCATGGCGCATCTGGATCCGCACGCAATTGACCAAAATATTTCACGGCAAAATGGAGAACTGGGGCTTTCAAACCCCCACGGGCCGTACCCATCCGATCAGCCACCCGACCTTGATCGCGCATATTGCGTGGCGACGCATCGGGGTAAAGCCAGGGATTGCCAGCGTGAACGGCCACACCGTGACCTTCACCGACGGCAGTGCCGAGGACTTCGATGCGATAATCGCGGCGACCGGCTACACCACCGCCATTCCGTTCCTGACCAGTGATTTGTCGCCGCTGACACCCGCGAGCGCGCAGCTCAAGCTTTACCGCCGGGTGACTCATCCCGCGCATGACGGCCTCTATTTCATTGGCTTTTTCGATGTCACCGGCGGCAGCAATATCCGCATGATGGAGGATCAGGCGGCATTTATCGCCGCCATGGCGACTGGCGCGGTCGCTCGCCCCTCGGAACCGGAAATGCAGACGGCGATCGAAGCCGAGCAGGCGTGGATGGCAGGCCAATTTCCCCACTCGCCGCGCTATGGCCTGGAGCTTGACCCGCGGCGGTATCGATCGTCATTGGCGCGCGATTATCGGCGTAACGGCGTAAAACGCCTGGCCCGGCGCTGAACCGCACCGGCAATTTGAGGATATCACGATCTTGATCAAGGACGAAGTCGCCGCGCTCAAACGCGAGCGAACGATCGAAGCTGCCGCCCTGCTTTTTTATGAGCATGGCTATGAAAAAACGACGCTCGACGCCATCGCGGTCCACTTGGGTGTAACCAAGCCTTTCATTTATGGACATTTCAAGTCCAAAGCTGAATTGCTGGCCGAAATCTGCACGCGCGGCGTTGCCGTCTCGCTGGTGGCGATTTCGGAGGCGTTGGCGCTGGACGCAACGCCTACCGAACAATTGCGCTATCTGGGTCGGCAGTTTCTTATGACGGTGCTGGAAAACCAGCGCAACATTGCGGTTTTAACGCGCGAGGAAAAGCATCTCGAAGCCCCGGACTATCAGCGGCTGAGCGACTTGCGGCGCGATTTTGACCGCAAATTGGTCGCGCTGCTGGATCGTGGCGTAGCCGACGGCAGTTTCCATCTGTCCGACACCGGCGTGGCAGCCCTGGCGATCGGTGGTCTGGTGAGTTGGGCCTATGTCTGGTATCGCCCTCAAGGTCGTTTATCGATCGAAGAGTTGGCCGGGACCACGTCAGAGCTTATCCTGGCAATGGCGGGAGTGCCGGTCGGTCCACAACCCGCACGAGATTGAGCGCGCGACAACAGCTTCTGGAATTGTGAACCAGCCATGCCCGGAGTTGACGCAGGGCTGGGCCTGTCGCCGTCCTGCCGGCTGCGATGCAAACCTTCGACGAGGCTCGGCACAGGCGGGTTGGTGCAGATTTACGGTGCGGCGCGCTACGCCTGATGGGCCACATGGTCACGCAACCCGTCACGCAGGCGCGGATCGGCGATGCTGACGATACGCGATTGGCGTTCTTCAAAATCGGTAGCCCTGATGTCTGCAATCCCATGCTCGGTCACAATGACGTCGACATCGCTTTGCGCCGTCGTGACATAACCGCAGGCTATGCGCGGTACGATGCGGCTTTTATCCCCGCGTTCATTGGCCGATGGCAGGGCAAGAATCGCCAGCCCGCCTGCCGATCGCCGCGCTGCCCGGAAATAGTCCGGCTGGCCACTCGCTGCGCCGATGTAACGCTCACCCAGGAACTCGGCGTTGACCTGACCGCGCAGATCGACCTCGATACCCGAATTTATGGCCATGAACGGCGACCCCGCAATCGGCACGACCAGTTGCGCGGGTAACGCAAAGCCCAGCAAGCCGTCATGCGACAGGCTGCCGTACAAGTCACGGCTGCCGACTGCCAGCGACGCCAGGCAGGCATCCTGTGCCCCATCAGCCTGCGCCGCATCATCGATCGCACCAGCCGCGACCAGCTCTGCAAACCAGTCTCCGACCATGCCGGACCGAATGCGCAGCCCCCGGCGATCCTTCAGCGCGTGCGCAACCGCATCGGCCAGCCGACCGATCCCGAGCTGCAAGGTAGCGCCATCCGGTACCAGTTTCGCAACTTGGCGGGCGACCCGCATTTGCATCTCGCCAATCGGCTCAGGCAGCAATTCGGGCAATGGCGAATTGCTCTTTAGCCCCACAACCACCTGGCTTGCGTGCAGGCGGCAGTCGCTGCGGGTCACCGGCACGCTGGCGTTGACTTCGACCACCACGACCCGCGCCATCTGCACGGCTTCCCAGACATAATCGACGGCACAACCAAGGCTGTGGTAGCCATCGGCATCGGCGGGCGACACCTGCAGCAGCACCACATCGACGGGCATGACGCGCGACAACAGCGCCGCGCTCAATTGCGACATCGAGAAGGGGATCACCTGCGCCTGAGCCCGCCCAACCAACTTTCCCATCGAGCCCAGCCCGCAGTAAGTCGAAACACGCAGCCCGTCAGGCACCGCGCCTGTCCAGATCGGGTTGAGCGAAAACCCGCAAAAAACCTTGAGCGGCGCAACCTGTGGCGCCAACGCAAGCAGTTGCTCGATCAGCCCTACCGGCTCGCCGGTTGCCTGGCCGACGATGATGCGATCGCCGGGACGCAGGTGTTCCGCCAGGACAGACGAAGACAAGCCGGTCGCGCAAGCCCCGGGCGCATTACTCGGAACCGGATTTCACCAGCAAATGTTCGGGCAACCGGCCAGCGATCGTCAGCGTCATGCTGCCCGTGCCGCTGCTGGTTTCGCCATCCTGGATGGCGGTAATTGCCACCGGCTGGATGCGGTGCCAGTGTTCTTTCGCGGTACCATCCGGATATACGATCTTTGACGGGTGAGAGACGTCCCAGACGTCTGTTTCCAAGTGGTTCTCGCCGCGCCAAGCGCCCAGCCCGCGTCCGTCGTTGGAACCGCCACTATAGCCCAGCCCCTGCATGGCAACCGACGCGCCCTGCGCCTGCACATCCAGCTGCAATTGCCTGCCATCCGCGAAGGTGGCGACGACACCGGCCCGGCGAAAGCGCCGCGTGCCTTCATGCAACTCGACCTCCAGCGCAATATTGGTGGCATGACTGAATTCGTCAGTATCGCGACGGGTGATCACACCTGTGGTGTACGGCACATCATCGCCACGCCCCTGAAACAGCAGGTGCCCGCTCATCATGGTCGTGGAGAAGAACAGGAAGGACATGACATGGCCTTTTTCGGAGAGCGGCACTTTGGGACCGGTCACCGGCTCGGGTATGCCCATGCCGCGCCGCACGCCCCATGAATGGTCGCGGCAAGACCACCAATTGTCGATCTCCACGCGCTTGCCGTCGACCTCCAGAAAGCCGCTGGCTACCCCGATCTGGTCAAAGCGGCGATAGTCCTCGACGGTGCGCCCCTGCAGGCGGGTATAATGCGGATGTTCTTCGCGCGCGGGCTCCACACAGTCCCACTGGATGCGGCCGTGCAGCGCACCGGCGCCGGGCTCGATCACGATTTCGAAGGACTTCAGGGCTTCGAGCGGGGTGATCCGTACTGGCCCGCAGACCGTTTCGACGCTGCCATTGAGCGAACGCGATACGCGTAGATTATACTGCTTGCCGTCGACGATCATCACCGCTCCGGCATCGAGCACGTTCATGTTGCGATAGGCACCCATCGTGATCTGGATGGCGACCCGGCCATCTCCGGAATAGATGGCGAACCAATAGCGGTCGAAAAATCGTGGATCGCTGGTCCAGACATGATCGAAAGTCGTCGGCAACTGATGCCAAAGCGTGTCGTCAAGGGCAGTCAGCATGGTTCACGGTCTCGCAGTTGAAGTGGTGACGGGCGCCACTGTCGGCACATAGCGCATCGGCATGCGCGATGCCCGGTCGATCATGTAGCCCTCGACGGCGTGACGCATGTCGGGCGACAAGCTTGCGCTGGATAGGGCCTGAGCCAGCAAAGCCCGCAGCAGCTGGTTACGGTCGTCCTGCGCGGCCGCGTCATCGACGTCGGGTTCGCCTGCCGCCACGGCCTGGTCGATACGGGCATCGAGTTCAGGCGGCAGCGCGTCGCGCAACGCCAGCAGTTGGTGCAGCGTGGCCTGATTGTCGTAACGCTGAAATCCCGCGACCTGCGGCAGCGCGGCGGTCACCATGCGCAGGTTCGCCACGAGATTATCGAGAATGGTGCGCGCGAACGGGTCGGCCACGCAGGGCGCAATAATTGTCTCGAGAATTCGGCAGGTCCCTTGCAATTGTTCTTCTACGGTCGGCCTCATCCTGCACCTTCCATCATTTGCAGCATCGGTCGGAACAACCAGGTCGGCGTCTGGAAAACCCGGTTGTAGCGCCCGGCCACGAATTCATTGACCGCGGTCAACTGCACCACCGCCAGCTTCCAGCACGAGAACACATTCCACCAGGTCAGGTCAGCCTCGCAGACACTGCGGCCCGTCAGCTCGCGATAGGCCGCGATGATCTGCGGGCGTTCCCAGTGGCCGGGAATCTGATGTTCGCGCTTGCGCACCGGATTGGTGATCCAGCCAAGGTCCTCCAGCGGGTCGCCCAGATGCGCGGTCTCCCAGTCAAGCTTGGCGGTGATGCGATTGTGCTCGACCAGCGCGTTGCCCGGCTTGAAATCGCCATGAACCAGCACCACCGTGTCGGCCTGCGGGGCGGTCCGGCCCAACCAGCCGAGCACATAGTCCAGTTCCGGATGCGGTTCGAGCTGGACCCGCCGGTATTCGGCTTCCCACTGGCCCAGTTCGGTTTTCCCGGGCGAAACCCCGGGCACCCCCAAACGTTCGCCCAGCCCCCGTGCCCGCCAGTCGACCGCCTGAATTCCCACGAGCAATTCGAGGAACGCATGCGCCAGTTCCAGCCGCTCGGGCAGCGGTCGATCGCCGTTCAGGACCATGTAGTCGCAATTGCCGGGCATCCGCGCCATCACCAGCGATGGCGCGCCCAGAAAGCGCCCGTCCGCATCCATCCAGAACACCGCCGGGGCCGCAACGCCGCTGCCTTCAAGCGCCTTCAGAACATCGTACTCGCGGGAGCGTTCGGTCTTGAGCAGGGTTCCGGCGGCATCACGCATGAGCATCAGGCGGTGTTCATGGCGACCGCCGGCATCGGTCCAGCTGGCATCCAGCGACCAGTTTTCGCGCGACAGCCCGCCAGCCGATCGTGACAATCGTTCCAGCACGATGTCGCGTGCCGCAGGAATTTCGTGGCAGATCAGCTTCTTCAAGCCATCGATGACGTGCCGGGCCGGGGCGTCAATCCCGGCATCGGGCTCGGTGCCGAATGACATAGGTGGCATTTCCTGATCCAACCGAATGGCCTTGATTCAATAGATCGCAAGCGGCGTGACCGGGCTGCCGGTGCCGCCCACGATCGGCAACGCCGCCGCGATGAACAGGAACTCTGCCACGCCCGCAACAGCCAGCGTTTCCAGCACCAGCCCTTCGAGCAAGGTGATGCCAAAATCGCGGATCAGGCGTTGATGCACCGGGAATATGGTCCCATCCGGAAACGGCATCGCCTCGATCGCGAAATTATCGGCGCCAACCATGGCCACGCCGGATTCGGCCAGCCATAGCGCCGCTTCGACATCGATGCCCGGCTCGGTGTTGAAATCCACCGCCCGCGATGGCAGGCCCTTTTGCGCCTCCAGCCAGCCGGTGCGGATGAGCACGGCATCGCCAGCGCGCAATGTCACCTCGGCCTGCTCGGCGGCGCGCATCAGTTCGGCGCAGCCGATCGATTGGCCGGGGGCCAGCGGTCCGCCATGCAGCGCCACGACATCCAGCAGCAGGCCGCGCGTTACAATCGGTGGCAGTTTATCGATGCCGCATCTTTTTGCGCCAGCGGTGCTGGTCGTGCCATTGCCGGGATGGCCATTATAAAGCTGGTCTTCGCACCACACGTGACACAGCGCATCAAGATGCGTGCCGATATGCAGCGGCATGACGACACTGTCATCGGCGAATTGAAAGCCGCCCTTGGCAGGCGCGCCGCCGGCATAATCGCCACCATCGCGGGTCATGAAATGCTGAAAGCCCGGACGGAGCGACGGCACCGCGGTATTTTTCGACAATGGCTGCGCCAGCGCGATCACTCGTCCCTGCCGGACCAGCGACGCGGCCAATACGACCTGCGCCGGCGTAACCAGATTGAGTGCGCCAATCTCGTCGCTGTCGCCCCACTGGCCCCAGGCTTCATGCGTCATGGCCGCGCTCCTGCAGATCGCCGGCAAGTGCTGCCACAGCATTGTTTTTCAGTTCGTTGCGCATGAGTTTTCCGGTCACGGTCATCGGCAGGCGGTCACGAAACAGGATATGGTCGGGCACCTTGTAGGTCGAGGCCAGTGCGCGGCAATGCGCGAGCAGCGCGGCTTCGGTCGGCATCGTGCCAACGCTTGGCACCACAGTGGCGATGATGATCTCGCCCCGCCGGGCATCGGGCACGCCCGTAACCCCGGCCTGCGCCACATCCGCGTGCTGCATCAGGATGTCTTCAACTTCCGCCGGTGATACATTGATCCCCGCACGCTTGATCATCTCCGAATGACGACCGCAGAACACAATATCTCCAGCCTCGGTCAAATAGCCGATGTCGCCGGTGCGATACCATTCGTCCGGTGTAAACACGTCGCTGTTGAGGATCGCACTCGATCCGCCATAGCCGCGCATCAGATAGCCGGTCACCTCGATCAGACCGCGTTCGCCTGCTGGAGCGGGTTCGTTGCTGACCGCATCGACGATTCTCAACGTGACGCCCGGCAACGGTGGACCTTGGCAAGCAGTCCGGCGCTCCAGCGACCATTCGCCCGGGGTCACACAGCAATTGCCGTAGGTCTCGCTGGACCCATAGATATTGCAAATCTGCTGCGCGCCAAGCTCAACCGCAGCACTGATGATGTCCTGCGGCGTTCCGGTGGTCAAGCCGGTACGCAGGCTGCTGGTCCGGGCTGGCATGAAGCCGGGTTCGGCAAGCATCGCGGCGGTCATGGTCGGCAGGGTGTAAAGCGCGGTGCAGCGATGCTGCTCGATCAGCGCCAGCGAACCTTTGGGTTCAAACCGATCCTGCAACACCATGGTCGCGCCATGCGTGAATATGGCGGGGAGCGCGTTGGCCGAGCCATAGGCCCAGAACAGCGGGACCGACACCAGCACGCGGTCTTGCGCGGTAAGGCCCATCCGCTCGCCAATGTGAAAGCCGTTCTCGATCAGGCCATAATGCGCAAGCCTGACCGCTTTGGGGGTGCTGGTCGATCCCGAGGTATACAGGATCAGCGCATCGTCCTGCGGCTGAACAGCCATTTTCACGACTGGCGCGGGGATCGGGACCGACAACGACGCGTCGCGGAGCACCGTTTCGTAAGCCAGCCAGGGTTGCGGGACTTCAGCCGCAGCGGCGCCGACGAGAATGCAGTCCTTGACCTGCCAGCCGGGTTCGGCAGCGAGCATGGCAACACTCGCGATAAAATCTTCACTTCCAAACCCGGCCATCGCAAACAGGGTGCGAACGGCGGCATCGGTGAGGATGAACGCTATTTCTCGCGGCTTTGACCAGGTGCTGATCGGCACCAGCGTGGCGCCCACGATCTGCGTGCCCAAGCAAATTTCGAGCCATTCAACCCGATTGCTCATCAGGACACCGACCCGGTCGCCCGGCTGTACGCCCATGGCGAGCAAGGCCAAGGCTACCTGATGCGCCCGCGCGACCAGATCGGCGTAGCTGGTGCTGACGCCGTCGGCGATCACGGCCGGGTGAGATCCTTGTAGCTGTGCTTGTTCGCCAAGCACTTCGGGCAGGGTGCGACTTAGGGGGATTTTGCCAGCCATTACTGAACCACTCATCACTGTAGCACGAAGCCGCGATAGTTGTTGGCCGCTACATCGTTGCAAATATCGGTATAGACACCCAAACCGCCAATGTAAGGGAGGAATACCCGGGTCTTGCCGGGCACGTTCGCGCCCATGTACCA
>JAYUBN010000037.1:0-7776 GCA_043740855.1 Sphingomonadales bacterium | reverse complement strand
AGCAATTCTATCTGCTGGTGGGCGACCGGATGTTGCACGGTGCCTTGCCTTATGTCGATATTTTCGATCGCAAGCCGGTCGGGCTGTTTCTGATCTATGCCGCCATCAGGGCGCTGGGGGGGGCGGGGGTCATCCAATATCAGATTATGGCGCTGGCCGTTGTCGCCGCCACCGCTGCGCTGATCTACGCGGCGGCAAAGCCTTTGGCGGGCAGGGTGGGCGCGCTCGTTGCGGGCTGCCTTTACATCCTGTGGCTCAACTTCATGGAGGGTGAAGGCGGCGAGGCCGAAATATTCTTCAACTTGCCGATGCTGGCCGTAGCAATTTTGGTGCGCCGGGCCGTTAGCTGCCGGCGGATTGAAATCTGCGTTGGGGCGGGCATCATGCTGATGGTCGGCGCAGCGCTGCAAATCAAATACACGGTGGTTTTTGAAGGCGCGTTTTTTGGCTGTGCGTTGCTGTGGGCACGGTTCCAGTCAGATCCTCGGGTCAGCCGCTTCGTCGGGACCGCGATGCTATGGATTTTTTGCGCCATCCTGCCGACGCTGGCAGTTGCCGCCTATTATGCGCTGCACGGGTATCTTCAGCCGTTTATTTTCGCCAATTTCCAGTCTCAATTTGGTAAATATCCTGAATCGCTGCAAACGCAGGCGCTGAGTTTCACCGCGACGGCGCTGATCTTGTCGCCACTGCTGGGTCTGGCGGTTACAGCCATCTGGCACAGCCGGGCCGACCGCTTTGCGGTGCTATGGCTTGCAGTAGCAGCGGGCGGGTATCTGGGAATGCGGATGTTCGTTACGCCCCATTATGCAATGCCGCTGCTGGCTCCGATCTTGCTGACCGGGGCGCCGACCTTGCGCAATCCGCGCTGGCTGTGGTTCCTGCCGCTGCCCTTTATCGCCGGGCAGGCCGTACTTGCGCATAATGCCGCGCATAAGGGCGACCGCGCTTCGCTGGAACGGCTGGCGAGCCTCGCCCTTGCCGCTCCGCGGCCAATCTATGTTTACGACGGATATTCAGCGCTCTATCTGCGGACGGGCTCGCGCCTGCCGACAAAATGGGTGTTTCCGGGCCATCTGGATTTCGCGGCAGAGAACTCGCCCCGCGCCCTTGGCGTCAGCCCTGCCGACGAAGAGCGCCGCATTCTGGCGCTGGCCCCCAGCGTAATCTACACCAGATATCCCGAGCGCGGCGGCGGTAATCACAGCACTTACCGAATATTGCAGGCTGAGTTGGCGCGATCGTATCATCTGGCGGTGCGCGAAAAGCTGACGTCCTATGAACTGCGCGGGTATGTGCATAATTGATGCGGATGGTCCAGAATTTTGGCACCCCGCCACCCTGCTGGACTTCTGCCCGGCAAAATGGCATCGGCCGACATCCCCGCTTTCGAGGAATTGCTGCTTGGCCGATAGCCTGATCCTTGAGATTGCCGATCTGGAAGTGGATGTCCTGACCGGCATTTATTCGGAGGAAACCGGCCAGCCCCAACCATTGCGCATTTCGATTGCGGCGCAGTTGCGCGTGGCGGATCGTTATCAGCCGGACACGCCGCTGAGCGCTTCGAAGAATTACATGGATTTGAAATTTGCCGCGACCGCTGGCTTGCCGCCGGGGGTGCATTTCAAGCTGATCGAGGCGGTGGCCGATCACATTTGCGAAACGCTGTTCATTTCGGATGCGCGGGTCGAATCGATCACGGTGAAGATCGTCAAGCTGGCGATCAGTGAGAAAGGCGAGTCGATCGGCATGACGCTGACCCGGGCCCGCCGCTGATGGGTATGGTTTGGGTCGGAGCTTTGCCCGAGGAGCCGCTGAGCGCTGCCGCTCAGTTTCACGCAGAAATCCTGCCGCACATTGGACCAACGGGCGAAGCGGCACTGACGCTGGTGTTCGGTCCCGCCGATCATAGCCATCGGGCATGGCGCCTGGCCGTGGTGCAGGGGCTGGCCCGTCGTCTGGCGCCGATCCGGGTCAATGCCGTGGCGAGCGCGGACGAGGGTGCAATTGCCACTGCCAATGCCTATCTTGCCGATGCGCATGGCGTCACCGGCCAGTATCTGCCGTTGGCATAACATTTATTTGCTATGGGCGCCAAGCGAGGCGACAACCTAGGCAAACAATCCCGAAAGTGTTATCTTAATACAAATGAATGCTAGGGCCCAACTTGTCGATCAGTTTCAGCGGCGAATTTGTTACCTGCGCTTGTCGGTCACCGACCGCTGCGATTTGCGCTGTAGCTATTGCATGCCTGAGCGGCAGACCTTTCTGCCGCGTGCCGAAGTGCTCACCCTGGAAGAGCTGCACGAACTGGCGCTGGGCTTCATCGCGCGCGGGATTACCAAGATTCGGCTGACCGGGGGTGAGCCGCTGGTCCGCCGCGACATGATCGAGCTGGTCCGGGCGCTGGGTCGCCGGATCGGCGTTGACGACGGCCACGGCCGGTTGGACGAGCTGACGATGACCACCAATGGTACACGCCTCGCCGAATTTGCCGAGGACATCGCCGCTGCCGGGGTGAAGCGGATCAACATTTCGCTCGATACGCGCGATCGTGCAGGCTTTGCCAAACTCGCCCGCCGCGATTCGCTGCCGCAGGTCCTTGAAGGAATCGCGGCGGCCAAGGCGGCGGGGCTGAAGGTCAAGATCAACACCGTCGCGCTGAAGGGTGTGAATGAAGAGGAACTGCCCGATTTGATCTCCTGGGCGCATGGCCAGGGCTGCGCTATCACGCTGATCGAGGTGATGCCGCTGGGCGAGGTGGAGGAAGACCGCTTCGACCATTATTTGCCGCTGTCGGCGGTCCGCGACCGGCTGGAAAGCCAGTGGACGCTGACCCCCAGCGACTACCGCAGCGGCGGTCCAGCGCGCTATTTCACCGTGGCCGAAACCGGCGGGCAACTTGGTTTGATTACGCCGCTCACCAATAATTTCTGCGAGGACTGCAACCGCATCCGGGTAACCGCGACCGGCCAGCTGTTTGCCTGCCTGGGCGGTACCGAACAGGTCGACCTGCGCGCCGCGCTGCGCTGCTCCGCGCCCGATGCGGCGTTGTCCGAGGCGCTGGATCTGGCGATGCGGATCAAGCCGCTGCGCCACAATTTCGTCATCGACAAACCCGGTGCTGCGCCAGCGCTGGCCCGCCATATGTCGATGACCGGCGGATAGAGCGCTGATGGCGCGGCTGATGTTCCTGGGACGCCTGGAAGACATTGCCGGCGTCGCCGAGCTGAATCTGCCGCTCGCCAAGCCGGAATCGCTCACAGCAGTGATCGCGCGCCTGCCAGTAGCTCTGGCCGCTGCGGTCGCCGATCCGCGCATCCGGCTGGCGGTCAACGGCGTATTGTGCGCGGACCGTGATCGCATCATCGCGGTTGCCGACGAACTGGCGTTTTTGCCGCCGGTCAGCGGGGGCTGAGGTTATGCCCGAGCCCGTGACGGACATCCGCCTGGCCACATCGGGGCTCGATCCCGCTGCCGAACTGGGCCGGTTTGCAGCGGCCCATGGCGGCGCGGGCGGTATCGTCAGTTTCGTGGGGCAAGTACGCGGCGACGATGCGATCGAGGCGCTGGAACTGCGGCATTTCGCGCCGCTGACGCTGGCCGGTATGCAAGCGCTGGCGCAGCAGGCGTTGGCGCGCTGGCCGCTGGCCGGGCTGGTGATCGCTCACCGGATCGGGGTGCTGTTGCCGGGCGAGCCGATCGTGTTTGTTGCCGCCGCCGCGCGCCATCGCCGCGATGCTTTCGCCGCCGCCGATTTCACTATGGACCATCTGAAAAGCGAAAGCTGGTTCTGGAAACGCGAAAAATCGGCCGGCGAATGGCGCTGGGTCGAGCCGCGCGCGCAAGATCATATTGATCTGGACCGCTGGGCCTAGCGGGCAAGCCGCCCGTTTAGCCTGTCCAGTATCTCGTCTTCTGCAGCAACCAGCGCCGCGACCTTATCGCGGGCTTGCGCAATGGCAATGGCGTCCGGGCGCTGCGCCGCGTTTTCGTCGGGGCTTGCCTGTACCGGATGGGCGAGGCGGTCATCGACCTCGATGCGGTCGAGGTCGGCCAGCGGTTGAGCGGTGAGCGAGCGCGCCGATTCGATGCTGGACAGGGCTTGGGTAGCGCGGGCCCAGTCTTCGCTGCCGACCGGAGCCGCCCCGGCGGCGCTGACCAACCGTTCGGCGCGCGACCGTTTGTCGGCAAAGTCGCGCTGCGCGCTTCGAGCTTGTTCGACCAGCCGGTTGAGCCGCGCGACGAGATCGGCGGACGGCGGGCTTGCTGCGGCGCGTACGGGGGTGGTCGGGGCAGGCGAATCGGGTGCGGCTGGCGGCGCAGTGTCGGTTAGCCGCTCGGCGGGCCGGCTCGCCAGCGATGGATACCAGGAGCCGCCGTCGGAACAGCCGCTCAGGGACCAGACCAGCAATAGCATGGCAGGCAGGATAGCGGGGTGGGCACGCGGGTGTGGCTGACAGGGCATTATCGGGCCATAGAGCGATTTTGAGCCGGATGGAACGGACGCAAATCCGGCGCTGACGCGTATAGCTGCGTTGACAGCCGGGGCGGCATCCACTAACGGCGCTGCTTCTTACGGCCCCTGCCCGCTGTGGCGGACGGGCCGGGCGCATTGTTCTTGTGTCCTTGCGGATGCCGGGCTGGTGCGACAAGTTATTTGATTGGATAGTTGAAATGTTCGCAGTCGTGCGCACGGGCGGCAAGCAGTACCGGGTTACCGCCGGAGATAAAATCGCTGTTGAGAGGCTGGCTGGCGAAGCTGGCGACAAGATCACGCTGGGCGATGTTCTGCTCGCGGTGAACGATGGGGCAATTGCCGACGCTGGTACGGTGACGGTTTCAGCCGAAATCATTGCTCAGGCCAAAAGCGAAAAGGTGATCGTGTTCAAGAAGCGGCGCCGCCACAATTATCGTCGCAAGAATGGCCACCGCCAGCAGATCACCCTGCTGCGCATCCTGGCCGTCGGCGTCTGATTCGGGAGATTTGCAATGGCACATAAGAAAGCTGGCGGTTCTTCGCGCAATGGTCGCGATTCGGCCGGTCGCCGTCTCGGCGTAAAGAAGTTTGGTGGCGAAAACGTGATCGGTGGCAACATCATCATCCGCCAGCGCGGTACCCGCGTTTATCCGGGCGTCAATGTCGGTATCGGCAAGGATCACACGCTGTTCGCGCTGGGCGTCGGCCGCGTGCGCTTCCACCTGGGCAAGCTTGGCCGTAAATATGTATCGGTCGACGCAGCGGCGCAGGCGGCCGAGTAAACCTCGGGCGTGGTTGTAGGCCACGCCGTATGGCGGCGTGCAGAATAGTCTCTGCTTGCGCATCCTTGGCGGCGGGCTGGTGCCGGTCGGCATCGGGGCTTGGCATGGCAAATGACATTGTGTTCAACCGGTCTGTTGGCCGGTGTGCCCAAGCTCGCAGTTCCTTGCAATCCGGGGCCGAGCCATGAATGCCGCCGGGACAACGCCATGACAGAGCACGATACCACGCTCGCCGACCTCGGTTGGAAATTGTTTTTCAGCACCCAGATGTCAGCCGACGAAGACCGGCAATGCCAGCCAGTCCGCGTGATGACCATCCATCGTGGCCAGATTGCGGTCGCCGGCGCCGGACTGGACTGCCTGATATCCCCCCATCTTGCCGATTCGCGTGGCGAGGAAGATCGCCCGACCGTCGGCGATTGGCTGCTGATCGACCGCGAAAGTCGTAAACTTGTGCGCATCCTGGACCGGGCCAGCCTGTTCAAGCGGCGCGCACCCGGCCACGACCGGCGACTCCAGCGTATCGCCGCCAACGTCGACACGCTATTCATCGTGGCGTCGTGCAACCAGGATTTCAACATCCCCCGGCTCGAACGCTATCTCGTGCTCGCGCGCGAAGTGCAGGTGAAGCCGGTCGTCGTGCTCACCAAGATTGATCTGACCGATGCCCCCGAACGGTTCCGCGAATTGGCTCGCGGTTTGCAGCCCGGGCTGCAGGTCGAATGCGTCAACGCGCGCGATCCCGCAAGCATCGGCCAACTGACAATCCACTGCGGCAGGGGCGAAACCGTTGCCCTGCTGGGATCGTCAGGCGTCGGTAAATCGACGCTGGTCAACACCTTGCGCGGTTCGGACAGCATCGCCACTCAGGCTGTTCGCGAACATGACGGCAAGGGGCGCCACACCACCACGTCCCGCGAAATGCATCGACTCGCGCACGGCGGCTGGCTGATGGACACGCCGGGCATGCGCGAGTTTCCAATATCGGACGCGGCATCGGGCCTGGCCGAGGTGTTCGACGATATCGCCCTGCTGACGCTGGAATGCCGGTTTACCAACTGCAGCCATGAGCGCGAACCCGATTGCGCGATCCAGTCCGCGATTGCGGCCGGAACGCTGACACCGGCCCGCCTGGACCGATGGCGGAAACTGATGGCGGAAGACATCGTCAACAGCGGCGGCGTGGCTGACTGGAAAACCCGGAGCAGGAAAAGCAGGCGGAATTGAGAGCCCGGTTTGTCGACCGCAGCCCGCTCAGAACATAGCTTCGTCCATTGCCATCAGCGATGCCTTGCCTGACTTGATCGCCAAATAGCATGCAGTGGTCTGGGGCAGGATGCGATCGAAAAAGAACCGCGCGGTGTGAACCTTGGCTTGGTAAAAATCGGCTTCGCCGTCGCCCGCTGCCAGATGCTTCGTGGCAATATCGGCGCTTTTGGCAAAACAATAGGCAATCGCGGTCAGCCCCAGCTGGCGCAGATAGTCAGTGGCGGCGGCACCGCCCTCTTCGGGGTCGTTCATGCCGCGCTGGGCGATCAGCGCGGTGCTGCCTTGCAACGCTTCGAACGCGCGCTTGAGCCCGGTGACGAATGGCGCAATGGCTTGGTCCTGCTCATGCGACTCGATGAAGTTGGCGATCGGGTGAAACAGGCTGCGCAGATAGCGGCCCATATGTGCCGGTAGCTTGCGCCCGACCAGGTCCAGCGCCTGGATGCCGTTGGTGCCTTCATAGATCATCGCGATCCGGGCATCACGCATATATTGCTCGACCCCGCTTTCACGGATGAAACCGTGGCCGCCGTAAGTCTGGACCGCCAGGCTCGCGCTTTCCAGCCCCAGATCGGTGAACAGCGCCTTCACCACCGGCGTCATCAGTGCGACGAAGTCCGCTGCCCGCTCGCGCGTGTCGGGCTCGGCGGCGTGGCGTTCGGCGTCCAGGGCGCGGCTGACCCAACCTGACAGCGCCCGGCAGCCTTCATTGTACGCGCGCATCGTCATCAACATGCGGCGGACATCGGGGTGAACGATGATTGGATCGGCGGCGGCTTCGGGATGTTTGGTGCCCGACAGCGAGCGGCCCTGCACGCGGTCCTTTGCGTACCAGACTGCCGATTGATAAGCGGCCTCGCCAATTCCCAACCCCTGGATGCCGACGCCAACGCGCTCGGCATTCATCATTGAGAACATGGCTTCGAGGCCGCGGTTGGGTTCACCCACCAGCCAGCCCACCGATTCGTCATACAGGATCTGGCACGTCGCCGATGCCTTGATCCCCATCTTGTGTTCTATGGCGGGACAGGACACGCCATTGGCCTTGCCGGGATTTCCGGCGCTGTCAGGCAGCCGCTTGGGGACCAGGAACAGGCTGATGCCTTTGGTTCCCCTGGGCGCGTCGGGCAAGCGGGCCAGCACGAGGTGGGGATCAAGGCATCGGCGACGTGCCAGATCCTGTATGACGAATCGGTGGGCTGGCTGGTGGGTGAACCCAACCGCGGCCTCGAAGCCATGTTCTCA
>JAYUBN010000036.1:0-22856 GCA_043740855.1 Sphingomonadales bacterium | reverse complement strand
GCCGCTCCCATCATTAAAAAGCGTGCTTATTCCGCCGCGATCGCGGTTTCGCCGATATATTCCTCGACCATCTGGGCCGCAGTATCGTCGTTGAATTGTTGCAGCGGATGCTTGCAGTAATAAGCCGAGGGGCCGATCAGAGCGCCGCCCTCACCGCGTTCCAGCGCGATCTTGCAGCAACGAATCGCGTCCATCACGCAAGCCGCCGAATTTGGACTGTCTTCCACGGACAGGCGCAGTTCCAGGTTCATTGGAACATTGCCCCATTGCGTGCCCTCCAGCCGCAGGAAGCACAGCTTGTTGTCCTTCTGCCACGGCACATAGTCCGATGGGCCGACATGAATATTCTCATCGGCCAGGCGATTCACAAGCATGGCCTGCACCGCCTCGGTCTTCGATTCCTTTTTGCTGCCCAGTCGCTCGCGATCGAGCATGTTCATGAAATCGGTATTGCCGCCGGTATTGAGCTGGTAGGTCTTCTCGACGTTGACCCCGCGCGCGCCGAACAGGCTGGACAGCACGCGGTGAACGATGGTGGCACCAATCTGCGCCTTGATGTCATCACCGACGATCGGGATGCGCTTGGCACGGAACCGCGCCTCCCATTCGGGACGGCTGGCGATAAACACGGGCATGCAGTTGACCACCGCCACGCCTGCTTCCAGCGCGCATTCCATATAGAACTCGGTAGCCTCTTGCGAACCGACGGGCAGGAAGTTCAACAGCACTTCTGTGCCGGTAGCCTTCAATCCGGCGACCATTGCCTCGCGGGTTATTTCCGGGGCATCGGACAGGATGAAGCCTTTTTCGCCGACTGTCGTCATATGCGGGGCGACGCCGTCCAATATCCGGCCCATCACCACCTTGACGCCTGCCAGCGGAACCTGCGCGTGGAATACCGTGGTGTTGTTGGGCATCTCGAAAATTGCTTCCGAAATGTCCTTGCCAACCTTGCGGGCATCGACATCCACACCCATCACGAATTGCACATCGCCGGCACCATAGCCGCCAATGCGATCGTGAATCAGCCCCTGCGAGGAGTTGTTAGAGCGGTAATAGGCCACGCCCTGGATCAACGAACTGGCGCAGTTTCCTACGCCGATCACGGCGACCTTGATTGCTTTCTTCAATTCAATCCCTCCGGGGAGATGCATGACATCTGGTTCAATTCAGTGTTCTTGTGAAAGTGAGTGCCCAAAGCAAGAAGTTTGCGTCAGGTCAAGTGTCTTGGTCAACCACCGAGCGCAGATTGTCGGGCATGAGTGGTCAGGACCACCCCCAGCCAAACCGCCATAATCGCCGAAAATGCCATGATTGCCTGCTCGGTCAGGCCCGCTACTACCAGCACTACCGAGGCGAGAGCGAGAAAATCGCGCATCGTCAGCCAGACCGCCCATTTCCCCCATCCCGAACCACTATCGCGAAAACGCCCCTTAAGGCCATCGAAGGTGATCGGCGCGCCGCTGCGCCGCGCGCGAGTACCCAATATCGTCAGCCCTAGCGCCAACATGGCCAGCCCGGCAATACCGAACATCGCCGGGCCCCACCGACCGCGCTGCGCCAGATTGATGACGATGCCGGCAACGAAGCTGAGATTCGTCGCCGCATCGATCAAGCTGTCGATCATCGCGCCGCGATCGGTGGTGCGATACGTCGCGCGGGCAATTTCGCCGTCGACCCCGTCGAATACCGATGCCGCCTGAAACAGGATGGCGCCAGCTACCAGCCCGACCGGACTGCCGAACAACACCATAACCGCGAACATCAGTATCGCCAGCGCCGCCGTGCCCATCGTGGCGTGGATCGGGCGGATGCCGGAAAATTTCATCAGGCCGCTACTGATCGCTTGCGAGACCGGACGGTTCAGGCTGCGCGACACTAACCCATCGGTGGATTTGGCTGTGGCCTTGATGATCACCCGACTCGCCGCCGCGTAGCGCGCAGCAACGCCATCGCCACTGTTCTGAGGTGCATGGCGCCGCGCCGGCGTGGCTGCCAGGTCCAAGGCGGGGGCGTCGCTGAAACGCAAACCGGGATTCAAGCTCTCGCCGGCGGCCAGCGCGGCGCGGATCGCGATGGCATCGACCAGAGCTTCGCCGGTAATCAGCAACACTCGCCCGCTGTGCAGCGCATGCGCAGGATCTGCCCAACCTTGTGTTGCCGGTTCCATTGACGGTCGCTGGTCCAGGTCATGCACGCGCATGGCTCCCGCCAGTCGCGTGATTTCCTGCCGGACGATCAAGGGGAGCGGCCCACCGGCGTCAATTTTCAGCCAACACTCGCCGAGACCGGACAGCGCCGCTTCCCGAATGGCACGCGCAGCCGCAGGTAATCCCGCAACAAGGCCGGCAGCTGAAGCGCTGCCGCTGAACTGGATGACGGCAGCCGTCGACAATCTTGTTCCCTTCAAATTGGCAGTGTACGGGACCTCGTAGACCGCATACTCTGGCTCTGACGCGAAATGCTCTATATGCAGCGATCGCGGTCCCGCCAAGCCGGTGCGCGACGTCAAGATGGCCCTAGGTACAAATGATTACAAAGGGCAAAAGTTCAATACGGAGACCGCTGAAGTTGCAAGCAGAGCGACCGCGCGAATTGGAAGACGCGTTGAATTTCCATGTTTATCACCCGCTCGCCTGGCGGCTGGCGCGGGGATTGGCACGCACGCCGCTGACGCCCAACGTCGTCTCGGTCGCCGGTGCGGGGTTCGTGGTAGCCGCAGCGATTGCCTATGCCCAGCCTTGGTGGCCGATTTCGGCGCTGCTTGGCATGGCGCTGCACATGACCTGGCATGTGATCGACGGGGCGGATGGCGATCTCGCGCGGATTACCGGTCGCGCCAGCCCGATCGGCGAAATGGTCGATGGCATCTGCGATTATACCGGCCATATCGTGCTCTATGTTGTGCTGGGTTGGCTGCTGTCGCTCCAGATTGGCGTCAGTGCGTGGCCGCTGCTCGTGGCGGGGGGCATCAGCCATATTATCCAGTCGAACCATGTCGAGGTACAGCGGCGGTCATACCAGTGGTGGGTCTATGCCAAACCCTGGCTCAGGATCACGCACGCCCAAGCCAACGCCGCGACTCAGTCGCGGGGCCTGTCGGGCTTTGCCAGCTTTTATCTGGGGGTCGCGGCAGGAGTCGCGTCCTCTACCCGGCGCATTGACGACGCCGTCGCTGATGCGGCTGACGATCCGCAACGGCTGCGGCGAATCGGCGACCTGGCTCGCGCCGAAGCGCCGCCGCTGCTCGGCCTGCTCAAGGTGCTCGGTCCCAATCCGCGCGCGATCGTGCTGGGCCTGTCCATGCTGGCGGGCAGCCCGATTTATTATTTCGTTTATCAAGTGGTGGTGCTGAACCTGTTGCTGATCTGGTCGGTCCATCTCCATAACGCCGCTGCCCGGCGCATGGTGGCGGCGATCGAGGGGTGGCAACCCACCCTGCACATGCAAGAACAATAAGCCTTCGCAAGAGCAGTTGCCGCGCGGGCGGATCGGCGTATCCTGCACCGATGGTCGAGACGACACTGCTTGCCCAGGCCGAGGCGCTGGCTGGGGGGATGATTTCCCTGCGCCGCGCCGTGCACGCCGAGCCCGAGCTGGGACTGCACACCCCGCGCACCCGCGCCAAGATCCGCGCCGCGCTGGCGCATCTGCCACTGACCTGGCGCGAAGGGCCTTCTACCAGCGGTCTGGTGGCGGTGTTGCAGGGGCTGGCCCCGAACACCGGCCACAGCTTGCGCCGGGTGCTGCTGCGCGGCGACATGGATGCCTTGCCGATGCCGGAGGAAACCGGACTGCCCTTCGCCTCGACTACGCCGGGGGCGATGCACGCCTGCGGCCATGATGCGCATGTCGCGATGCTGGCAGGCGCTGCAGAACTGCTCTGCGCCCGTGTTGCCCACTTCGCCGGCGAGGTGTTGCTGATGTTCCAGCCGGGTGAGGAGGGCTGGCACGGCGCCCGTTATATGCTTGATGACGGGCTGCTCGACCCGCTGCCGGATGCCGCCTTTGCGTTGCACGTCATGCCCAATGCCCGCCATGGGCAGATTGCCGGGCGCAGCGGCGCGTTGATGGCCGCCGCCGACCAGATCGATATCGTCGTGGAAGGGCGCGGCGGCCATGCCTCCATGCCGCATCAAACCCTCGACCCGGTGCCGGTCGCCTGCGAGATCGTCATGGCGCTACAGGCGCTCGTCACCCGCCAGTTCGACGCGCATGACCCGGTCATCGTCACCATCACCCGCATCGACGCCGGCACCGCGCACAACGTCATCGCCGACCGCGCCAGCTTGCAGGGAACGATGCGGACATTGTCGGCAGCCAGCCGCGAACGCCTGCGCAAGGCGGTCATCCGCCTGGCAGCCGGGATCGCTGCGGCCTACGGTCTCGAAGCGAAGGTAACTATCACTCCCGGTTTTCCGGTGACGATCTGCGATCCTCGCGCAGTGGATTGCGGCGAGGCGGTCAGTCTCGAGCTGTTCGGCGCGGACGCCTTCCAGCGGCTCGCCACACCAATCATGGGCGCCGAAGATTTCTCCTATGTTTTGGAAAAAGCGCCCGGCGCGATGTTTTTCCTCGGCGCTGCCCCCGAAGGCGATAACTGGTCGGCGTGTTGCGGCATCCATTCCACCCGAATGATGCTCGACGAAGCGATTTTGCCACGCGGCGCGGCGCTGCTGGCCGGTCTGGCGGAGCGATTTCTGTTCCGTGGGTTTGATTGAGTTTAAAAGACGCCGAAGTCGCGATGGGTGTCGCTCTCGCGCTCTATCCATGGTTATGCTCTGTCGCACGGTTGCGATAAGGCCTGCGGCGTTGCCGAGCCGCGCAACCATCCAAGCGCGAAACCTGGCCGCCCGCCTGCGAATAGTCGTGGCCTGAAAATAGGCTCTGGCGCCGTGCTCATGGCGCTGCTAACCGCGTCGTCCACGCATCCGTAGCTCAGCTGGATAGAGTACTGCCCTCCGAAGGCAGGGGTCACAGGTTCGAATCCTGTCGGGTGCACCACTTTTCTCACAATCTGGCTTGAAACACTGCAATCCGGTTATGCCAGCGTCACACCAAATTTTCTGGTGGGCAATTGGATCGAAGCAAGGATGAGCTAGACGGCCCCTGGTGTCGGATGGCTTTCCAGCGGACCATGCCGAAACTGAAATTGGTAATCACCGCGATCCTGCCTGCTATCCGCAAAGCTTCGCTCGCCTGTGCCGTACCATCCGGCTGCTCGGCCACTCTGCCGGGTGTGGTTGAGGTGATCAGCCCTGATGCTATTGGTGCCGTTAACGTTGACGCGCGCGTCTCAAGCGAGAGAATCGCAGCGTTCCGCCAAACTTGGTATAGTGTTTATCGCACCCCAAGCCCTACCGTTCCGGTTTCACGAGGGATGCGGAAACAAGTTCAGCCTGACCGCATTATAATTTAGTCGGCTTCGTGCCCGACTATGCTGCAGGCAGCATCAGACGGCGTTCCCCAGCGATTGACTGCATTGCCTTTTGCAGCTTTTCGAACGCCCGGACTTCGATCTGGCGAACACGCTCGCGGCTGACGTGGTATTCCTGGCTCAGTTCCTCCAAGGTACGTGGTTCATCGACCAGGCGACGTTCGGTCAGGATCGCACGCTCGCGCTCGTTCAGGCTATCCATCGCTTCGCCCAGCAGCGCGTGGCGCCAGTGTGCTTCCTGCGCCTGAGCGACGGTTTCATCCTGCAGCGGCTTGTCGTCTGCCAGCACGTCCTGCCATTGGCCCTCTCCGTCCTCGCGCAGCGGCACGTTGAGGCTGGCATCGCCGCCCATCATCATGCGCCGGTTCATGTTGACGACTTCCTGCTCGGACACGCCCAGATCGGTGGCGATCTTGGTCAGGTCGGCAGGGCGCAGGTCGGAGTCCTCGTACGCGTCCAGATTTTTCTTCATGCGACGCAGGTTGAAGAACAGCTTTTTCTGCGCGGCGGTGGTGCCCATCTTGACCAGCGACCAGCTGCGCAGAATGAATTCCTGCATGCTCGCCTTGATCCACCACATCGCATAGGTTGCGAGGCGAAAGCCGCGATCGGGCTCAAACTTCTTGACGCCCTGCATCAAGCCGATGTTGCCCTCGGAAATAAGCTCGGCCACCGGCAGGCCATAGCCGCGATAGCCCATGGCGATCTTTGCGACGAGTCGCAGGTGACTGGTCACCAACTGGGCCGCTGCTTCGGGATCCTGATGTTCCTGATAGCGCTTGGCCAGCATATATTCGGTTTCCGGGGTCAATACCGGAAATTTTTTGATTTCAGCGAGGTAACGGTTGAGTCCCGCCTCGGTGCCGAGGCTGGGGACCGCCGGCAGGTTGGATTCTCTGGTCACGATTTCCATTGTCCTTTACGAGCCAATTCTCTGATCATGAATTCTTGGATGGCATTTTTCGGCGGTGGTCAGGAATATGTATGTAAGACATGCTTGACTATCTGGTCCCGCTTGCACCGTCAGCGCGCAGGGCATCCATAAGTTCCCGCATGTCGTCCGGCATCGCGCTCTCGAAACGCAGACTTTGAGCCGTGGTCGGATGCGTAAACCCCAGTATGGCGGCATGCAACGCCTGACGTTCGAAGCGTAATTCGGCGAGCAGTCGCCGCAGCGGCCCCGGTTTCCCTCCGTACAAGGGATCTCCTAATAGCGCATGGCCGATTGACGCCATATGAACACGTATCTGATGGGTGCGCCCGGTTTCCAGCCGACACTCGATCAGCGCCGCACCACTGCCCGCCGAGGAGGCGCGCGAAGTCGATGAGGTCGCTGGGATCAGGCGCTCCAACGTGCGGTAATGCGTGACGGCGTGTTTGCCGCGCCCTTCTTCCACCAGCGCCATTTTCTTGCGGTTGTTCGGCGATCGCCCGATTGCGCCCCGCACCGTGCCGGCGATCGGCATGGGCTGGCCGGCAGTGACCGCAAAATAGGCGCGCTCAAGCGAATGGTCGGCAAACTGGCGGGCAAGGCCTTCGTGCGCGGCGTTAGTCTTGGCCGCGACCAACAACCCCGAAGTGCCCTTGTCGATGCGGTGGACTATGCCCGGTCGCGCCACGCCGCCGATGCCCGACAGCTGGCCGGCGCAATGATGGAGCAGCGCATTGACCAGAGTTCCGTCCAGATTGCCATGGGCGGGATGGACGACCAGCCCCGCCGGTTTGTCGATGACAATCAACTGATCGTCTTCATACGCGACGACCAGCGGAATATTCTGCGCCTCGGCTGTCGCTGCGACCGGCGGCGGCTGGCGAATGGCAAAGTGCGTGCGGGCAGGAACCTGCCGCGCAGGCTGGCTGCCCGAGGGAGTAAGGATCTGGCCATTCAGGCGGATACGACCTTCGCCCAGAAGCGCCTTGATTCGCTCGCGCGACAAGCCGCTGGCGTCCGCCAGGGTCTTGTCCAGCCGACCGGCCTCGGCAGTAACGCCTTCGATAATGCTTTGCCCCCCAGACATGGCTATAAAGATAGCCATGGATATCGAGGTGACAAGTGGCGTGATGGCTACACTGATCGCGGAAGCACGGCACACCGCTGGGCTGGAGTGTTGCGGACTGCTGCTGGGATCGCAGGAAGTGCCTGCGCGAATCACACAAGCCATTCCTGCCGCCAATGTGCATCCCGAGCCCGCGCGCCATTTCGAAATTGATCCCGCCGCGCTGATCGGCGCGTATCGGGCCGAGCGTAACGCAGGCCCGGTGTTGATTGGCTTTTACCATTCACACCCCAATGGCCACCCCCGCCCGTCGGCCAGCGATTGCGCGCATGCCGGCGGCGATGGCCGGCTCTGGGCGATCATCGCGGCGGACCAAGTGCATTTCTGGCGCGATTCTCCGCAGGGGTTCACCGAGGTGTTGCCTGTCGTTGTCACCGTATAAAGCCCGGTCGTTGTCGCATAAAGCCCAGTTGTTGTCGCATAAAGCACTGGGCAAGCCGGGATTGTCGCATCACGCGGATTGTCCCCGGCGCCGGATTGTGACAAGCCCTTGGCTCGCGAATATCATTGCGCAGTTACAGGAGCGCACCGCATGCCTAATCTTGCCGACAAGTTTGGCCATCTTGCTACAGAACGGCCTGATACCGGCCACGTCGGCATCGACCATCTGGCAGGGCTGGATATCGCCAGTCAGCTGTGTTCGCGGCTGTGCCACGATCTGCTCAGCCCGGTGGGCGCGATGGCCAACGGGCTGGAGCTGCTGGCCGATGAAAAAGATCCTGAAATGCGCAAGCGCTGCTTTGAGTTGCTCGAGCAAAGCGCGCGCATTTCGGCGGACAAGCTCAAGTTCTTTCGGCTTGCCTTCGGGGCGGCGGGTGGTTTTGACGAAACTATTTCCGCCAGCGAACCGCGCGGGCTGATCGAGGCGCTGGTCCGCAACAATGGGCGAATCGAGCTGAGCTGGATGGTTGCTGCCGATGCGCTGCCCAAGCCGGCAGTGAAGGTACTGCTCAATTTCAGCCTGATCGCGATCGAGTCGCTGGTGCGCGGCGGTACGCTGGATATCGCCGCCGAATTGCGCGGCGATGTGTGCGAAATTGCGGTGCGCGCGACCGGCCCGCGAATCGCCTTTGACGCCACCGTCGGCCGGGCGCTGGCGGGCGATCTGGTGACCAGCGAATTATCCAGCCGCACCGCGCCCGCCGCGATGCTGCATCAACTGTCAGCCGGCGTGGGCGGCGAATTGCAATATGCCCTGACCGACGAAGCGCTGCTGCTGGGTGCGGTGCTGCCAGTCAGCTGAGTTCTGGGGGCCGAAGAGGGGAAGCGCCTGATAAACGAACTTATCCACCGCGAGGTTTCGTCGCCCAATTGGGACGAGCGGGTGCTGCCGATCTCGATGGTGGTGCTGCATTATACCGGCATGCCAAGCGCTGCCGAGGCGCAGGACAGGCTGACTGATCCCGCCGCCAAGGTCTCGGCCCATTATCTGATCGACGAGGATGGCACGGTGATCCGGCTGGTGGCCGAGGACAAGCGCGCCTGGCACGCTGGACGGGCCTATTGGCGCGGGATTACCGATGTCAATTCGGCCAGTATCGGCATCGAACTGGTCAATCCCGGCCACGACTGGGGCTATCGCCCTTTTCCCGAAGCGCAGATGTCGTCGTTGCTGCCGCTGCTCGCCGACATCTGCTGGCGGTGCAAGATTTATCCGGCCAATGTCGTCGGCCATTCCGACGTCGCCCCGGCGCGCAAGCAGGACCCGGGCGAGTTGTTCGACTGGGAAATGCTGGCCGGCCTGGGGCTGGCGCTCGAAACCCCGCGCCCGCGTATTCGCCTGCTGCATGAAAACCCCGGCGCCTTTTACCTCGCGCTGGAACGGTTCGGCTACGACATCGCCGATGGCCATGCCGCAATCCGTGCCTTTCAGCGCCGCTATCGGCCGCGCATCATCGACGGGCAAGTCGATGGCGAGATCGGGGCGCTGCTGTTCGAACTGCTGGTGATGCGCGACAGCTTGGAGGATGACCCGGATAGTGCTATTTAGATTTCTGTCAGGGGGCTGGGCAGCCGCGTCGGAAATTATTCCGCCGAGGAAAGTCCGGGCTCCACGAAACAAGGGTGGCGGGTAACGCCCGCCGGGTCCGAAGGCTCGTCTTTCGGATTTAGGGAAAGTGCCACAGAGAGCAAACCGCCGATCACGCTTTTCGTCTTTGGGCGAACAGCATGAGGTAAGGGTGAAAGGGTGCGGTAAGAGCGCACCGCGCGGCCGGCAACGGCAGCGGCATGGTAAACCCCACCCGGAGCAAGACCGAATAGGGACAGTGCGCAGCGGTTCGGCCAAAAGCCGGGCCAATGCAGGCAGGTTTCGCGCCCATACTGTCCGGGTTGGTTGCTGGAGCGCGGCGGCAACGCCGCGCCAAGAGGAATGGCTGCCCATGCGGAAGGGAAACCGACCGCAAGACAGAACCCGGCTTACAGGCCTCCTGACGCAATTTATTTGGCAATTTGCCGGGTCACTCAACCCGGCAGTGCAAGCGGGCGGGCATGGTAAGTCCGGCGCCAGGTGGCGATGTCCGTGGTCAGCAGCGCGGTCAGATGCTCGATCCGGCGTTGCAGCAGGTCGAAGGACAATTCGTCGGTATCGATGGTGTGGCGAAGTGCCCCCAGCTGCAATAGCAACGTGCGCGCGCGTTCGCCGACGGTGGCGAATTCACCCTGCATGCGAATGCCGTAGATCGCCGCCCCCAGCGCGGGCAAGCCTGCGGTTACCGTGGTGATGCTGACCAGAAAGACATGCATCGCCGCTGCCGAAAGTTCGCGATGAAGCAACGTCAGTCCGGCTTCGAACGCCAGCGCCACGATGCAGGCCAGCGCGGTCGATGCGAACAACGCGGTCCCCAGCCGATGGAGACGGTGATCGAGCCGGTGCATGCGCTGCGCTTCTCCGGCGAGATAGGCGATCTGCGAATCGATCAAATTACCCAAGCCCGCGCGGACTTCGCCCAGATACGCGCGATCGGCAACCGCGTCGGGCAGGCCGAGTTCCTGCGCCGTCAGCCGCAGATAATAGCGTACCCAGTCGGGGATGTCGCTGCGCTGGCCCCCGCCTGCGCGGTGCAATCTGCCGATTTGCGCCGACAACGCCAGGCATCGCAGGCTTTCGGCCAGGATGCGATTGTCGAGCCAGCGACCGTGCCAGCCGCGCCGGTTTCCCGCAGTCGTCAGCGCCAGGACAGTGGCGATGGTCAGCAATTCCAGAAACAACAACAGCGGCTTGGCGGAAATCGGCAAGGCCAGGCTCAGCAGCGTCAGCAACACGGCAATTGCTGACAAGATGAAATTGGATACGTAACTGCTGCGGAACAGCTGTGCGGTTTCGTTGGAAATCGTGTCGGCCTGGACAAATCGGGGCAACAGCACGGTTTCCAGATTGGCACCAAAAATTCCGGTGCGCGGCGCCACCGGGATAAAACATTCCCGAAACAGCGCGCCGGCGGCTTTGCCATCTGCGGGCCTGAAATGGCGCGGCGCCAGACGTTGCACGCCGGTTATCGCCAGCAGCAACGGATAGACAATTGCCACCATCGCGCGCGGTGGCCGGGGTTTGGCAAGCTGCGCAATCTGCTCGCGGCTGATGCGATCGCCGGGCGGCAGCAACAGCTTGCCGATCAAGCCGGGCAGGGCATCGAGCGACCCGCGCGGCACGGTTGCCACGCTTTGCTGGCCCAGATCGTGCTCGGTCAGGCCGTCCCACAGCAGCACCGCGCCTCGCCCCCCGCGCGGATCGATTTGAATAACCGGAATATCCTGGGCCACCGCTTCGCCGACAATCTGGGCGGTGCCGCCGCGCCCCTGCGCCGGACGGCCATCCCATAACGCCAGCACGATATCGGATTGGGCCAGCACGATCCTGCCCGCCCGCTCATAGGCGCCGGGACTTTCGTCGTCATGATGGACGCCCGGAAGCTCGAATACCGCGTGTGACGCCGCGAGCAGCCGTTGATAGGCGGCTAAGCTTTCCGGCGCGGCGAAATCGGCTTGATAGGCTTCACGCGCGAACGGCAGCACGCTGGCCAACTGCCAGCCGCGCGCGACCGCGCATTCGGCGACGATGGCGTCCGCGCCATCGGCCAGCGCCGTGACTAGGCGCAATTGCACTGGAAATCCGGGCAGGACGGCGGCCAGCGCAATTTTGCCTAGCGTCTCATCGACCGCAGCGGCGAGCGCAGCCATGTCGACATCGGCAAGCCGGGATGCGCGATGCCCGGTCACGCCGATTGTCAAAATTAAGCGTGCAACGAGGGGGCTGTTCATTGCCGGCAAAGTAGCCCGGTGCCGCAAACCGTCAACCGCACAGACGACGCTTCGTTTGCCCCACCGCCGATCCATGCTAAAACGCTAGCATGGACGCAGCAGGCCCGACCGACGCGCAACTGGTCTTGGCCCAGACCTTCGGCTGCGATTCCGCCGTCGCTGCCGCCATCGCCGGCAAGGCCCGGCTGCGCGATTATCCCGCCCGGGCGGTCATCGTCGAGGGGGAACGGGTGGTTGAGCATGTCCATGTCCTGATGGACGGGCACGCGCGGATGTGCGCCTTTGCCGTAGATGGCCGATTGGTGGCCGTCGAAGAATACAGCACGGGCGATCTGTTCGGAGAGGCCGGCCTGTTCGAAGCGGAACCGGCCCGGCACGACATCCTGGCGGTCGTCGCCAGCAAGGGCGCGGCTTTTGCAAATGCCGTATTTCTCGATCTCATGACGAATTACCATTGCGTTGGGCTGGCGGTATCGCGCCGGCTGGTGGCACGGCTCAGCGCCATCACCCGGCGCATGGTCGAGGGCGCCACCCTGTCGGCCACGGGCCGGATCCACGCCGAATTGCTGCGTCAGGCCCAGTCGGGCATCGCCATGACGATCAGCCCGGCGCCGGTGCTGAGCAATTTTGCGCTGCAAGTGCAAAGCACGCGCGAGACTGTGTCGCGGACGATCAGCGCGCTGGAAAGGCGCGGCATCGTCTGGCGCGATGAGCACTGCCTGCGAGTCGTGGCCCCACATCGGCTGCAGGAACTGGTTTACTAAGCTTGCACAAGCGGGCGCGGGGTCAGCGCATAGAGCTTGATCTCGCCCGCTTCGCCGACATGTTCCGCCAGCATATCGTCGGCCAGATTGACGAATAGCGCGGCGGCCAGCGTCTCGCTCGCGGTCAGTACGCCGGGCAGCGCCGATGCCGCAATCACGGCGAGTTCGGCGGTCCCCCGCCCGACCAGCGCGGCGGGGTCGTCAAGCCAGTGAGCCAGCGCGTAATGGCCGGCGAGACGCAGCGGCAGCGCAAATGACGCTAACCCAAGCGCCAGCGGTTTCATCGCCAGCAGCGCCCGCGCGTAGTGCCAGGCGGCATCAGGATCGGCAAAGGCGACCAGCCGGGCGTTGCCCATCGGCAAGGTCAGATCGGGCTGTACGGGCAGCGCCGCGCAGGCTGCGCGAAACGGCGCGATGACGCGGTCGAGAGCTTCGGCAAAGCGGGTTTCGTCGCAGCTATCGAGGCCATCGAAAGTGATCGCCAACATCGCCGCCAGACGGCGATCGGCGCGCCCCTCGGGGTGCTCGCGCAGGCCGGAGGCGAGCACCGGCGCGGATCGCGGGGCAACAATGCAATGCTGCCGGCCGGTGTCGCGCCACCGCTCGCCGATATAGCTCGTCCCCAGCCCCGCGCCAAAACGGCCCGTTCCTGACCGGTCCGTCCCGTCGTCGATGACGAGCAACTGACTGGCCTGGCTTTGCAGCATGCGCGCGTTCAACACAGCGGCTCCCATCGCGACATCGCTGGCGAGCCTGGTAGCAAGCGGCTCATAGGCGCCGGCAAGCGAGGTTACGCTTTGCACCGAGTGCGCTGCTGCAAGGCAGCTCTCGAAGCGCCGGGCCCAGGCCGGGTGGTAGGGCGCGATTGATTGGGCGAAAAAGGCTTCCCGCGATGTCGGCAGGATCACGTGCAGCTCGCCGTGCCGTGCCAATAGTGCTTCGGCGACGATGATGTCCGCCCCGGCAGCAAGCGCACCAAAGCCGAAGCCGATGTTTTCGGCCTGCATCCAGGCGTCGACTTCTGTCCGCAAGCTTTCGCCGGCTGCGGGCAAAATACCGAGATGGCCTGCAAAATGCAGCGAGCGCGGCGGGCGAAACACATCAAGCCAATGCTTGTCGGAGTCTAGTGCGTCCAGGATCAACCCCAGTTGGCGCAGCGTCGAGGCGCGGTCCGACCAGCCGTCGGGATCGGCCAAACAGGCCTGGTGCATGGCCGCTGCCGCTGCCGCGATATCGCCGCACAGCAGCTGCGCCTCGGCGCGGATCGCGGCGATGAAATAGGGTGTTTCGGCGATGGCCTCGCCGCTCGCCTCGCCGCTCGCCAATTGTTCAAGCAAGGCGTGGGCGATGGCGGTCGCCGCTGCGCGATCGCCGCCGAGCAACCGCAGCGTCGCCTCGTTGATAATGGTGTAAGGCTGGGGGCGGATCCGGCTGGCGGCAGCATAAGCCTCGGCGGCCGCTGCCAGCAAGTGCTGGCGCTCCGCCCCGGTGGCGAGCAACGCGCCGTCCTTCAGCAGGCGCGCGCGCGTCGCCAGGGCGGCAGGATCGTCTATGCGCGCGGCCCAGCCACCGGCTTCGAACAGGGTAGCAGCGTAGCGGACACTGCCGGCGCGAGCAGCGGTGATGATGGCTGCGAGACTGGCTTTTGGCTGGGCGGGGCTCATGTCTGGAGCATCCTCATGGGGTCAATGGACCGGGCCCCGCTGGCAAAATTCAGCGGGGCCCGGCACATTTCAGTAATGGAAAACCTTGATTTCAATGCGTGAGGTGTTCCTCGGGTTGGGCGGCGGCGATGTTCGTCGTGGTCTGGCGGAGCGCTGCCAGTTGCCTGCCCTCGATCTGGGCCAGGCCGGTGTGCATGGCCGTGTCATAGCATTTGCGCTGGTCCGGCGACATCAGGGTTTTACCGTCCGACCTGGTCGTGCAGATATCCAGTGCCGTGCGGCGGATGCGGCTCTTGAGTTCAGCAATCGCCTTGGCAGAGGTGAAGTCGGTACCGGCGACATTTAACCGAGCCTGCGGGATGTTGTCGTCGTCGGCCGCGAAAGCCGGCGGGGTCATAGCCAGGAAGCCCGAAGCGATGGTGCACAGGATACTGGCACTGGCGCCAAAACGAGCGGCGGTGGTGAAGCGGGTCATTGGTCATCTCCTTGTTGGATCGCTCAGGCTTCGTGCCTGACAAGGAAATGACTAAGCCGGTTCGATTGGGCTTACGCGTGACGGCCGTCACGGCCAGATTTTTTTAGCGCGGTTTCCAGCCGATTTCGGCAGAACGTGCCGAGCTAGGCGCGTCGATGATCGCCTGATTGACCGTTTCGCTTTCGCCAGGGGCGAGAACAGGTTTGGGCGATGCGGTTTCCAGGCTGTAGACGATATTATTGTGCCTATCGCGTAGCAAGATTATCAAAGTCGGCACTGAGCGGCGGGTTTTGCCAAAATTGTGGATCGACCCACTGACGTTGAAAAAATCGTTGCCATTGGGCAGTCGTCGCCGCTCCTGGCGGCCCTGCGGGAAATCCAGTATCAAGTTTGGCCCGACTTCGGCAAAGGTGCCCTCTGCCCCGGCTAAGGCCCCGTGCGGCAACGGCAACCAATCGGGGACGCCGAACCTGGCCATGACGCCAATCGCGGTCAGCACCACCAGCGCGCACAGCACAGCCGCGATCAGCCACGCGGTCGGCCGATGGCGTCGGGGACGAAATGGCGGTTCATGAGCAAAGCTGGATGGCGTTTCGGCAAAATCGCGAGCCCGTCCCAGATCGGCATAATCGTTGGGCGGTGACGCCTCGATTGGTGACAGGGGCGCCGTTTGGCTGGCAAGGGCGGCTGCGGGGACGCTGACCGGAGCCACTGCAGTCCCTTCCGGGGCATCGGTCACAGGCGCAGGTTGCGGCTGCGCAGGCACGGCAGGCGTGTCTGCGCCGGGTTCAGCCAGCTCTGGCCCGTCCTGAAACCAGCTTTCCCGGCATTTGGCGCAGCGCACCACGCGCCCGTCCACGCCGATCGAACTGTCGGGCACAGCATAGCGGGTCGAACAGGCGGGGCAGGCGATAATCATCAGCCACTTCATAAAGCATGGCGACGGCACATCCGGCAAGTCCGGAGCGACTAAACCGTCACGCTTGCGCCCTTTTGTCCACATGGATTGACGGCTACGGCGGATTGAGGCTTGATAGTGGTGTGTTGCACTCCTCGGAAATACAACTGATGTATCTGGCGCAGCGGCCGCCGCGCGGCACGATCCGTGTGTTCAGAGCCGAAGCGATGATTTTGCCGTGCGACCGCTTGCCGGGCTTGCGCGGGCGGCTCGGCGTGGTGTTCCAGGATTTCCGCCTGGGCGGGCATGTCCCGGCCTGCGAGATCGCTGCGGCAGTCGGTGGCGCGATCGGGCTGGCACTTGCGCTGGCGGTCATCCTGATCCTGGGCAAGCGCTTTGCCAGTCTTGACGCTGGAATCGTCGCGGGCGGCGCGCTCGGGTCAGGCGATGGGCTGATGTTGTTGCTGGGTTCGGTCGCGGGGGTTGCGTTGGCGATGCTGACGGCGCGCTTGTCCATGCTGAGTTCCGTGCGCGGGATGCTATAGCGGCGCGATGTTGCTCCGCTTGCTCTCGCTGATGGTGCTGTGCTGGGTGCTGGGCTTCATCGTCTTCGCGGTGAGCCTGCCCATGCCTGTCGATGGGGGCAAATCCTCATACGCCAGCGCGGTCATTGTATTGACCGGCGGCGAAGGGCGGATTGCGCGCGGGCTGGACGTGTTGCGCTGGGGCTGGGCCGGGCAGATGCTGGTGGCGGGGGTCGATCCCGAGGTCCAGGGCCGGGAATTCGCAGCGGATTATCACGTCGCACCACGGCTGATGCAATGCTGCATCACGCTGGGCGCAGAATCGGTCGACACCCGCTCCAACGCGCAAGAAGCGCTGAAATGGGTCAATCTGCGGCATATCACGGCGGTGCGGCTGGTCACATCCGACTGGCATATGCGGCGCGCCTATTGGGAACTGCGCCGGACGTTGCCCGCCAATGTAGCGATCACGCAGGACGCGGTGCCGACACGGCCCCGGCTCAACACGCTGTTCGTGGAATATTGCAAGCTGCTGGCCCGGCGCATCGCGGCGCTGAGACCCCGATGAGCACGCACCCAAATCCGGCAGACGTGCCTGCGCGTCTGGGCGATGTGCTGCGCAGCCTGGTGTTCTACCCGGTGTTTTACGGCGGCAGCGTGTTCTATGTGCTGGCGGCGTTGCTGGCGGGGTGGTTGCGACCGCGCCGCCTGCCTCGCATCAGCAACCGCTGGGCCGCATTCCATCGCCGCTGCGCACGGTATATCCTGGGCATCCACCTCCGCATCGAAGGCATCGTGCCGCAAGGCGCAGTGATGGTTGCGCTCAAGCATGAAAGCCAGTTCGAGGCGATCGACCTGCCGGTAATGCTGCCCCATCCGGTGGTTTTCGCCAAAGCAGAACTGCTGCGCCTGCCCGGCTGGGGCCGGGTGGCCGACGGCTATGGCGTGGTCGCGGTCGAACGCGAACAGGGCGCCCGCGCGCTTCGCAAAATGGTCGCTGACGCCCGCCGCCTGACCGCGACGACGCGCGGAATAGCCATCTTCCCCGAAGGCACGCGCACCCCGCACGGTGTGCAGGCGCCACTGCAGGCTGGTTTCGCCGGGCTCTACAAGTTGATCGGGCTGCCAGTGGTGCCCGTCGCGGTCAACAGCGGGCCGCTCTACCACCGCCGCTGGAAACGCCCCGGCACAATCACACTGGCGTTTGGCGAGGCGATCCCAAGCGGCCTCCCCCGTGAAGAGATCGAAGCGCGGGTGTTGGCCGCGATCAATATGTTGAATGTGCACAAGCAAATTTAATGTTTACTCGCGAAGCCAGCTTGCATAGCTGAAAGTCTCGCCCCCTTACCAGTTCGACAGCGCCGCAAACCCTCGCTAAAGCGCGCGGCCATGAACGATACCGACCGCGACCTGCTGCCCGAGGGGCTTGAGGATCGGCTGCCGCCGGCTGCCGCTGCCGCTGCGCGCATGACGCGCGCAATCATGGATGTGCTGGACAGTCATGGCTATGCCCCGGTGCAGCCGCCCGCCATCGAATTCGAGCGCTCGCTGGCCAGCCGCATGGCAGGGATTCAGCCGCGCCGAATGTTCCGCTTTGTCGATCCGGCCAGCCTGCGCACGCTGGCGCTGCGGTCGGATATCACCCCGCAAGTGGGGCGCATCGCGGCGACGCGGCTGGCACAGGCGCCGCGTCCACTGCGGCTGTACTATGCGGGGCAAGTGCTGACGATCGCGGGTGCGGGGCTGGACCCGACGCGTGAGCGGCTGCAACTGGGCGCGGAACTGATCGGCAACGATACCGTCGCGGCGGCCGGCGAAGTGGTCGAGATGGCCATCGAATCGCTTCGCGCCGCTGGCGCTACGGGCATTTCGGTGGATTTCACTTTGCCTGATCTGGTCGATGCGCTGGGCGAACAGGCGCTGCCGCTGGCCCCGGACAAGATTGCGGCAGTACGCCGCGAACTGGACGCCAAGGATGCCGGCGCGCTGGTGGAGGCGGGCGGTGAGGCGTTTCTGCCGCTGTTGTATGCCACCGGGCCTTTCGACAGTGCGATCACGCGGCTTGACGCGATACTTGCCGCCAACCCGCTTGCCGCAAGTGCATTGGCAGGCCGCATTGCTGCCTTGCGCGCAATTGCTGCGCGGGTGGCGGGATCGGCGCGCCTGACGCTGGACCCATCCGAACGTCACGGTTTCGAATATCAAAGCTGGTTCGGCTTCACCATCTATGCCGAGGGCTTGCGCGGGGCGCTGGGCCGGGGCGGTTCCTACCATATCCTTGGTGCCGACGGCGCGCCGGGCGAGCCGGCAATCGGCTTTTCACTGTACCCCGATCCGCTGGTCGAGGCGCAGGCAGCCCGGGAAACTGCGCGCGACACCTTGTTCCTGCCGCTGGGACATGAGGCCGCGATTGCCGCCCGTTTGCGCACGATCGGCTGGCGCACCCTGGCCGCGCTGGCGCCCGGCGACGATGCCACCGCGCTGGGTTGTACGCATTGGCTGGACGGGCACGAGGTGGTGGCGTTGTAAAGCGACCAGCTCGGCTCACCCTTGCCCTCTTCGGCGTAGTCTTCTACGTGCCCGGCGATTTCCCGAAAATTACCGCAGGAAGGGCCGCAGCTTGGCCAATGTTACCGTAATCGGCGCCCAGTGGGGCGATGAAGGCAAAGGCAAGATCGTCGACTGGCTCGCCAGCCGCGCTGACGCGGTGGTGCGCTTTCAGGGCGGCCATAACGCCGGGCATACGCTGGTGGTGGGCGATCAGGTCTACAAGCTCAGCCTGCTGCCCTCGGGCATCGTGCGCGGCACCCTGTCGATCATCGGCAATGGCGTGGTCCTGGACCCGTGGGCGCTGCAATCGGAAATCGCCAAGCTGACCTCGCAAGGCGTGACGATCACCACCGAAAATCTGGCCATCGCCGATAATTGCCCGTTGATCCTGCCGATCCATCGCGAGCTCGACGGCTTGCGCGAAGCGGCGGCGGGCAGTGGCAAGATCGGCACCACCGGGCGCGGTATCGGCCCCGCCTATGAAGACAAGGTAGGCCGCCGCGCGATTCGCGTCTGCGATCTGGCGCACCTCGACCATCTTGATGCCCAACTCGACCGGCTGTGCGCCCATCACGACGCACTGCGCGCCGGGTTTGGCGAGCCGGTGGTCGATCGCGTGGCACTGGTGGCCGCGCTGAAGGAAATCGCGCCGTTCGTCCTGCAATATGCGCAGCCGGTGTGGCGCCGGCTGAACCGGGTCAAGAAGGCCGGCGCGCGCATCCTGTTCGAAGGCGCGCAAGGCGTGCTGCTCGACGTCGATCACGGCACCTATCCCTTCGTCACCAGTTCCAACACAGTCAGCGGCACGGCGGCGAGCGGCTCTGGCCTTGGCCCGGCGGCAACCGGCTTTGTGTTGGGCATCGTCAAGGCCTATACCACGCGCGTCGGCGCCGGGCCGTTCCCGACCGAGCTGGAAGACGCAGTGGGCCAGCGCCTGGGTGAACGCGGCCATGAATTCGGCACCGTCACCGGGCGAAAGCGCCGCTGCGGCTGGTTCGATGCGGTACTGGTGCGGCAAAGCTGTGCCATTTCCGGCGTCACCGGCATCGCGCTGACCAAGGTCGATGTGCTCGACGGGCTGGAACGGGTGAAAATCTGCACTGGTTATCGGCTGGTCGGCCCCGAAAGAACGCAGGTGCTCGACTATTTCCCCAGCCACGCCGCCGATCAGGCAAACGTCCAGCCGATCTACGAGGAAATGGACGGCTGGAGCGAGACGACGGCGGGCGCGCGCAGCTGGGCCGATTTGCCGGCGCAGGCGATCAAGTACATCCAGCGCGTGCAGGAGCTGATCGAATGCCCGGTGGCGCTGGTGTCAACCAGTCCCGAGCGTGAGGATACGATCCTGGTGCGCGACCCATTTTCCGATTGAATTGTCACCTCCCGTCGGCTGAACACCAGATCGGACCTATTTAAATCCATTCCTGATCTTGATATGTTCCATATATGATTGACAGGACCATGGTTTGTTCTCACTCTCTAGGTATTGATCCGGAGTCGAGACATCATGACCAAAACGCTATTTGCCGCCGTATCCGAAGATTTTGCTTATGGCGCCTCCGTCCATGACGTGGCCGGGTTGAAGCTGTCGCTATCGATCTTTGCGGATCGCGCCCATGTCCGCGACCAAATGCGCGAAGATGCCGAAGCCGCCGGTTTCCGCATCGCCGAAGCAACCGGGCTGGCCGCCTTGCGCGATGACGAGGCGCGTGCCTTGGGGGATGTCGTGCTGCTCGACATTCCCGAAGTGGATGGCTCCGTTCTGGCGGCCCTGGCCCGGATCGATTTGCGCGCTGCTCATGCCGGCGCTGCGCTCGTCGTCTCGACCAGCGTCGATGCACTGGACGATGTCTTTGGCTGCCTCGATCAATCCAACCCGCAAATCCTGGTCAACCCGAGCCGGGCCGTGCGCCTGATCGCGCTGGGCCAGGTGCTGGTGCGCCTGCCGGGCGGGCGTGTCCGCGAATTGTCCGAGGGGGACCGGCTGGTGTTGCTGCGCCTGACCGAACAGGTCAGCCTGATGGCCGAACAGATGGAGCGTCTCAGCGGGCCAGATCTGCGGGAGTTGCCGCGTCTTGCGATCAGTTCCCCTCATGGCGGCGGTACCTCCGCCTCGCTAACGACCGGAGCAGGCAGCGCGTTCAACTTCGTGTCGTCACCGGGGCTGTCGCCAGCCGCCGGCGGTGCGTTTGCCGAGGGGGCGCTGGATAGCTTGGTCCGGGTAACCGCGCCACCACTGCCCGATCCGCAACTGGTGCGGCGTATCATCCGCCAGCGTCAACAGCGCGCCCGTTTTTTCAAAAGCGACCTTTTTGCCGATCCGGCGTGGGACATGTTGCTCGACCTGACTGCCGCTCACGCAGAGCGTGCGCGGGTTTCGGTCACCAGTCTCTGCATCGCGTCGGGCGTACCGCCAACCACAGCGCTGCGATGGATCGGCCAGATGACCGAGGCCGGCCTGCTGCAGCGTAACGAGGATAAGACCGACCGCCGGCGAGCCTTTATCACGTTGACCGACAAGGCCACGGACTCGATGGCTCGCTTTTTTGCTCATGTGGGGGACGAGGCAACGCGCATGAACTGACGCTGGGCGCAAACCCAAGGTCGCAGGATGTGCAGCGGAACCGCCACGATGTTAACGAAGGGCGGCGGCGGATCAACCGCACACTGGAGCGGGCCAACGACTTTTCCCCGATTGCCGGCGACTGGCCGATCTTCAGCGACCCGCGGTTGTCATGACCACGGCCATAGGCTCAGCGGCACGAATCGCCGCCGCTGGTGCTGGCCCCTTATTCGGGTGACGATGTCCTTGGTTCGAGCGAGCTGATACGACGCGTCGCATGGCGCGGAATTGCGGACCTGCGCCCGGCCCTGATACGCCGCCGCCGCCAATAACTCCTGCGATGGCGCGGGCGACATCGCGTGCGGCATGGCGGTAATGATCTGTGCGACGATCTGCTTGAACCGGCTGCACATCTCGAACGCGCGGAGGCCATCCAATTTGTGCCAAGGTGGCGTCGCGGCAGGAACATTTTGGCGAGGCATGGCTTTTAGTGGAGCAGACTTGGCCAATCCCGGCCAAAAAGCGGATTACTGCGGCCGACCGCGCGGACAAACTGACCGCGATGCGTCAGCTGATCGCGAAGTGCGGCGGATACAGTCATGAAGATGCATAACGAAACGATACGAAGCGACGTCGCTGACGAGCAGGAACCCTGTTTTGACGGGCGTTATGCCCGGCATGACGATCCATGGCACTACGACACCTGCGGCTATGAGATTGACAAGCGGGCCGACACACTCTCGTTTCTGTATGCGTCTTATCAACGGGCATGCGAGATCGGTTGTTCGGATGGTGTGCTCACCGAACAGCTGGCGCCGCGCTGCCGCGAACTCATCGCGGTCGCCTCCGCGGAGGCGGCAGCAACGCGAGCGCGGGCGCGGCTGGCGCAGTGGTCTCAAGTCGACATCAGGTTGATGCAGGTGCCCCACCAGGACCTCGACGGTGAGTTCAATCTGCTGGTGCTGTCCGAAGTGCTATATTTTTTGTCAGCACCCGAACTGGTTGACATGGCCGCGCTGGCGACGCGCCGGGTAGTGCCGGGCGGCGACCTCATTATCGTGAGTAATGACAGCGAAACCACGACGCAATTGACGGGCAGGCAAGCGACCGACCTGTTTATCGCAGGTTGCGGCGATGCGTTCGAAATCTTGCGCGCCAAGCAACGGCAAGGTTATCATGTCCGTTTGCTCCAACGACGTCATGGCGCAGAGTAATACCGTCGTGCGGGCGATTGAGATTATCACGACATCGCTTGAGGCCCGGTTCGCGCGCGATCGCCAGGCGGCGGCCGACGAATGGCTGATGGCGGTCGGATCATGGTATCTTTCCGTGGAAGGGCAGTAGGGGCCCAGCCGCCAGACACATTGGACAAATTGTATCGAAGGGCAAACAATGGGCAAACACATTCAACTGGAGCAGCGAGCGCAGGCGTTGAGGGAAACTCGCGAGTTGAAGATGGCGCGGTCCACGCATGCCTATGTTAGGGGAAATACGGCAAAGTTTTACGACTGGCTGGCCCAGTCACCGATCGCTGCAGCGCTGCCACAGGGCCCGGCAATCTGGATTTGTGGCGATTGCCATCTTGGCAACCTTGGCCCGCTAGCCGACGCCGACGGGCATGTGGCAATCCAGATCCGCGATTTGGACCAGACGGTCATCGGAAA
>JAYUBN010000035.1:0-2347 GCA_043740855.1 Sphingomonadales bacterium | reverse complement strand
GGCCACCAGCGCCTGATCGGCGGTGCCCGACCCGGCCAGCGCGCCATTTGCGTCATAGGCCAGTCCACGCCGACGCTTGATGAAATCATCGAGCAAGGCCGACGCCGGCCCGGTATCGAACGCCAGAATAGTGTCGCCATCGATATAGGTGACGTTGCCGACTCCCCCGAGATTGAGCACCATCACCGGATGATCAAGCCCGGTCGCCAGCGCCTGATGATAAAGCGAGGCAAACGGCGCGCCCTCGCCGCCAGCGGCGACATCGGCATGGCGGAAATGATAGATCACATCAATGCCAAGTGTTTTGGCAATCCGTGGCCCGCGGCCCAACTGGCGGGTGAAGCGCCGTTCCGGCCGGTGCAAAATCGTCTGGCCGTGGATGCCAACCAGCTTCACCGTGCTGCGATCAATCGCGAAATCCTTGATGAACTGCGTCACCGCGCCGGCATGGGCGTCACTCACCGCGTCATCCAGCGCATCGAGCGGATCGGTTGCGCAGCGTTCGGGGTCGGCGATCAGCGCCAGCAGTTCGGCGCGCAGATCGGGTGCATAGTCGTAGGTGCGGCCGGCGCCAGCCTCGACCACCGCCAGCCCGTCAGTGCGCAGCAACGCGACATCGATGCCGTCCATGGAGGTGCCGCTGATCACGCCGATCGCTGAAATGGGGTCCATCGCATCTGTCCCTTGTTTTTACCGCCTTGCGGTCATAGCCTTGCCCGCGACGATTTTACCAGGGAGCAACCAGCCATGGCCGCGATTTCGCTGCGCAATATTTTGCTGACCGGTGCCATGTTGTGTGCCTTGGCCTCGGCGCCCGCCCGGGCCCAGATCCTCGAAGTTGGCGTCGATGCGTCCCCAGTCGGGCTTGACCCGCATCTGATCACCGCCTTCCCGTCCTTCCAGGTGGTCAGCGGCACGATTTATGAAGGCCTGACCGCGATCGACAAGGATTTGCGCGTCCAGCCCAGCCTGGCCGCGTCGTGGACGATCAGCCCGGACGGCAAGACCTACGTCTTCAAACTGCGCCCCGGCATGCATTTCCATGATGGATCGCCGGTTGAAGCCGCCGATGTGGTGGCCAGCATTCATCGCGTGCAATCCAAGGACATGGCGTCCCCGATGGCGAGCCGAGTAGGCACCGTGGCCCAGGCCAATGCCGTCGATGCCACCACGGTCGAATTGAAGCTGTCCGAGCCAACCGCGCCGCTGCTGATTTCGATCGCCACCATCGCCATCGTACCGCGCGGGTTCGAAAATGACAAAGCCAGCCTGCAAAAGGCCCCGGTCGGCACCGGGCCGTTCAAGTTCAAAGAATGGCAGCCCAACGGCTTCATCGCGCTCACCAAATTCGATGGCTACTGGCGCGCCGGCGCCCCCAAGCTCGACGGAGTGAAGTTCAACATCGTGCCTGAGTCGGCGACGCGCCAGGTTGGTATTTCCAGCGGTCAGTTCAGCATGCTGGCCAATATCGACGCCGCGACCGCGATGCAGTTGAAGGGCAAGCCCAATGTCCGGCTCTCCGAGACGCTGGAGCTTGCCTACTCGCTGATCGGGATGAACACATCCAAGCCGCCGTTTGATAATGCCAAGGTGCGGGAGGCGCTGAACTACGCGCTCAACCGGCCGGAAATCATCGCCGCGGCGTTGTTCGGCGCGGGCGTGCCGGGTGGGCCGCTGTCGCCGGCGTTGAAGGATTGGGCCGCCGATACGTCGAGCTTCCCGTGCTACAAATACGACCCCGCCAAGGCGATGGCGCTGTTGAAGGAAGCCGGCGTCGCCATGCCGGTCACCATCACCATGAACGTGCTGCCGCGCCAGGACATCAAGGATGTCGCCCAGGTCGCCCAGGCCCAGCTCAACAAGGCCGGCTTCAAGGTCGAGCTGAAAAACCAGGAATTGGGGCAGTTCATTCAGGACTGGCGCAATTCGGCGTTTGATACGTTCGCGTCGACCAATGGCGGCAGTACCGATCCGGATGATTATTTCTACCGCACCTTCCGCACCGGCGGCTCGACCAACGTGTTCAAATATTCCAACGCCGAGGTCGATGGCCTGCTCGACAGCGCGCGGCAGATGCCTGACCCGGCGGAGCGCAAGAAGGCCTACACCAAGGTCCAGGCGATCCTGGCCTGCCAGGGGCCGATCGCGCATATCGCTTATGGCCAGATTTTCTCGGCGTTGCGCAGCAATGTCGTGGGGTTTGACCAGATCGCCAATCGGTCGCTGGTGACCTTGTCGGATGCCTCGATCGCCAAGTGATCCGCATTGTTGCGGCGCGGCTGATTGATCTTGCGTTTGTCCTGATCGGGATATCGCTGCTGGTGTTCTGCATGATCCGCTTCATTCC
>JAYUBN010000034.1:0-7828 GCA_043740855.1 Sphingomonadales bacterium | reverse complement strand
GATGCGCCATCCGCGCAGTCAGCGCGGCGGTCTTGCCAGTGCCCGCGCCGGCAAGCATCAGCACGGGTCCTTCGGTGGTCAGCACCGCGTCCCGCTGGGGCGGGTTCAGTCCAGCGAGCAGCGCGTCGCCATGCGCGTCAGCGAGCGGTTCGGCGGGATTGGGCTGATGCGACACGAAAGAACGTGTAGGGAACAGCGCGCCTAAACGCAAGAGCCCGCCAGCCTAATCTTTGTCGGAACCATTCGCGAACGGGCGCGTAATCGACACGGTCACGTAACCTTTCGGAGATTTACGATGCAAAAGCTCTTTATTGTAGCGATCGGCCTGAGCCTTGGCTTGAGCGTAGCGGCAACGGCCCAGTCAACGCAAACACCCGGGCAGATGCAGACAGCCCCGGGAACAAGTGGGGATAACTCAACCATGGCGCTGCCTGCTCCACCAGCAACCTCGGAGCCAACGACATCCGCGACGCCCGGCGACATGTCGTCCGGCGCTATGTCTTCGGGAAGCATGTCCTCCGGGGGCTCGGCTTCCGGGAATATGTCGTCCGGAAATATGCCGGCGCCGCCCTCGTCCTATCCCCGTTGCTCGGCAACAGTTCATGACGAGTGCCGCCAGCGTAATTAATTTGACGATACTTGGGTCGCATGAAGCGTGGCGTGGCGCAATAAATCGCGTCACGCCTCATTTTGCCGACATGGACAAAGTGCTCCCATCACGACTTTGACAGCTATATTTCCCGCGAGCCTGGTGTAGACCGAGCTTCGCGATAGGGGGAAATGGCGATGACAAGACTGATTTTGGTTGCCGCGCTGCTGGCCGTTGCTGCCTCCAACGCGGCGCAGGCACATCACGGAAAACGGCACCACCACCATGTTGCCCCGTCCTATCCCGACAGTGTCATGCTGGACGGCAAAGTGTACAAGGTTTGCAAGCCGGGGATGCAAGATGATTGCGTCGAACCGCGCCAAGCCGGGCTGGGCCATGGCATCATGCCGACCCTGACCGATCATCCCCACCACCGGGATCGGCATCATCACTAGCCCCAGTCAAATCTTCGGGTTTCCGCGAATGGCCCGTCCGCTGCGAGAAAATGCTCGTGTTCTCACCGCCGCGCTGGTTGGCACGACGGTGGAATTCTATGATTTCTATATTTTTGCCACGGCCGCCGCGCTGGTATTCGGGCCGATGTTTTTCCCCCAGGCGGCCCCTGCAAGGCAGGTTCTGCTGGCGTTCCTGACGTTTGGCATTGCCTTCATCGCGCGCCCGTTCGGAGCGATTGCGTTCGGTCATTTCGGGGACCGGGTCGGGCGAAAGTCGACATTGGTGGTCTCGCTGATGCTGATGGGTGCCTCGACGCTGCTGATTGCTTTCCTGCCCAGTTATGCGGTGTGCAGCCGTTATGGCGTGGGCTGGCTGGCGCCGGTGTTGTTATGCGTGTTGCGCTTTGGCCAGGGTTTCGGGCTGGGCGGCGAATGGGGCGGTGCGGCACTGTTGGCGGTAGAATATGCGCCCAAAGGCTGGGAATCGCGATTTGGCGCGGCGCCGCAACTGGGCGCGCCGCTGGGCTTTCTGGCCGCCAACGGGTTGTTCCTGCTGTTGGGGCTGGGCCTCAGCCCGGCCGAGTTCATCGCGTGGGGCTGGCGCATTCCCTTTTTGGTGAGCGCGGTGCTGGTGATGCTGGGCCTGTGGGTGCGCTTGCGGATTGCCGAGACACCGGCCTTTTGCGCAGCACTGGCGCATGCGCCGCCGGCAGCGGTGCCGCTGGCGCGGCTTCTGTCGCACCATGGCGGGGCGGTGCTGGCGGGAAGTGCCGGCGTCGTAGCATGTTTTGCGACGTTTTATCTCGCGACGGCGTTTGCCTTGGCGCAGGGTACCGGTCCGCTGGGCTACTCGCGCACCACATTCCTGACAGTGCAACTATGCGCCAATCTGTTTCTGGCGCTGGGCATCGCGCTGTCAGCATGGTGGTCGGACCGGACCTCGCCGGGCAGCGTGCTGGCTTGGGGTGCGGCGTTGACTGTGCCGATGGGGCTGGTGTTTGGCTGGGGGCTGACAAGCGGATCGCTGGCGCTGGTGTTCGCCACGCTGGCGAGCGCTTTGTTCATCATGGGACTGACCTATGGCCCGCTTGGCAGCTGGTTGCCGACGCTTTTCCCCGTCGCGCTGCGCTACAGCGGGATTTCGGTGGCATTCAATGTCGGGGGCATCATTGGTGGCGCGCTGACACCGTTCGCCGCCAAGATGTGGGCCGATAACGGGCATGGCGGCAGCGTTGGGCTATTGTTGAGCCTAGCCGGGGTGCTCACCCTGATCGGGATCGGTTTTTCCAGAGCATCGGGCGAAAAAGTGGGTGCCGGTTTTTCGCTTTAACCGATGCGAATGCTAAAAGCTGCATCGGGCGAAAAAGTGGGTACCGGTTTTTCGTTTTAAACGATCCGACAACTATAATCCGGGCGGGGGAATCTGTCGCAGCAGCGTGATCCGCGCCTTGCCCACCTTGCGGTCCGAGTCGATGGTAAACCCGCGCACCTTCGGCTCTTCATTATGCGCGGTTTCGATGCTGATCCAGCTGGCAGGGTCGATCCAGCCGAACCGCGTCAGTTTTTCCAGCGCCACGCTGCCTGCGCCGCTGCCATAGGGCGGATCGAGCAGCACCACGTCGAAGGGTTGTTTCACCGGACCCAGCGCCATCACCGATCCGGCGCGGACATCGCATTGTGCCGGTGCTTGCAGATGCGCGATATTGGCGCGCAGCGCGCGGAGCGCGGCGGCGTCCATCTCGGCAAACAGGCACGAATCGGCGCCGCGCGACAGTGCCTCCAACCCCAGCGCGCCCGATCCCGCGAACAGGTCGGCAAAGCGTAATCCGTCAAAGCTGCCGATCCGGCTGACCAGCATCGAGAACAGCGTCTCGCGGGTGCGATCCGCAGTGGGACGGGTCGCTTCGCCGGGGGGCACGGTCAGTTTGCGACCGCGCCACTGCCCGGCAATGATTCGGACGCTCATGGCCGTGGGCCCTTGCCCCGGCCCCCGGCAGGGCCTTTGCCCCGTCCACCGGCGGGGCCATTGGGGCCGCGCGGGGTTCCCGGTCCTGCTCGGCGATCGCCGCCCGGACGTGAACTGGCGCTGTTGTAGCGCGAATTGGGCTCGCTGGCACGATCCTGCATCGCCCCGCGCGGCGAATCGCCGCGCCCGTTGCCGGCAGGCGGGCGTTGGCGTGACTGGTCGCTGCGTCTTGTGGGAGGAGGCGCCTGCGGGCCGGTGCGGCGCCCCGCAGATTCATCTGGGCGCGAAGGGTCGGGTTTGCGGCGGGCCGGCGCGCGTTTTTCGCGCGGTTGTTCTGGCGATGCCTTGGTTGCGGCGGTGCGGTCCGTCATCGGGCCAGCCTGTACCGCGAACGGCTGCTGTGCCGTCGCGGGCAGTTTCAAGCTTTTGCAGAACCGCTCGACTTGCACCTGCGCAATCTCCACCGCCGCACCGCGCGGCAAGTCGCCGAGCAGGAACGGGCCATATGCAATGCGAATCAGCCGGCTGACCTGAAGCCCGAGATGTTCGAGCACGCGGCGTACTTCGCGGTTCTTGCCTTCGGTCAGCGTCAATTCGATCCACTGGTTGGCGCCGGTGCTGCGCTCCATATTGGCGTTGATCGAACCATAGCGCACGCCCTCGATCTCTACGCCGATCATCAGTTCTTCGAGTTGTTCCTGCGTCACCGGGCCAAAGGTCCGGGCGCGGTAAGTGCGGGGCACGCCCGATGACGGCAGTTCCATCGCCCGTTTCAGCTCGCCGTCATTGGTCAGCAACAGCAGCCCCTCGGTATTGAGGTCGAGCCGGCCCACGGGCATTACCCGTGGGCTGCCGGGGGGGAGCGAATTGCGCAGCGCCGAATATATCGTCGCGCGTCCGGCGGGGTCGCGCTCGGCCGTGAGCAAGCCCGGAGGCTTGTTGAAGGCATATAGCCGCGCCGCCTCGGGTGCCTTTACCGGCTCGCCATCGACGGTGATGCCGCGCAGGCTGGTCAGCACCGTGGCTGGGGTGGTGATGATCTCGTCGTTGAGCTTGATCCGGCCTGCCTCGATCAACCGTTCAACCTCGCGGCGGCTGGCGATGCCGGCGCGCGCCAGCAGCTTGGCGATGCGTTCCCCTTCGCGTTTAGGCTCGGCGTGGGGACGCGATGCGTCAAGGTCGGGCGTTTGTGGGGGAAGGGCCATTGCCGGGCCTTACGCGCCGGGGGTGGATAGGTCAAAACAAGGCTGAAGCCATGTCGCATCCATGATCAATGATCGCGCGCTCTCCGTCTGTCTCGGGCATGTCGAAGGGTTGCCCGTCTTTCGTGCTTGCGGGGAAGGACAGGCAGTGCTTCGATATATTCAGCAAAACGGGTAAGGCTCAAGGGCACGAATACGGCGCGGTTCAGCCATCGCCGCCAGATTGCCGCCACGTAAATCAGGGGTTTCGCATCATGGCCGACATCGCCGCCGCCGACACATCTGCCCGGCCCGGCGGCTGGCGGGTGCTGCGCGCGGCGTTGAACAACCGCAAGGCGGCGGCGATGCTGGCATTCGGCTTTTCGTCGGGGCTGCCGTTTGCGCTGTTGGTCGGCACATTGACCGCATGGTTGGGCGAAGTCGGGGTCAAGCTGGCAATGATCGGCGTGTTTTCGTGGATCGGCCTGGCCTATTCGTTCAAATTTTTGTGGTCTCCGCTGGTGGATCGCTTGCCGCTGCCGCTGATCGAGCGGCTGGGGCGGCGCAAATCCTGGATCGCGCTGTGCCAGGTGGCGATCATGGCGGGTTTTGCGGGGCTGGCGCTGATCGATCCGGCGCGCGCCATCGGCAGGTTTACGCTGATCGCGTTCCTGGCTGCGCTGGCGTCTTCCACCCAGGACACGGCCATCGACGCCTGGCGCATCGAAAACGCCGATGATGCAGCGCCGATCGAGGTGCTGAGCGCGGTAAACCAGTTCGGGTATCGCGCCGCCGGGATCGTCGGCGGTGCGTTTGCGCTGCTGATGGCAGCGCGCATGGCCTGGCCGCAGGTGTTCATGGCGATGGCGGGGCTGGAAGGGCTGCTGCTGATGCTGACGCTCATTGCGCCCGACACGCCGCGTCCGACGGTTGGCCACCTGCATGCCGGGCTGACCGAACCGGGTGCGCTCGCCCCGCGGCTGCGTGCCGCGTTGCTGGCGGTGGTCGTGGCAAGCTGGGCGTGGGCGATCGCGCGGATCGTCGGCTTTGCGCTGGCAATGCTGGCGGCGCGGCCAAAAGGCGTGCCTGCACCATCAGTGGCCGAGTTTACCCGCGACACCGGACCGCTGATCATAGCTGCGACGGTATTTGTGCCACTGGCGGTGGCGGGCTACAGCAATTGGCTGAAAACCCGCCCTGCAGCGGTGCTTGCCGAGCGCGACACCAACCGTACACCGCTCAAGACCATCGCCAATCACCTTTATTCAGCGCTGGTCGAGCCGCTGGCTGAACTGGCGGGGCGGTTGCGCTGGGGCGTGCTGATCTTTGTCGGATTTATTTTAAGCTACGCCATCTGCTACAATATCTGGGCCAGCTTTGCTTATCCCTTTTACCTCACCCACCTCCTATACACCAAGGACGAGGTGGCTTTTGCGTCGAAGGTGTTTGGCATCGTCATGACGATACTGGGCATCAGCGTGGGCGGCTATCTGTTCACGCGCATCGGCCGGTTTCCAACGGTGCTGATCGGCGCCATCCTGCCCCCGCTCGGCAATCTGCTATACGCCGACCTGGCCGAGGGCGGCGCCAGGCTCGATGCCTTTGCCAGGTTGCTGGGGCTGGATGTGCTGGCGGTTGCGGTCGGATCGAACGCCCGGATGGTGCGACTGCTGCTGGCGATCTGTTACGAAAACGTGTCCACCGGCCTCGCGCTCACGGCGTTCGTCGCCTATGTGTCGAGCGTGGTGGCCAGACGCTATGCGGCAATTCAATATGCGCTGCTGTCCTCGCTATTGTCGCTGGTCGGGACATTGGGCAAGGGCGTGACCGGCGAAGCTTTCGATCGCTACGGTTATGCCCCGGTGTTCCGCTGGACGGCGGCGGCGGGATTAATCGCGGTAGCGTTCGTCGCGCTGGAATGGCTGCGGGTGGGGCGAGCTGCTAAATCATCGGCCACGGGCGTTCACTCGAGATTGGCAAATCCGCCATAACGACCCTTGAAAAACAGCATCGGATCGCCTTCACGTTTTGCCTCCATACCCAGCACATCGCCGAGCACGAAGTAATGGTCGCCGGCATCGGTGACCGAATGGATGCGACATTCGATGGCGGCGATGACATTGGGCAACACCGGCAAGCCGTGGCGCGACACCGTGAATTCGACCCCGGAAAACTTGTCGCCCTTGCCCGCAAGCTTGCGACATAACTCGGTCTGGTCGCTGGCCAGCACATTGACAGCGAAGTGCCCCGCCGCCTCGATCAAGGGCCAGGTGGTCGAACTTTTGTCGGGCAGGAAGCCGACCAGTGGCGGGTTAAGCGAAACCGAGGTAAATGTGCCGACGACCATCCCCACCGGCGCGCCCTCGGCCGTCATGGCGGTGATGGCCGCGACGCCGGTTGGATAATTTCCCAGTACCTGGCGGAACATCGCCGCCTCAATAATCATTTCGCTCACGCCGGTCTTGTCCTTTGCTAACGGCGGCCTTGTTCTGTCGAGGTGCTCGCCTGTCCTGACCGTCGTGGCAGAGCGGAGCGTCGCCCGCAACAGGCAGGGCAACAGCCAGTGCAACAGGCGGTTGGCGAATAGCGCTGTGGCATCTGGATTCACCTTGCCTCGGCGCCTGCAAAAGTGCAGGGGGCTAACCGATCGTTTAACCTCGTTTCATCGACCGGTTAAACCTGTCATATCGTTACAATCGGGCGCGAAACCGCCGGCCTCGTGGCTTTGCGGGGGAGGCGAGCCCCTCAATTCGAGGATTTACGATGGCTGCCGTCAATCAGATCAATGACACGCCCGAAGCACGGGAAGTTGCCGCGCTGGTTGCCCGCTCGCGCAGCGCGCAGGCCCAGATCGAGAATTATACGCAAGCGCAGGTCGACCGCCTGATCCGCGGCATGGTGTGGGCCGTCGCCAAGCAATCGACCGCCGAGATGATCGCCCAGCAGACTGTTGATGAGACACAGCTGGGCAATTATGACGGCAAGTTCCTCAAGATATTCCGCAAGACCCGCGCGACGCTGATGGACATCATTGACGACAAATCGGTGGGCGTGATCGAAGAAGACAAGGTCCGCAACCTGGTGAAGATCGCCAAGCCGGTCGGCGTGATCGGAGCGTTGTCGCCTTCAACCAATCCCGAGGCGACGCCGGTGATCAAGGCGATCAGCGCGGTCAAGGGCCGCAATTCGATCATCGTCGCGCCGCACCCCCGTGCCAAGCTTACGAACAAGCTGATCTGCGACCTGATGCGCGATGCTCTGGTGAAAATGGGCGCTCCCGCCGATCTGGTGATTGCGATCGAGACACCGTCGGTGGAAAAAACCAACGAAGTGATGCGCCAGTGCGATCGCATTCTGGCGACTGGTGGCACGCCGATGGTGAAGGCGGCCTACAGCTCGGGTACGCCGGCGCTGGGCGTGGGCGTCGGCAACGCCGTGATTACCGTCGATGAGACCGCCGATCTGGACGAAGCGGCCGAAAAAATCCGCATTTCCAAGACGCTCGATCTGGCGGCCTCGTGCTCCTCGGACAATGCCGTAATCCTGCTCGACCCAATTTACGACGCGATGCTTGCCAAGCTGGTGCAGCAGGGCGGTTATGTCGTCAACCAAGCAGAAAAAGCACAATTGCAGGCAG
>JAYUBN010000033.1:0-22950 GCA_043740855.1 Sphingomonadales bacterium | reverse complement strand
TGGCCTGCTTACCTTTGGTGGCCTGCACAAGCCGGTTGATGTGTTCGTAATAGGTACGCGTCGACAGCCAGCTCATGCCGCCAATCAGACCAAGTTTGCGCAAGGCGGTTCTCCGATGACGGGGCGGGTGGTGATCGGTTCAGGCATAATGTGGCAAGTTGGTGGAGCCCCACAGACGGCGAAAGATGCCCGGAAGCTCAGCGATACAAGTTCCCCGCCCGCTTGCGAAAGAGGTTAGGGGTGAGCAGGATCCAGGCGAAGCGCAGCGCATGGAAGCGTCCACTCTGCCCTCTCCGCCAAGCGCGAGGAGAGCATAAGCAGCGGGCCCATGAAAAATTATCAACGCTCCCAACCTGTAAGGCACAGCGCCGCCGAACTGATCGTCACGCGCATCACTTGCGGGTCATTCACCCGCTGCACGGCCACGATATAGTCGCCGACCGAACGCTTGGGCCCCTGCAATGCTTCCAGCTTGCGCAATTGCCTGATGGTCAGCTGGTCGACCATGCGATGCGCCATGCATTGCGATGTGGCGGGGGCCAAGCCAGCATTGACCAGTGCGCTTTTGACCTGGCTCTGTTCGATACGCTCGACGCAGCCGGTGGCCAGCAGTGGCAGTATTATCGCTGCCAAAAAAATGCGGCCATGCATCAGTGTTGCAGTGCCTTGACGATTTCTTCGACCATTTTCTTGGCATCGGCCAGCAGCATCATGGTCTGGTCCATGTAGAACACATCGTTGTCCACCCCGGCATAGCCGACGCCGCCCATGCTGCGCTTGATGAACATCACCGTCTTGGCCTTTTCCACATCGAACACCGGCATGCCATAGATCGGGCTGCTCTTGTCGGTCTTGGCGGCGGGATTGACCACGTCGTTGGCGCCAATGATGAAGGCGACATCGGCCTGCGCAAATTCGCCGTTGATATCCTCCAGTTCGAACACGTCGTCATAAGGCACATTGGCCTCGGCCAGCAGCACGTTCATGTGGCCGGGCATACGTCCCGCGACCGGGTGAATGGCATATTTGACGTTGACGCCCGCCTTTTTGAGCAAGTCGCCCATCTCGCGCAGGACATGCTGGGCCTGTGCCACCGCCATGCCATAGCCAGGGATGATGATGACGTTTTCGGATTGCCCGAGAATAAAGGCGGCATCCTCGGCGCTGCCCCGCTTCCATGGTCGCTGTTCGCGCACGGGGCCTCCGGCAACGGCGGCTTCGGCGCCAAAGCCGCCCGCGATCACCGAGATAAAGCTACGGTTCATCGCCCGGCACATGATGTAGCTGAGGATCGCGCCCGAACTGCCGACCAGCGCGCCGGTGATGATCATCGCGGTGTTATGCAGGGTGAAACCCATCGCCGCCGCCGCCCATCCCGAGTAGGAATTGAGCATCGACACCACCACCGGCATGTCGGCGCCCCCGATCGGAATAATCAGCAGGAAGCCGATGACAAAGCTGAGCACGGTGATCGTCGCGATCACCCATTGTGACTGGTCAAGCGTGAAATAACCGACCAGCGCGATGATCGCTGCCAGCAGACCCAGATTAATGACATGGCGTCCCGGCAACAGGATCGACGCGCCGCTCATCTTGCCCGCCAGCTTCAGGAAAGCGATGACCGAACCCGAAAAGGTGATTGCGCCGATCGCCAGGCCCAAGCCCATTTCGATGCGGCTTTGCGGCTCGATCAGGCCATCCGGTTCGGTAATGCCGAAAGCCGATGGGTTCAAGTAAGCGGCCAGCCCGACCAGCACCGCTGCCATGCCGACCAGGCTATGAAAAGCGGCGACCAGTTGCGGCATGTCGGTCATCTTGATGCGTCGCGCCGTGAACAGCCCGATCAAGCCGCCCAGCGCAATCGCGCCGACGATTTCGGCCAGCGTTTGCAAGTCGGCGACGTTCGGTGCAGGCAGGAAGCCGCCGGGTGGCACCGGTGCCTCGATCAGCAGCGTGGTCGCGACCGCAATCGCCATTCCACCCATGCCATAGCGATTGCCCCGGCGCGCGGTCGCCGGCGACGACAGGCCGCGCAGCGCCAGGATGAAACATATCCCGGCAATCAGATAGGCCAGCATTACCCATGCCGGCAAAGCCACATGCGCCATCCGCTCAGCGTTCCTTTTTCTTGTACATCGCGAGCATTCGCGCGGTGACGGCAAAGCCGCCGAATATATTGACGCTGGCCAGCACGACTGCCGCCAGCCCCAGGATCTTCGACACCGAAGAACCGCTGGCCGCCGCCGCAATCAAGGCGCCGACGACGATCACCGAGGAAATCGCATTGGTCACCGCCATCAGCGGCGTATGCAGCGCAGGGGTGACAGACCAGACGACATAATAGCCGACGAAGCAGGCCATCACGAAGATGGAAAGGATCGAGACAAAGTCCATTCAGCAGACGCCTTCTTAAAATCCCCTTCCTCCGGGGGAGGTGGCAGCCCGCATGGCTGACGGAGGGGGTTGGTCCATACACAACATCACCGAACGCTCCGCCGCCACTGCTACATCGAGCAGCACATCTTCAGCACTCAGTCTTACTACTTGGAACCCGCGCGACCGCAACCATTCATCGCGCCGCCCATCTTGCTCCGGCTTACCCCTCATAGCGGGCGATTTTCCATCGATCTCCACAACCAGCTTCCGTTCGACGCCGCTGCAATCCACAACGAACCTGCCGATCGGGTGCTGGCAGCGGGAATTAACATCCTGGGTTCGCAGGCGCAGTCGCCTCCACAATAGAACTTCGGGAAGCGACATCCCGCCGCGCAGGCGCTTGGCATTGCGCAATGCCTCAGGAGTATGGTTTCGCACGCGTCCCCTCCGTCAGCGCTGCGCGCTACCTCCTCCCCCGCAGAGGGAGAATTTAAATAGAGCGGCGCAATTCGATTTCATGCCAGCAGCCGCTCGTTGACCACCTTGCCATCCTGCGTCAGCCTAATTGCATTTCCGATTTCCTCGTCCAGCACCGGCTTGCCCGCATCCTTGTCCCAAAACGCGGACAGGAAATTATAGAGATTGCGCGCGAACAGCGCCGACGCATCCGCCGCCAATAGCGCCGGGGTATTGGCATAGCCCATGACTTTCACCCCGTGGCGCACCACAACCTCGTCCGCGACGCTGCCTTCGACATTACCGCCCTGTGCCACGGCCAGGTCATAAATCACGCTGCCCTGCCGCATGGTGGCGATCTGCGCGTCTGTAACCAAACGCGGCGCCGCCCGGCCGGGGATCAGCGCGGTGGTGATGACAATATCCTGCTTGGCGATATGCGACGACACCAGCGCGGCCTGCGCCGCCTGGTATTCCGGCGACATTTCGGTGGCATAGCCGCCTGCCCCCTCACCATCGATACCGGCGACATTCTCGACGAAGATCGGCTTGGCGCCCAGCGACTGGATCTGTTCCCTTGTTGCAGAACGCACGTCGGTAGCCGAAACCTGTGCGCCCAACCGCCGCGCGGTGGCAATCGCCTGAAGCCCCGCCACGCCAACGCCCATCACGAACACGCGAGCGGCACTGATCGTGCCCGCCGCAGTCATCATCATAGCAAAAGCGCGGCCGTATTCATTGGCTGCCAGCATAACCGCCTTGTAACCGGACAGGTTGGATTGGCTCGACAATATATCCATCGATTGCGCGCGAGTGATACGCGGCATGAATTCCATCGCCAGCGCCTCCAGCCCCGCCGCGGCATAGGCATCGACATGCGCGCGCCCTTGCGGCCCGAACGGATCGAGCCCGGCAACGATCCATGCGCCCGGATTGACCGGAGCAAGGACGGCGGGGTCAGGCCCCTGAATACCCAGCACGATATCGGCGCCGCGCAGCACCTGATCGGCGCTAGCGACTTCGGCGCCGGCAGCCGCGTAATCGGCGTCGGCGATCGCGGCACGCACACCCGCACGGGTCTCAATCGCCACGCGCGCGCCCAGCGCGATAAACTTCTTTACGGTTTCAGGGGTGGCAGCGACCCGTGCCTCCCCCAAGGCGGTCTCCCGGAGAACTGCGATACGCAGGCCTGCAATCATCAGGCGATCAATGGGAAAGCAGAAAAATAACGATCACCGCAATCACAGCTATGATCGGCGTAGCCACTTTTACCACGCCGACGAAACTTTCGTAAGTCGATCGTGCGGCCTTCATGTCATTGCCCGAAGCCATCGTCGTTTCCCCAAGCGGAAGCCAAATCCGCATCCTGCCCTTAACGCCCCACCGTGCCATGCTCAAGACGAAAGGGACCACTTCACGAAAATCGCCGGTTATAGCCGCTTCACTGCATTTAACAGACGTTAACCCAAACCCCGTATTCCCGTTCGACCGACCTCGGGCCGTGAGATTATGGAAGAAAGCGAACAGCGGCTGGTAATGTTGATCGACGATGAACCGGCGCAATGCCGGCTGATCGTCGCACTTGCCGCGCGCAACGGCTGGCGGGTCATCGTCGTCAGCGATTCCGAAAGCGCCGTCGCCACGCTGGGAACCCGCAACGGTATGCGACTTGTCGCGATTATCATGGACCAATGGGTGCCGGGCGACATTGTTTGCGACATGCGGGCCTGCGACCTTATTGCCGAGCTGCGCAGCCGCCGTCCCGCATTGCCGATCCTAATGCTGACCGGCAGCACGTCGTCGTTGCTGGCCGTGGAAGCGATACGCGCTGGCGCAACCGATTATCTCATCAAGCCCGTAGCGCCCGATCGCCTGATGCAGGCGCTGCGCGCGGCAACGACGCAAGGAGCGCTGCGCGCCGAGTTGCAACCACTGAGCGAAAAGATGTCGGCGAGCCCCGATTTCGAAGCAATGATCGGCGCATCACCGGGATTTCGCGCCGCGCTGGCGATCGCTGCGAAAGCCGCGCGTGGCCACGGCCCGGTCCTGATCGAAGGCGAAACCGGTTCTGGCAAAGAGCTGCTGGCGCGCGCCATGCACGCCGCCAGTATGCGCGCCAAAACCCCCCTGCGCATAGTAAACGTCGGCACGACGCCGGCCAATGCGATTGAATCGGTACTGTTCGGCCACGAAAAAGGCGCGTTTCCCGGAGCTTTCGACCGCCACATCGGCGCCATTGAACATTGCGATGGCGGCACGCTGGTGCTGGACGAGGTTGATCGCCTGCCCGCGACGATGCAGCAGCGGCTGCTCGACGCAGTGGCACGGGGCGATTGTCGCCCGATTGGAGCGCGTCATAGCTTTCGCGTTGACGTACGCTATATCTTTGCTGCCAATTTCGCCTTGAAAGATCTGGTCAAGGACGGGCATTTTCTGCCCGAACTTTGCCGGGCCATGACGGCCGTCGCGCTTACTTTACCGGCACTGCGCGAAAGAACCGGCGACATCGCCGCGCTCGCCCGCCATTTTCTTGGCTGTATCGGCGAACAGCCCGGCCTGCGCCCGCTGGGCATCACCGACGGCGCGCTATCGTTGCTTGCCGCCTACGACTGGCCCGGCAATGTCCGCCAGTTGCAGGCGACGCTGTTCCGCGCGGCGGTGTTCTGCGACGGCGACGCGCTGACCTCGGACGATTTCCCTCAGCTGGCCGAGATCGTCAGCCAGAGCACGGCAGCCGTTGTCAGTTTTGGCGAGGTGCGCCGGCAGAACAGCTCCGGCGTTACTCTGTTCACCACAGACGGTAATCTGCGCCCGCTGGAAGACATCGAAGGCGACGTCATCCGGCTTGCCATCGGCCATTATCGCGGGCGTATGTCCGAAGTCGCGCGACGGCTTGGGATCGGGCGCTCGACTCTGTATCGCAAGCTGTCAGACCTGGGCATCGACAACGCGGCCTGAATAAATCTTCATTGCCATAGGCATAGCGACGAAATCAGGAACTTACGGCGCCACAGGCAACCAGACCGCACTCGCCCGCGCCCCGCCGATAGAAACCCTGATCGTTGCCACCTTGTAGTCGGCCCGCTTCGCGAGGAAAATATTTGGCACGAAGCTCTGCGGGTTGCGATCGTACAGTGGGAACAGGCTCGATTGCACCTGCACCGCGATGCGATGCCCCGGCAGGAAAACGTGATCGACGTTTGGCAGGCTGAAGCGGAACCGGTTGACCTTGTCCGGTACCAGCGCGGCGGGATTGGCAAAGCTGGCAAGATAGCGGCCCCGGAATATCTCGATCCCGACCGGCAGCTCGAACCCTGCCATGGCTCGCGCGCCGAAAGCGCCGGTTTCCTCGGGCCTGTCGTCGGGATAGACATCCAGCAACTTGACCACCACATCGGTATCGCTGCCAGTCGAAGCAAGATAGATGTCAGCGCCTGGCGCGCCCATGATATGCACCGGCTGGTCGAGCGGGGCGCCGGTAAAGGTCATCACGTCCGAGCGGCCATCGACAAAGCGCTGGTCATGCACCAGCCATGCGCGCCACTGGGCCGTGTCGGCCAGATTGAGCGGGCGCGGCACAAAGGGCACCGGGCTGGCGGGATCGGAAATATAGCTGATTTCACCGCTGTCCGTTGGCTTGGTGAACGCGGCACTGCGATCGGCGCCGAGATAGAAGGGCACCGGCGCGCCCATCGGCCAGCGCGGCGAGCTTTCCCATTTATTGATGCCGCTGGCGTAAGTCACAGCCGCCGGCGTGTGCGGGTCGGGTCCGTCCTTCAGCCAATGATCGAGGAACGGCTTGAGCCACTCGCGCCGCCATTGCGCGGCGGTATCGCCCGCGAAGGTCAGGTCACCAAGCCCATAGCCATAATGATTTGCCCCGGAATGGCGCCACGGGCCGATTACCAGGGTCAGCTTGCCCGCAGCACCGGGCTGATCCTTCAGGGCCCGGTAAACCGCAGGGCCGCCATAACTGTCTTCCTGGTCCCATTCGCCAAGCTCGATCATGGTCGGCACGGTCAACGGGCGCGTGGCCATCAATTTATCGACCGCCTGGAGGCTCCAGAAATCGGTGTAAGCGGGATTTTCGAGCAGCTTGCGCACGAAAGGCACACCGCCAATGGCGTATTTCGCGGCATAATCACCCATCGAACCTGTGTTCAGATAGCTGGTGTAATCGTCGCCTCCGCCGTGCGGAATGAACGCTTTGGCGTCGGCCTTGCCGGTGCTTTGTTCCAGCGCATAGTCGAAGCCGGAGACGCGAAAAGCGCCATTGTGAAACCAGTCGTCGCCCATCCAGCCATCAACCATCGGACTTTCCGGCACCGCTGCTTTCAGCGCCGGATGGGGGTTGATCTCGGCCATCAACGTGGTGAAGCCAAGGTAGGATGAACCGATGACGCCGACCTTGCCGTTGCCCTCGGGCACATGCTTTACCAGCCAGTCGATCGTGTCATAGGCATCGGTTGCCTCGTCGATGCCGGTCGTATTAAGCGGTCCTGTCAGCGGCCGGTTCATGACGAATTGGCCATCGGACCGATGCAAACCGCGAATATCCTGATAAACGCGAATATAGCCGTCATCAAAGAACTCGGCATCCATGGCCGGCAAAATATCGATGCCGCGCAGTGAATGCGTGCGTGTCACCGCGTCGTGGGCATCGTAAGGCGTACGAGACAGCAGCATCGGGCCGTTGCTGGTGCCCTTTTTCATGACGATGACCGTGTACAACTTAACACCGTCGCGCATCGACACCATTGCTTCGCGGCGGATAAAATCAGCCGCGGGCAGTACCGCATCATATTTGTCGACAACATCGGGCGTCATCGGGGTGATCGGTGTCGATGCAGCCTTAACTGCGGATGCTGGTGGGGCCGACGCCTGCGCAGAAGCGTCCGCAGCGAAGGAAAAGGCAAGCAGTGCTGGCGCCAGCGCGGCGGAAATAAGGAGATTCTGCATGCTCTCCTTATTCACCGCAACGCTGATGCGCTCAAGTGCTGAAATTCATCCGCCTCGCCCGGTATGACGATTACGCGCTGCGGACGCTGGACAAATTGCGCACGGCGCTCACGTCTGGATACCGTCTCACACTTGCGGCAATTGCGAAAAATCAGACAGCGCCGCATCGCGCAGACCGCGCCAGATGTGCAGCGCCTGAGCGGTTTCGGCAACGTCATGGACGCGGATCAATTGCACGCCCGCAGCCATCGCCTTCAGCGCCAGCGCCAGCGATCCGCCCAGCCGCTGGTGAACCGGGGCCTCATTCGACAAGGCGCCGATCATGCGTTTGCGGCTGGCGCCGACCATCAGCGGATGGCCCAGCGCATGAAACAGGGGCAATGCGTTCAACAGCGCCAGATTGTCCGTCAGCGACTTGCCAAAGCCGATACCCGGATCAAGGATGATCCGCTCCGGCGCCACCCCGGCTGCCACCACCGCATCGCGCCGCGCTTTTAGCCAGTCGAACACGTCGAGCACGGTATCGCCGAAACCGGGCATGGCGTGCAGGTCTTCGCCGTCCGGCGCGTGCATCAGCACCACCGGGGCAGTGCTGCGGGCAACAAATTCAAGCGCACGCGGGTCGTGGCGCAATGCCGACACATCGTTGACAATGTGCGCGCCCGCGGTCAGCGCGGCCTCCATCACCGCCATGCGTCTGGTGTCGATACTGATTGTAGCGCCCATCGCGGCCAGCCGCTCGACCGCCGGAACCACGCGTTGCAATTCGCCGTCTTGCCAAACCGCCGCTGCGCCGGGACGGGTCGATTCGCCGCCGACATCGATGATCACGGCGCCCGCTTCCAGCATCGCGGTGGCATGGGCATGGGCAACTTCGGGTTTGTCCAGAAAATTGCCACCATCGGAGAAACTGTCGGGGGTGATGTTGAGGATGCCGATGATCTGCGGCTGGTCGAGCCGGATCGCGCGCGCGCCGCAATGCAGCGGCGCAGCAGCCCGGCGCAGCGCTGCCCATTGCGCCGCCCCCTCTGCCGCCAATGCCGTGGGCAAAGCGGCCAACGCCGCCGGTACGTCCGGTACGGCCAGCCGTTGACGCGCAACGATCCGGCCATGTTTTCGGCGAATCAACGCAAAGCGGCTGGCCCAGACCAGCCCGCCGGCCAGCTGCACGACCTCGCCTTCTTCGCTTTGCGGGCTATCCGCCAGCCCGATCGGCCGCAGATATAAGCTTTCGTTCAAGGTTCGGTGGCGAGGATATACAACTGACGGATGGCATCGAGCGGCTTGATCTGCCCGTCATGCTCAATATGCCAGAAGGTCCAGCCATTACACGATGGCGCGTCCTGCAATTTCGCGCCCAGTCCGTGGATCGAGCCGCTATGCTCCCCCGCGACCAGCGAGCCATCGACGCGCACCGTGGCAACCAGACGGCGTTTTTTGTCGGTCAGGATGGTCCCCGGTGCGATCCAGCCGGTTTCGACCAATGTGCCGAACGCTACCTTGACCGTCGATTTCGCGCTTTGCATCGTCGCAATCGCGCTTTCATCGAGCGGCAAGGCCATCTCGATACGTTCCAGCGCGGCGTCGCGGTACTGGCTCTCGCGCTCGCAGCCGATCCACTCGCGCCCGAGCCGTTTGGCCACCGCGCCGGTGGTGCCGGTACCGAAAAACGGGTCGAGCACGACATCACCCTTGTTAGTGGTCGCCAGCATCACCCGGTACAGCAGGCTTTCAGGCTTTTGCGTCGGATGCACCTTGACCCCACCCTTGCGCAATCGCTCCGGCCCCGAACAGATCGGCAGCACCCAGTCGCTGCGCATCTGCAACTCATCGTTCAGCGTTTTCATCGTGCGATAGTTGAAGGTATAGCGTGATTTTTCGCCCTGCGACGCCCAGATCAGCGTTTCATGCGCATTGGTAAAGCGCGTGCCCTTGAAATTGGGCATGGGATTGGCCTTGCGCCAGACTATGTCGTTGAGGATCCAGAAACCCAGGTCCTGAAGGATCGATCCGACCCGGTAGATATTGTGATAGCTTCCGATTACCCACAGCGATCCGTCGGGCTTGAGCACCCGGCGCGCCTCGCTCAGCCAAGCCCGGGTGAAACTGTCGTATGTGGCAAAGCTGTCGAAGCGGTCCCAGTCGTTGGTCACGGCATCTACACGGCTGCCATCGGGGCGATTGAGGTCGCCACCCAATTGCAAATTATACGGCGGATCGGCGAAAACCATGTCGATGCTGGCCGTTGGCAGCGACCGCATCGCCGTGATGCAATCCCCATCGAGAATTTGGCTCAGCGGCAAGTCTTGCGCCACAGGCTTGCGCGTGGCGCGTTCCTTGGGGCGAGCAATCGTTCGCTCCCTGATCTGCAATTGCTCCATCACGCCGTACTATCCCCTTGAATGGCGTACAGGGTGAGTCCTCGCGGAGTCCGCGTCAAGTCGCGCCTTGCGCAGAAATGCTGATTTATAAAGCTCGACAGCGCGCAACGACACCAGAACGGAACGAGTCCGCCACCGCATATAGCGTCCCGCAAATCACCAGAGACTCGACATGTAGTGGTGTTGCCCAACAGACTCGCCCGGCCAAATAATTTAAGATGGCGCCCTTGGCAGTATCCCGTTCAGCGGAGAGAGTTGGTAGAGGGGAACCCCCAGTCCATTTCACCCCGGCGGCAAACCCGGGTCGATCCCGGTCATCTGCACGGACAGATCCCATAACCGGCGGGCTAGTGCGGTATCCTGCGACTGCGTGCTGCGCCGGGCGATCCCCGACGGTCCGCGCGCGCCGCCCAGTTGCTGTGGACCGTAATAGCCACCCGGGATGATATCGGGCGCGGTCGCTGCCTGCAACGCCGGCCATGCTCCCTGCGTTGCCGAATTGAGCACCATGCCGAGCACGGGCCAAACCAGCCGCGCGGCCGCGGGCATATGGCGCGGCAGATCGGTGCCGGCTATCCCCGGATGGCAAGCCACAACTTTGACCGGTGAATGTGCAGCGCCGAGCCGCCGGTCAAGTTCGTGCACGAACAGCAGATTGGCCAGCTTGCTGTCGTTGTAGCGGTGGCTGGCGCTATAGCTTTTTTCCGCATTGAGATCGTCCCAGGCGATATTGCCGCGCCAATGCGCCAGACTGGCGGTCACGACCACCCGTCCAGCCAGGCTCTGCGCCAGCTTAGGCAGCAGCAGGCAGGTCAGTGCAAAGCAGCCAAGATGATTAACCCCGAATTGCAACTCGAACCCTTGCGCAGTGCGCGTCAGCGGCGGTCGCATCACGCCGGCGTTGTTGAGCAGGACATCGATCCGCGGCTCCTGCGCGGCGATCTCGGCGGCGCGGTGGACGCTGGCCAGATCGGCCTGGTCGCAGGGCAGGAAGGCGAGATCGGCACCGGGAGTTTCCGCAAGGATCCGCGCAATCGCGACCTCGGCTTTGGCCTGATCGCGGCATGCCAGCAGCACCCGGGCACGCCGACGTGCCAGCACCCTGGCCGCCTCAAAGCCGATGCCGGTATTGGCGCCAGTGACAATGAAGCATTTATTCTGCTGATCGGGCACGTCAGTTTCGGTAAAACGCGTCATTCGCAATTCCCGTTTCAACAAGTTCAAACCAGCGCCAGTCGCGCAACCGGCGCAAAACTCCGCCGATGATAGGGCGTGGGGCCGTGACGCCGCAGCGCCGCCAGATGCTGGGGGGTGCCATAGCCCATGTTGGTGGCCCAGCCATATTGCGGAAAATCCAACGCCAGCACGCGCATCAGCCGGTCGCGATGCTCCTTGGCGATGATCGAGGCGGCAGAAATGCACGGCTCAATACCGTCCCCGCCAACGATGGCGCGGGCTGGCCAGCACCAGCCCGCCGTCCGGCCATGCGGAGTCAGATTGCCGTCGATCAGCACTTCGTGCGGCGGCCCGGCGCAATCTTCGGCAGCGCAAAGCGCGGCAACGGCAGCGGTCATCGCCTGCATCGTGGCCATGAAAATATTGATCCGGTCGATCTCGGGCGGATGAACCACGCCTATCGCCCAGCGGCATTGCGCCTTGATCTGCACTTCAAGCACCGCCCGCGCTTTGCCCGACAAACGCTTTGAATCATCCAGTCCCTCGATCATCGCTGCGTCGAGGCAGACGGCCGCTGCCACCACCGGTCCCGCCAGCGGCCCCCGCCCAGCCTCGTCCACGCCGATGATGAATCGCTGTGCCATTCGCGCCATGTTGCGATCTTGCCGCATTTCGCGGGGGAACAGCAAGAGCCAGCCATGATTTTACACCTTTCAATTGCCAGATTTCCTCCGCTCCCCTATCCGCGCCGCCCTGATGACAGATCAAGCCAAGCTTATTCCGCTGGACAACGTCGACCCTGCGCTGGTCGAAGCGCTGCTGGACCTCGCCTTTGAACCGGAGCGTCATTTGCGCACCGCTTACATGGTGCGCGAGGGCATGGACTGGCTGCCCCCGCTCAGCTTCGCGGCGCTGGACGGTGCCGATACGCTGGTCGGCACGATACAATGCTGGCCAGTGGGGCTGACCGATCCCGCAGGCCGGATGCATCCCATGATCATGGTCGGTCCCGTCGCGGTGCTGCCCGACCGCCAAGGCGAGAGCTATGGCCAGGCGCTGATGGCCGCCAGCCTGTCGGCGCTGTCGCCCGAAGCGCCGCTGCCGCTGGTGATGATCGGCGATCCCGAATATTACGAACGGTTCTGCGGCTTTGCCAATACCGCGACGGCGGGTTGGACATTGCCCGGCCCATGGGATCCCCACCGCTTGCTCGTGCGCTGCGGCAACCCTGCCCTGCTTCCACCAACCGGTTCACTGGGGCCTTGGCGGCGCTGAGCCGATCTGGCAGGGCATAGCCATGCCTTATGTACCGCCCCCTGAATTGGCCGAACTGAGCCTGAGCGAAATTGCCGCACTGGTCGAGACGCGCAAACTCCCCCCCGTCGCGCAATGGCAACCGGCGCGGACCGGCGACAGCCTGATGCGGATTGCTGGCGACGGGCGATGGTATCACGACGGCGGCGAAATTCGCCGTCCGGCGATGGTGCGCGCCTTTGCCTCGCTGCTCATGCGCGACCGTGATGGTGCCCACTGGCTGGTCACGCCTTTCGAAAAACAGGCCATCGCCGTCGATGACGCCGCGTTTATCGCGATCGACGTCAAGCAGGATTGCCAAACGCCGGACCAATGTGCGCTGGTGTTCCGGCTCAACACCGATGAATTTGTCATCGCCGGGCCCGAGCATCCGATCATCGCGCGCGGCGACCGCGACACGCCGGCGCTGTATGTCACGGTGCGCCATGGCATGGAGGCGAGGCTAAATCGCAGCACCTATGTACAACTGGCTGAAATAGCTTTGAAAAGTGGCAATCTGACCGTCCATAGCCAGGCGCAGTCCTATTCGTTGATCCCCAAATGAACGCCGTGTTCGAGCGGCTGGAGCGGCTGTACCGGCATGGCCAAGCCGCCTCGCCTCCGCAACTCTGGGAAGACCCCCGGTTGATCGGCGGCGAGGAATTCCGTCCCGCAGCGGTGCTGATCGCGGTGACCGAGCGCGCGGAGCCCGGCGTGTTGCTGCTGCACCGCCCCTCGCACATGCGCGCCCATCCCGGCCAGATCGCCTTTCCCGGCGGCAGGGTCGATCCCGGCGAAACCCCGGTTCAGGCCGCGCTGCGTGAGGCCGAGGAAGAATTGGGCATCGATCCCGCGCTCGTTCGGGTCATCGGACCGTTCGATCGTTACCACAGCGGGTCGGGCTATGACATTACGCCGGTGCTGGCAACGGTGCCCGGTGATATCGCCATCCATCCCAATCCCGCCGAAGTCGCGCAATGGTTCGAGGCACCGCTGGCCCACATCCTGACCCCGGCCAATCAGGTTGAGCAATGGCTCGACTATGGCGGCGTGCAGCACCCCTTCATCGAGATCCTGTGGCAAGAGCACCGCATCTGGGGGGTAACTGCCGCGATCATATTCAACCTCACCCGGCGTCTGAACTGGCATGGCTAAGCTATTGCCTGCAGTCGATTGGACCCGGCGCGCAGACCTTGCCGCGCTGATCGCCGCAATCGGTCCCGACAATGCCCGTTACGTCGGCGGCGCGGTGCGCGATACGCTGCTGGGGCTGCCGGTGAAGGATATCGACATCGCCACCCCGCTGGAGCCGGATGAGATCATCGCCCGAACGCAGGCGGCGGGGATCCGCACCGTCCCGACCGGCATCGCGCATGGCACCGTCACTGCCGTATTGCCGAGCGGGCCGGTGGAAATCACCACCTTGCGCCGCGACGTGGCCACCGATGGTCGGCACGCCACCGTCGCCTTTGCGACCGCATGGCGCGACGATGCCGCACGGCGCGATTTCACCATCAATGCGCTCTACGCCGATCCAGCCAGTGCCGAGATCAGCGATTTCTTCGGCGGATTGGACGATCTGACCGCGCGCCGGGTGCGCTTCATCGGCGACGCCCGGACACGCATCCGCGAGGACCATCTGCGTATCCTGCGCTATTTCCGCTTTCAGGCGCGGTTCGGCTCTCTGCCCGGCGATGCCGAGGCTGAAGCGGCCTGTGCCGAGCTGGCTGCTACGCTGAAGGGCTTGTCGCGCGAACGGATCGGCATGGAGATGATGAATTTACTGGGACTGCCCGATCCCGCGCCGGTCGTGGCGCGAATGGCGGACCTTGGCGTGCTGGCAGTCATCTTGCCCGAAGCCGACGCGGCTGCGTTGGCCCGATTGGTCGCTGAGGAAGCCGTGCAAGCAGTCGCGCCCGATGCGCTGCGGCGATTGGCGGCGCTGTTGCCTGCCGAGCCAGCGCTGGCCGAACACATCGCCGCCCGCTTCCGGCTTTCGGGGGCGCAGAAAAAGCGTCTTGCACTCGCCGCTGGCCGCAATGAAGATAGCACAAACGCACGTGCGCTGGCCTACCGGCTGGGCGTTGCAGCAGCGACCGATCGCCTGCTGCTGACCGGGCATTCGACGGAACCCTTGCGCGAATGGACTGTCCCTGTTTTTCCGCTCAAGGGCGGTGAAATCGTTGCTGCAGGCGTCACGGCCGGGCCCGAGGTGGCCCGCATTCTTCAGCAAGTCCAGGCGCAATGGGTCAGCCAAGGGTTCCCCGACGCTGGCCGCACGGCCGAATTGCTGCGCGAAGCGCTGACCGCAAGGGCCAAAAGCCAAGGCTCCGTCGTTGATCGCTAAAGCCGAGTGCTCAAATTCTGAATCATGCCCACTCCCCGTCTACCCTTCGACAAGCGCAGGGTAGACGGGCTGGTGCAGGTTTACGGCACGATCCCTAAAACTTGTTGTCCCTTGGAAATCCGGTGGGCGGCATCCGTCCGGCAGCGCCGCGCGCCACTTTCCACAGCCGCATGTCTTTCTCGGTACGCACGCGGCCGGTGTCGCCGCCCATAACCCAGCTAAGTCCATCGTCCAGCTTCAGCGTGATGGCATCGGCCAGCCCGCCGTCGCGGTAGCGTTGCAGCGCCATCCCCTGCCCCTTGGACAGCACCGGCAGTTCAGCCAGACTGAAAATGACCATCTTGCGGTTTTCGCCCATCACCGCGACATGATCGTGATCCGGCGGGATTTCACGGACCAGTGCCAACTTCACGCCGGGTTTGGTGCCCATCACCGCGCGGCCTTTGCGCGTTTCCGCCAGCAGTTCGCTCGTTTCGGCGGCGAACCCGCGCCCGTCGCCGGCGGCCAGCAGCAATTGTCCACCGGGCCTGGCTGCGATCAGTGCGATGATCTGCGCCTCGGGATCGATATCGAGCATACTGCGCAATGGTTCACCAAAGCCGCGCGCCGAAGGCAATTTGTCCGCACCCAACGTATAGAAACGGCCATTGTCGCAAGCTATCAACAGCTTGTCGGTAGTTTGTGCGTGCAAGCTGAACCCCGGACCATCGCCGTCCTTGAACTTGAAATCGCCATTGAGCGCCGCATGCCCCTTGGCGCCGCGGATCCAGCCGCGGGCCGACAGGATGACCGTCACCGGCTCCTTCTCGATCATCGCATCCATGTTGAATTCGCGCGTCGGCGCAGCCTCGGCAATCGTCGTGCGCCGCCGCCCCAGCAGCGTATCCTCGGCATAATCCTTGCGCAATTGCACCATGTCGCGTTTCAGCCGGGTGCGCTGCCGGGCCGGACTGTCGAGCAGCTTCTGCAATTCCTCCTGCTCGGTCAGCAAGACATCGCGCTCGCGGCGCAACTCCATCTCCTCCAGCTTGCGTAGAGATCGCAGCCGCATGTTGAGGATCGCTTCGGCCTGGCGGTCGTTCAGCGCAAATTCGGCGATCATCACCGGCTTGGGCTGATCCTCGCCGCGAATAATGGCGATAATCCGGTCGAGATTGAGGAAGGCGATAATATAGCCATCGAGCAATTCCAGCCGCGCGGCGATCTTGTCCAGTCGGTGCCGGCTGCGCCGCAGCAGGATGTCGATCTGGCTGATTACCCATTCTTGGAGCAAGGGCTTTAACCCGAGAACGCCGGGGGTGCGCCGCGCGTCCAGCACATTGAGGTTAAGGCTGAAGCGGCTTTCCAGCTCGGTCAGCCGATAAACGCTTTCCTTGAGCAGGTCAGGATCGACATTGCGGTTTTTCGGCACCAGCACGATACGGATCAGTTCATCCGATTCGTCGCGCACGTCTTCCAGGATCGGCAATTTCTTGTCGGCAATCAGCCCGGCAAGCTGCTCAATCAGTTTGCCCTTCTGCACCATGTAGGGGATTTCGGAGATGACCAACTGCCACTGGCCAGCAGCCAGACGCTCGATGCCGGTGGCCTCCCACGCGCCAGTGGCATCCCGGCCAGTCGAAAAGCGCCCGCGCAGACGGATCGCGCCTTTGCCAGTGGCATAGGCGGCAGATATCGCGGCAGGGCTGTCCACGACCACGCCGCCGGTGGCGAAGTCGGGGCCGTGAAACATCTGCATCAGTTCGGCGTGCTCGGCGTGGGGATTATCGATCAGCAGCAGCGTCGCGTCGATGATCTCGGCGACATTGTGGCTGGGGATCGACGTTGCCATCCCCACGGCAATCCCGGTCGCGCCGTTGGCCAGCAAGTTGGGAAACAGGCCCGGGAAAATCTCCGGTTCTTCATCCTCGCCATTATAAGTGGGATGATAATCGACCGTGCCGTCATCCAGCCCAGCCATCAGATGCATCGCGGTCTTGGTCAGCCGCGCCTCGGTATAGCGGTAGGCAGCGGCATTATCGCCATCGATATTGCCGAAATTACCCTGGCCATCGACTAACGGATAGCGCAGCGAAAAATCCTGCGCGAGCCGCACCATCGCATCATAGACCGACTGGTCGCCATGTGGATGGTATTTGCCGATGACATCGCCGACCACTCGCGCCGACTTCTTGTAGCCGTTGGCTGGTTCCAGCTTCAGCAATCGCATTGCCCACAGCAGCCGGCGATGGACCGGCTTCAGCCCGTCACGCAAATCAGGCAGCGAACGTGCTGTAATCGTTGAAAGCGCATAGACGAGATAGCGCTGCGACAGCGCGGAATCGAACGGCGCATCAACGATTGCGTCAAAGGAGTCGGGTTCGGCGGTGTCGGTAACCATGGCCGCGCGGCTCTAGCAGTTGGACAAACGTAGCCAAGCCTCAGCCACGCTGCATATCGCGACTGTCCCCCGGAATTCGCACTTGTATCCCATCCAGAACCTCGGTCAGCGTGATCTGGCACGACAAGCGGCTGGTGCGGGCGACGTCGGCGGCGAGGTCGAGCATGTCTTCTTCGTCAGCCGAAGCGGCAGGCAGGCGGTCGAACCATTCAGGCGTCACGATGACATGGCACGTGGAACAGGCCATCTGGCCTTCGCATGTTCCCTCCAGTGCCATCCCGGCAGCTTGCCCAACCTCCAGCAAGCGCGCGCCGACCGTACCCTGCGCGGCAACGCAATGGCCATCGGCCGTAATGAAATTGACCTTCACCACTTCGTTCATACCCCCTGCGCCGCAGCAGCGGCCCGTATCTCAGCGCAGGCATCCACCAGTTCGGCATTTTTCGTATAGCGTCCGAATCCGATCCGGATAGAGGATTTTACTTGGTTATCAGACAGTCCGATCGCTTGCAGGACATGACTGGGACGGCCCGATCCGCTGGCGCAAGCGGAACCTGCCGAAAAAGCCAGATTGCGGCAATCCGACATCAATCGGGCGACATCAAGCCCGTCGCAGCGAATATTGAGGTTGCCATGCCAGCGCTGCGTCGCGCTGCCGTTCAGCGTCCAGCCCGATAGCGCCGCGATGGCGGTTTCCCACAAGCGCTGCACATGCTCTCCATCGGTTTTCGCCAGACTTGTGCACAGCCGCGCCGCTTCGCCGAACCCGGCGCACAAGGCAGGGCTGAGCGTACCCGACCGCAGCCCGCCTTCCTGACCGCCGCCGTGAATGATCGGGCGCAACGCAATGCCGTCGCGCAGCCAGAGCGCCCCGACCCCCTTGGGACCGTACAGCTTGTGCGCAGAGATGGCGATCAGGTCGGCGCATGCGGGCGCGGCCAGCTTGCCCGCGCCTTGCACCGCGTCACACAATACCAGGGCGCCCGCAGCGTGCGCGCGCGCGGCGACAGCGGCGACCGGCTGGATCGTGCCGATCTCATTATTGACCTGCATCAGCGCCACCAGATCGGTACCAAACGGGATCGCGGCATCAGCATCGACCAATCCCTCGGCATCGACACCCAAGATTTGCGTCGATGCCCCAAGCGCGCGCGCCGTGTCCAGAACGGCGGCATGTTCGATTGCTGAAACAACAATTTGGCGGGCATTGCTACCAACAATGGCGAGGTTCAATGCCTCGGTCGCGCCGCTGGTGAAAATCACCCGACCACCCGGCGGCAGCAATGCGGCAACCTGTTCGCGCGCCACTTCGACTGCCGCTGCCGCCATTCGCCCGGCGCGGTGGGCGCTGTGCGGATTGCCGAAGTCATGGGTTTCCGCCCCGCCCAGCCACGGCAGCATCGCCTCGCGCGCTTCGGGTGCGAGCGGTGTCGTCGCCTGATAATCGAGATATATCATGCCCCAGCGCGCGCCTCGACCCTGGGGCTACGCCCCGCGACTATCGTTCGCACCAGCGCCAGCAAGGCTTCCAGATCGGAACGGGTCGTGGTGCGACCGATCGACACGCGAAACACTTCGCGCGCCGCAGCATCGCTCAACCCCATCGCGGTCATGACGTGGCTGGGTTTAATGCTTCCCGAGGAACAGGCGCTGCCCGCCGAAATGCCGATACCCTGCGCATCGGCACGGATCAGCAACATCGAGGCATTGACCCCCGGCAAGCAATAAGCGCCAATCGTCGGCACGCGCGGCGCGGCTGCACCGATCACCTCGCCGCCCAGTTCCCGCCACTGCATCTCCCACCAGTCCCGCAGCGTCGCCGCCTCGATCAGCCAGCCCCGATCCAGCTTGAGCGCCGCCGCCAGACCCTGAATATAGGGCAGATTTTCGGTGCCGGGGCGATAGCCACGCTCCTGACCACCGGCAGGCGCCAGCATGCCAAGATCCGCCACCAGCAGCGCGCCGATACCCGGCGGCGCGCCAATCTTGTGCCCGGCCAGCGCGATCAAATCAGCATCGGGCAAAGCCAGTTTGCCTGCGCTTTGCGCGCAGTCGGCCAGCAACAGCCCACCCTGCGCATGAACTTGCGCGGCAATCGCGGCCAGCGGCTGGATCACCCCGGTTTCATTGTTGACGTGCTGCACGGCGACCAGACCGGCCTTGGGCAGCCGTTGCGGATCGACCAGCCCATCCGCGTCCACCGCAATCACATGGGCGCCAGCATGGCGCAGCACGGCGGTATGCTCGACTGCAGAGGCGTATTTGCATGTCTCCGGGCTCTTTTGGCTCCGACTGTTTTGCCATGCGATCGCCAGCGCTTCGGTGGCAGAGCCAGTGAAAATAACCTCGTGGCGCCAGCCCAGTGCATCGGCGACATCCCCGCGCGCCTGCTCCAGCGCGGCGCGGGCGGCGCGTCCAGCGGCATGGACGCTCGACGGATTGGCCCAACGCGCCAGTGCTTCGGCAATCACCGCCTGAACTTCGGGCAGTACCGGGGCGGTCGCGGCAAAATCGAGATAAATCGGCTTGGTCATCATGGGTTTCGCAAAATATTGCTTTCAGGTGTAGTTTTTATATATAGGCACGCGCTTACAATCACAGTCCCCCTTGGTCAGCCCGCGCTTCGCTAGCGCAGATTAATCAGGCTTTGCCCGACAATTCAGGCCAAGGGAGCACGTCAAAGGTTTTTAAACCCATGCCCGCAGTTATTTTTCCCGGCCCGGAAGGCCGTCTTGAAGGCCGATTCCAGCCCAGCGGTCGTCCCCGGGCGCCGGTGGCGATGATCCTTCATCCGCATCCGCAGGCCGGCGGCACGATGAACGACCGGATTACCCAGGCGATGTACAAGACCTTCGTCGCACGCGGTTTCGCCACGCTGCGGTTCAATTTTCGCGGCGTCGGCCGCAGCCAGGGCAGTTTCGACAATGCCATCGGCGAATTGTCCGATGCTGCCGCCGCGCTGGACTGGGTGCAGTCGATTCACCCCGAAGCCTCGACCACCTGGATCGCCGGCTATAGTTTCGGGGCGCTGATTGGCATGCAATTGCTGATGCGGCGACCTGAAATTCGTGGGTTCATATCGGTGTCACCGCCGGCAAACATGTATGATTTCAGCTTTCTGGCACCATGTCCTGCATCGGGCATCGTCGTGCAAGGCGCTGGCGATACCGTTGTCGCCCCCGCCGCGGTGCAGAAGCTGGTCGACAAACTGCGCACGCAAAAACATATCACCATCCACCACGACGAGATCCCCCGCGCCAATCATTTTTACGAAGCGGAACTGGAAGAAATGATGCGCTCCGTCGATAATTACCTCGACATGCGATTGTCGCCGGACTGCCCGATCAAGTAGGACCGTTAAAGCCCTCTTCCCTTCAGGGGAGAGGGTCGGAAAAGGGGCCTCGCGCCCACGCCGCCCTTGTCAACGACTACCAGGCAGCAAGCTGCCAAGTCGTCGTAACTCTCTCCTGACGGGGAGAGGGCAGTCATCCCTGAACCTCAGCTTTTGCCGAACAATCCTTTGGCCATGCCGAGCAGGCCGCCGCCCGAATCATCGCCGCCGAACATGCTCATCAAGCCGGCTGCCTCGGGATGGCCTTGCATCGCCTGATTAAGCTGCTCCAACCCTTCGCCGCCGCCCAGTTCCTGGGCAATCTGCGACAGTGTTCCGGTGTCGATGCCGGTCTGCCCGGCTGCGGTATCGACGGTGTCGCCCGGCTGGGAATGGGCTGCGCCCAACGCGGCGACGGCCTGTGCAGCGATAGCGGGATCGATACCGAACTTTTCGGCAATCCCGGCTACGTCGATATTCTGGCCAGCCTGGCCAAGCAGCGAATCGAGCAAACTCATAAAACCCTTCTGTCAGGCAGCGACGGGTTGCGCATGGGGAGCCGCCTGCCGCACGCCGTCGTCGACGTGATCGGCAAACTGGGCGAAATTTTCGATGAACTGATTCACCAGTATTTGCGCAGTCCGGTCATAGCCTGCGGGATCGGCCCACGCTGCACGCGGATCGAGCAGCTTGTTGTCGATACCGGCCACCGCCACCGGTACTTCAAAGCCGAAGAACGGATCGATGCGGAATTCCCCGGCGTTCAGTGTGCCGTCCAGCGCGGCATTCAGCAGGGCACGGGTTGCCTTGATCGGCATGCGCTTGATCCCGGGCATCGTCGCCTTGCCGCCTGACCAGCCAGTGTTGACCAGCCAGCATTTCACCCCGCCCTTGGCAATCCGTTCCTTAAGCAGATTGCCGTAAACCGAAGGATGGCGCGGCATGAATGGCGCGCCAAAACAGGTCGAGAAGGTCGCTTCGGGCTCGGTTACACCGATTTCGGTACCGGCGACGCGGGCGGTATAGCCCGACAGGAAGTGATACATTGCCTGTTCTGGGGTCAGTCGCGCGATCGGCGGCAAAACACCATAGGCATCAGCGGTGAGAAAAATGATATTCGCCGGCACCGGCCCCAAATTATACTCGGACGTATTGGGAATAAAGTCAATCGGGTAGGAACCACGGCTGTTTTCCGCCAGACTGGCGTCGTCAAAATCGAGCAGGCGCGTGACCGGATCGATCACGACGTTTTCCAGCACCGTGCCAAAGCGCCGTGATGTGGCGTAGATTTCCGGCTCTGCCTCGGCGGAGAGGCGAATCATCTTGGCATAGCATCCGCCCTCGAAGTTGAAGACCGCGCTGTCGGACCAGCCATGTTCGTCATCGCCAATCAGCGTGCGGCTCGCATCGGCGGACAGCGTCGTTTTGCCCGTCCCGGACAGGCCAAAGAACACTGCGGTTTTGCCGTCAGCCCCGACATTGGCAGAGCAATGCATCGGCATCACGCCCTTGGCCGGCAACAGGTAATTGAGGATGCCGAACACGCTTTTCTTCATTTCGCCGGCGTAGGCAGTTCCGCCGATCAGGATCAGCTTTTCGGTGAAATTAACCGCGATCACCGTCTCGGAGCGGCAGCCATGACGCGCGGGATCGGCACGAAAGCTGGGCAGATCGATAATGGTATACTCGGGCTCAAAATCTTCCAGCTCGACCGGGGTCGGGCGCACCAGCAGCGTCCGAATGAACAGATTGTGCCAGGCGAGCTCATTGATAACGCGCACGTTTACGCGGTTTTGGGCCTGCGATCCGCCGAACAGATCCGCCACATACAGCGTCTTGCGCTTGGCCAGTTCGGCCATGAAATCGGCCTTGAGCACCGCAAAATGATCCGGCGTCATCGCCACGTTGGTCTTGCCCCACCACACCGTATCGTCGGTTTCGGCATCCCTGACGATGAACTTATCCTTGGCCGAGCGCCCGGTGTGCTTGCCTGTGGCCACTACCAGCGGACCGGCGGCGGCCAGCAGCCCCTCGCCATTGCGAACCGCATGCTCAACCAGCGGCGCAGTGCCCAAATTGGCAAAAATTTCGGCCGTGGTCGAAATGCCCTGGCGGTCAAGCGGATAGCGAAGCGAAGCAGCGGTCAAAATTGTCTCCCGTGAATGGACAGCGGTGAATTAGCCGCAAAAAATTCGCATGCAAATTTGGCAATGTTGTTGCGCATAATCCAGCCGAACTGTCGCGTCAAATG
>JAYUBN010000032.1:0-2369 GCA_043740855.1 Sphingomonadales bacterium | reverse complement strand
CGCGACGGGAAATCTGGGCGTTACGGCGGGACTTGCTCGCGCTCACCGCCCGGATTGAGGGTGGGGCGGAGGTCGCCGCAGCGGAACCGCTGCCCGCGCCGGTTGCGATCCCTGCGATGACGCCGCTGGGGCCTCAGCCAAACGCTGGATCGGTCGATCTCGAAACACTGCTGACCGCGCGCTGGGGGGTGTGGCTTGGGTCCACCGCGTTATTGCTGGCCGGGATTTTCCTGATCCGCTTCGGTGTCGAACAGAATTTGCTTGGGCCCGCGACACGCTGCGCGATGGCGGCGGTGTTGGGGCTTGGCTTGCTCGGCGCCGGGGAGTTTCTGTTTCGCCGCAGCAGCGGCCTGCCCAACGCTGCCGACCAGGCGCCCGCCGGGCTTGCCGCCGGTGGCATCGCCAGCCTGTTTGGCGCGGCCTATGGCGCGGGGCCGTTTTACGAATTGCTGCCGCTGGCACCAGCCTTTGTCGCGATGGTGCTGTGTTCGGCATTGGGCTTGATTGCGTCATTGCGCTACGGCCCGCTGACGGCCGCGATCGGCATTGTCGGCGGGTTCGTGTCACCCGCTTTGGTTGCCAGCGCCAGCCCGTCCTTGGTCGGGTTGTTCCTGTATCTGATCCTGATCTCGGCGGTCGCCCTGTGGATCGTGCGGCGGACGGCGTGGTTGTGGTTGGACTGGTGCACCGCCATCGCCGCCAGCATCTGGGTATGTGTGGCGGCCTTGCAGGGCGGGGCGGACATCTGGGCAGCTTCGGCGTTTGTCCCGGCCGCCGTCGCTTTGCATCTGTTCATGCTGCCGGCGGTCGCACTTGATCATCGGCTTGGGGCGCGGCTGTCCTGGCTGTCGCTGGTGGTGATTGCCGCCGCCGGGCTGCTGCTGGAAACCGAGACCCCGGGGCTGGCGCCCTGCCTCGCCTTGTTTGCGTTGTCACCGATCGCAGTGTGGCGCGGGGTGACGCAACCGAGGTTGGATCGGCTGAGCTGGATTGCCGCCGGCTTCGGGCTGCTGGCCCTGCTGCTGTGGGGGATTGCGAGCGCGGCGCCGATCGTGGGCTTGGATGAGCTTGATCTGATCATCCCGGCATTGCTGCTCGAGACCAGCAATCAGGCGGCGGTTCAGCAATTCCTTGTCGCGGCCGGACTGTTCGCCGCTTTTCATGCCGCGAGCGGGCTGGTGCTGGAACGCCGCGCGGCGAACCCAGCGCATTGGGCGGCGCTGACGGCCGGTGTTCCGGTGCTGACCTTGGCGGCGGCCTTCGTCCAGGTCACCCATGTGCAAACCGGGATCGCCTGGTCGGCAACCGGGATGCTGCTGGCGCTGGGCCTCAGCTTTTCGGCCAGTCGCGCTGGTGCGCGCAGCCTTGCTGGCATTCATGCCGCGGGGGCTGCGGCGGCCACCGCGCTTGGCTGCGCGATGCTACTGCATGACCAGTGGCTGACACTTGTGATTGCGCTGCTGCTGCCGGCCTTGGCATGGATTGAGGCACGGGCCGATCTGCCGCCGCTGCGCCAGGTGGCGCTGGCAATCGCGGCGGTGGTGCTGATCCGGCTCGCGGTCAACTGGTATGTGCTGGACTATGTTTACGGATAAATGCGGCTCGCCGTCGGGCTGTTGGTCGCCTACGCGTTGCCGGCGCTGTCGTTTGCCGCCGCTGGGATGATGTTTCGCCGCCGTGGCGACGATCCGGTGGTCGCCACCCTGGAGGCCGGCGCGTGCAGCCTGGCGTCGGCATTCGTGGCGCTCGAAATCCGCCAAAGTTTTGGCAGTGAGGATTTCGCCGGTTCGTTGAGCTTTTCCGAGGCCGCGCTGCATCTGCTGACCATGGCGGTGCAGGCGGCGGCCTATTTGGCGATCGCCCAGCGCACCGGGCGGGCAATTTTGCATTTTGTCTGGCGCATCCTTGGCGGCGTCGCGCTGGCGCTGGGGGGGGTGCTGGTGCTGGCCAATCCCGCCCTGACGGACGCGCGTGCGGGGCCGGCGACATTGCTGATTGCCTATCTGGTGCCGGCCAGCCTGGCAGCCTTCGCCCAATCGCGCCTGCGGCCATCGCGTTTGCGCGATCTGCTCGGGGTCTACGCGCTGGTCGCCGGACTTGCCTGGGTGACGCTGCAGGTGCGGCAGATTTTCCATCCCGGGGTGCTGGGGCTGTTTCCGGGCCGGGTGGATGATGCCGAGCTTTGGGCGTGGTCCGGCGGCTGGCTAGTCTTCGGCCTTGGGCTGATGGCCTACGGTGCTTGGGCGTCGCGACGGCGGTTGCGGCTGGCGGCACTCGGCGTCATCGGGCTGGTCTGCGTGAAAGTGTTCCTGATCGATATGTCCGACCTTGCCGGCATCTGGCGGGTGCTGTCATTCCTCGGCCTCGGG
>JAYUBN010000031.1:0-2401 GCA_043740855.1 Sphingomonadales bacterium | reverse complement strand
CGCCGAGATGGGACAGGCCCACCGCGTCCAGAACCGAAATCAATGCCGGATCGGGATGGGGTGTGCCTGTTTCGGTCGCGGTGAGCACCTGGCGCAGGGTGCCCTCGGACAAAAATGGCCGGCGACCCACGGCGATCATGTGGTCGTCACCAGGCAAATCGACCTGGCCACGCCCCCAAGGCCAGATCCCGGCCACCACCCGGAACAGGGCTTCGGCGGCGTCGTGATCGCCATCGACCAGCACCCGTTCGCCTTGCGCGACCTGCATGCTGAGGTCGGCCAGCATCGCGGTGCCGTCAGGCGCTGCGATCCATAAATCGCGCACCCCCAGCCAGGTCGCGCCGGCGCGATCGAGGTTGATCGCGGTTGCCCCGGTGCGGGCGGCTTCCAGCATCACGGTATGCACGGCTTCATCGAGCGCCAGCACCCGTTCCACCGACGCCCGCCATTCGGCAATGCGCGGCAGATTATCGACCGGCCATGACAGGGCGCTGGTCACCTGCTGAAACGCCTGCGCCGACTGCATCAGCCCGCCCAAGGTCAGCGCGCCGGACAGAAAGCGCGGCGTGCCGACCAGAATCGGAAAGACCGCGGCCAAAGTGGTGTAGCCGGATGAAAATGCCACCAATCGCGCCAGGAAGTTCGACTGGTCGCGCCAGACCGGGGCGATATCCTCGAAGTGGCTGCCGATACGCTGGCGGGCGATCGGCTCGCCGCGTGCCAACGCAATCGGCTCGGCAGCACCGAGGGCCTGGACCAGGCTGAGGCGAAAATCCGCCTCGCGGGTCTGGCGGGTATTGGTCGCCCGCACCAGCGGCCGGCCGAGCACGAAGGCAACCGCGGTGCCAATGCCGGCATAAAGCACCGCCAGCAGCACCAGATGGCCGGGAATGTTCACCCCCATCACCACCACCCAGCCCGACAGCGACCACAGGATGCCAATGAAAGTGATAAGCAGCAGGACGCAGGAGAACAGGCTGCTGGCAAGGTCGATCGCGCCTTCGGTGCAAATCCGCACATCTTCGGCGATGCGCCCGTCCGGGTTGGCGTGATCGCCGGGGATCAGGCTCGCCTGATACTGGCGGGCATCGTTCATCCAGTTATGCACCACCCGCGTGGTCAACCAGCGCCGCCAGTCGATATCCAGCAGACGCCTTGTGTATAAATGGGCGGTATTGACCGACATGGTGCCGGCCACGATCAGCGCGAAAACGCCGATCTGTTCCAACGCGCCGTCGGTCGAACGCCGTTCGAGCGCATTGAAAAGATCGGCGCTCCACAAATTCAGCCGTAGCGCGAGCCCAACCTGGGCGCACACCACCAGCAGCAGAATCAGCACCAGAATGCGCGGCCGCCAGCGTCCGGGTTCAATCCAGTAAGGCTTGGTAAGGCGGATGAAGCCGCGCAGAAAATGCGGCGGCGGGGGGAGTTCGGCGGTGTCGGACATTGGGAGCCTTTATGTCAGGACCAAGCTCGCGGGGCTGTCTCGCCTCAATGGCCCAAAACAGCGATCCGATCTATCCGTGAAAACCCCCAGATGATGGCCAATTGGGCTTCCTTTTGCTAACATAATGAAGTCTTGTGTTGGCTGTCCCCTTGTGCCTAGGAGCGTCCGAATGCGCCGATCCCTGCTTCTGCTTCTGCTTCTGCTGCTGAGCCTGGCTGCCTGCGCGGCGCCGTACGACTATCCCAAGGAAACCGCGGCGATCAGTGCCGGCGTTGATGCGCTGTCGTCCGGGTTTGACGCCGGCTATGACGGGCTTGCCGCCGATCGCGCCGCGATGCTGCGGCTGGCGATGATCGCCGAGCAGAAAAGCTTCAACCTGACCGACGCTTGCGACAAAGCGGCCGGCAAGGATGAGGCCGAGGCGCGTGCCTGATGGAGTTGCAGGGCGTGAAGCCGCCGATGACGACCGGAGTTGAAAAGGATCACGCCAAGGTTACCGAAGCGTTGGCGAAACTCAAAGCCTATGCCAACGCGCTCGCCGCGATCACCAATGCCGCCGACCGGGCGGCGTTTGACGCGGCGGTGCATGATTTGTCAGGGGCGGTCGGCGGCATGACCGAGGTGTTCGACAGCGTGGCACCCAGGGCGAGCGGGGTGTTGAGCAAGCTGGTCGATCTGGTTGGCTGGGTTGCCGGCAACGCGCTCGATCAGCAGCGCTATGACGTGCTGGTGGCAAGCGTTGCCAAGGTGAAACCGCATTTCCGCGCCGCCATTGGGCCACTCGGGGCGGGGCTGCGAACCTTGCAAACGGCGCGCCGGGGCGCGCTGATGCAGCAGATTCTGTTCCTCGGCACCTGGCTCGAAACCCGACATGGCGACGCCGAAACGCGCGTGGCGGTGATCGCCGCCCAGGCGGCGTTTGCGGCGTTGAACACTGTGCGCGCGGCCGATCCG
>JAYUBN010000030.1:0-2415 GCA_043740855.1 Sphingomonadales bacterium | reverse complement strand
GCTGGAAAAAGGTCTGGCGGACTGGTCGCAGATTGCTTTTACCACCGATGATCGGTCGGCGTCGGATACCGTTAAGCTTGGCGCTAGCGACTATAATGCGCGGCTGGCGATCAGCCTGGGGTTGGCGCCGGAAATCGCCATCCAATGCGTCACGATCAATCCGGCGCGGCATATGCGGTTGAACCAATGGGTGGGCGCCATCGCGCCGGGGCGGTTCGCCGATGTGGTGCTGCTGTCCGATGTTGCCAGCCTGAAGATCGCGAAAGTGTGGGCCGACGGGGAGCAGGTCAGTGACGGGCTGAATTTCATCGGCAAGGTGCCGAAGATCGCCTGGCCGGATTGGGCGACCAAAACGGTGAATATTCAGCGCGAGGTTTTGGCGTCGGACTTTGTCCTACCGGCGCTGCCCGGCCGCAACTCGATGCACGCCGCGGTGCTGCGGCCGTTCCATTGGACTGACGGCTTCATCACCATGGAAATGGCGGTGAAGGATGGCGAGGTGCAGCGCGATCCCGACCGGAACCTGACCAAATTCGCCATCATCGATCGGTTTTCCGGCGAGGGAAAAATCTCGAAAATGTTTTGGCTCGGTTGCGGGCCGCGTGATCCCGACACCGCGCTGGGCTGCTCGGTGATGCATGACAAGCATAATATCTGGGTGTGCGGGTCTTCGGACGCGGCGATGGCGTTGGTGGTCAACACGCTGAACGCGATGCAAGGCGGCTGGGTGCTGGTGCGCGGCGGTGTGGTCGTGGCGCGGGTGCATTACGAGGTTGGCGGGCTGATGACCTGCCGGCCGCCCGAGGAACTCGATGCCGAAATGCAGGTGCTTTACGCCGAAGGCGCCAAGATCGACTGGATGTACGAGCCGAGCTTCCATCCGCGCTGGTTCCCGGGATTTCCGGAGCGGCTGATCTTTGCGACGCTGACCTGCGCACCGTGGCAATGGGTGCTGGTGGCGCCGTGCGAGCAGGCGCCGGAGGGGTTGGTGAATGTGCAGACCGGGGAGGTGCATTCGGTGGTTTGGTAGGAAGACAGCAGTTCTTTTTGTGAACAAAAAGAACCAAAAAAACTTTCTAATAATTTGTTGCCGTTGGCGTACATTCCTCGGACAGCGGGAGTAATCGGAACCAATTTGGAAAAGTTTTTTTGCTTCTTTTTGTTCACAAAAAGAAGACGCTTGCCTCCCCCTAATTCGCCCCCGCCAGGGTAAACCCAACATACCCACGCGCCGCGACATCGGCGCAGATTTCGCGGTAGCGCGCCATTCCGCCGGCGTAAGGCATGAAGATGCGCGGTTTGCCGGGGATGTTGGCGCCGAGGTACCAGGAATGCTTGGCTTGCGGGAGAAGTGTTGCATTGGCGGCGTCGTTGACCTGGGCGACCCAGTTGATTGCGGCGGCTTGGGTTGCCTCGGCGGTGGCGATGCCGTGGGCGCGCATATGGGCGATGCAGTCGGCGATCCATTCGGCGTGTTGTTCGATGGCAACCGGCATGTTGCAGAGCACGGACGGGCTGCCGGGGCCGGTGACGGTGAACAAATTGGGAAAGCCGGGGATTTGCAGGCCGAGATAGTTGGTCGGGCCGGCGTCCCAGGCGTCGCGCAATTTCATCCCATCGCGGCCGGTGATGTCCATGCGGAGCATCGGGCCGGTCATGGCATCGAAGCCGGTGGCGAAGACGATGATATCGACTTGGTATTCGGCGTTCTCGGTGGCGATGCCTGATGGTGTGATGTGGGTGATGGGTGCGGCGCGGACATCGACGAGATCGACATTGTCGCGGTTGTAGGTTTCGAAATAATTGCTGTCGATCGGCGGACGCTTGGCGGCGTAGGGGTGGTCGATGTCAGCGAGTTTTTCGGCGGTTTCGGGATTCGCGACGATGCTGCGGATCTTGGCCTTGATGAAGTTGGCGGCGGTATCGTTGGCGGCCTTGTCGGTGGTGATATCGCGGAAATTGGCGCGGAATTGCAGGCCGCCCTTGGCCCAGGCGGCTTCGAAAATCGCCGTCCGTTGTTCGTCGGTGACGTCGAAGACCGATTGATCTTCGACCACGAAGGGGTGGCCGTTGGCGGTACCGTGCATAGTGGCGCGGATTTGCGCGGCATTTTCGCGCACGTAGCGTTGGAATTCGGGCGTGAGCGGTACGTTGCGAGCCGGCACGCTGTAATTGGCGGTGCGCTGAAACACGGTCAGATGGGCGGCGGTTTCGGCGATGACGGGAATGGCCTGGATGCCGGTTGAACCGGTGCCGATGATGCCGACCCGCTTGCCGGTGAAATCGACGCCATCATGTGGCCATTCGCCGGTGTGGTACCAATCGCCGGCGAAGTCGTTGAGGTCGGTGATGTTGGGGACGTTCGCGGTCGACAGGCAACCGACCGCGGTGACCAGGTAGGTCACTGAATATTGC
>JAYUBN010000029.1:0-23531 GCA_043740855.1 Sphingomonadales bacterium | reverse complement strand
TAGGCGGAAACGTCGCTGTACCCCACCAAGCCCATGATCGAACTGATGTTGATGATGCTCGATCCGCCACGGAAATCCTGCCCGCTGGCGCTGAGCATCGGCACGAAATGCTTGGTGCCCAGGAACACGCCATCGACGTTGATCGCCATGATTTTTCGCCAGCTGGCCAGTTCCATCGTCTCGACCGGCCCGGTCAGATCGGTGCCGGCGTTGTTGACGAGGATATGACATTTGCCGTGACGTTCTTTCACGGTATCGGCGATGCGCTGCCAGTCAGCCTCGCTGGTCACGTCAGCGGCGACATAGCTGGCGGCTTGCCCAAGGCGTCGCAGCGTTGCGAGCGCATGCGGGCTGTCTGGCGCGTCCAGATCGCCCAGTACGACTTCGGCGCCTTCGGCCAGATAGCGCTCGGCCACGGCCAGCCCGATCCCGCGCAATCCTCCGGAAATGACGGCGACGCGCCCCTCCAGCCGCCTGGCTCCGAATTCGGTCAAACGCCCATCATTCCTGCAGTAGTTGCACCGTCGATCACGAATTCTGCGCCCGACACAAATGCCGCTTCATCCGACGCGAGGTAGGCGACCAGCCCGGCAATTTCTTCAACGCGCGCCATCCGCTTGAGCGCCGCCATGCCTTCATACGCAGCACGCGCGGCGTCAGGATCGGTGGCCTTGGCAATCAGATTGGCGATCAGCGCCGTCTCGACCACGCCGGGCAGGATTGCATTGCAGCGAATTTGATAACCCTGATTGCCGCAATGCACCGCGATCGACTTGGCCAGCGCCACGACTGCCGATTTGGATACCGAATAGGCCATGAAATTACCCATCGCGCGGTGGGCATTCATCGACGAATTGATCACGATAGAGCCGGTGGCCCCGGCGGGATTGGATTTCATCGCCCGGACGGCAGCACGGCAGGTGAGCATGGCTCCGGTCAGATTGACATCGAGGACATTGGTCCAGCCGGGAAAATCGATCGTTTCGATACTGCCGTCACCCGCCTCGGTTCCGGCATTGGCAAAGGCGATATCCAGCCGGCCATAGTCGGCGGCGATGGTGTCCATCAATGGCTGCCACAATTCCGGCACCTGGACCTGATGTGCGATGAAACGCGCGCCGGTTTCGGCACAAATCCTGGCCGCAGCGGTTTCGTTCGACCCGGTAAAGATCACCGATGCGCCCTCTGCAGCCAGCCGCGCCACCGTCGCCGCGCCTATTCCCGACGTTCCACCGGTCACCAGCGCGACCTTGCCATCGAGCCGCTTGTTCACCGCATTCTCCCATATTGCTGCAGCCCAAGCTTGGGTCGATGCCAGCGGTTTGGCGTATTTGCCCGTTCGTGCAACCTATGCTTTCGATAAGGTGACGGATGCTTGCAAGCACGGCATGGTTGTCGCCAACTGCGATAATCTCGGGAAGAAGGAATTCGGTCGATGGCAGATCAGGACGCTCAGGACGCTGCCGCCATGTCCGGTGGCAAGGCACGAAGCCCTGGTATCACCTGGATCGAACTGATGGATGCCGATTCGCGCCCATCCCCTGCCTGCCTCACCGGCGAGCACTATCGATACCTTGGGTCGAAGTCTGCGCCGGTCGAGCGTTATACCAGCGAAGCGTTCGCTCAATCCGAGCGCGAAAAGATGTGGCCCTATATCTGGCAGTTTGCGGCGCGCGAGGAAGATTTGCCCGACCCGGGCGATTATGTCGTTTATGAGAATGCAGGCAGATCTTACCTGATTTCCCGCCAGGAAGACGGCTCGATCCGCGCCTTTCACAATGTCTGCCTGCACCGTGGTCGCAAGCTGCGGACTGCCGATGGCCATGCCGACGTGTTCACCTGCCCGTTTCACGGCTTCAGCTGGCAAAAGGACGGCGACTTCGACTCGATGCCCTGCTCGTGGGATTTCGCGCATCTGGCCAAGGGCAGCATCGATCTGCCGCAGGCAGAGGTTGGTCGCTGGGCCGGCTATATTTTTGTGCGCGAAGAGTCTGGCGGCCCTGGTCTCGAAGAATTCCTGAGCCCGCTGCCCGAGCATTTCAAACGCTGGCGGCATGAGGAATGCACGACCGTGATCTGGGTGGCAAAAGAGGTTTCGGCCAATTGGAAGGTGACCGCCGAAGCCTTCATGGAGGCTTGGCATACCATCACCACCCATCCGCAACTGCTGCCCTTTTCCGGCGATTGCAACAGCGCTTATTGGAACTGGGGCGACAATATCAACGTTAACCTCGTGCCGTTCGGGGTGATGTCCCCGCACGTCGACCCGTCTGGCAAGACCGAGCAGTGGATTGTCGACGAATTCATCAAATTCAATGGCCGCTCGGGCGATAATTACGACGCCTCGGCCGACCCTTACGCCATCCAGGTGCCCGAAGGTCAAAGCGCGCGGGCGGCATTGGGCGCCGCCATGCGCAAGGCTTATGCGGAACAATCCGGCTATGACCACGAACACGCAACCGATTCCGAATTGCTCGATGCATTGGTCTACAACGTATTTCCCAATTTCTCCGCGTGGGGCGGTTTCATGCCCAACATCGTCTATCGCTGGCGCCCCGGAAAAACCGCCGACACCTGCCTGATGGACGTGCGGATCCTGGCGCGCGCCAGGAAAGGCGAGCCCATTCCGCGGGGCGTGCCGATGCATTTTCTGGGGCCTGACGAGAAATGGACGGCGGCCCCGGAACTGGGCGGGCTGGGCGATGTGTTCGAGCAGGACATGGACAATCTGCCCTATGTTCAGCAGGGGCTGCATTGTTCGAAAACCGGGAAGATCCAATTGGCGGATTATCAGGAAATTCGCATTCGCCAGTTCCACCAGACGCTCGGCAAATACCTGAATGGCGAACTGGGCAAGCCCGCGTGATGTCCGACCCGGCGGCCGGGAAAACCCGCCTGCCGCGCATCGACTGTGTGCTCATCTGCGGTGGTGTCTGGCACGACATGGACTTTGCCCGGCTCGAACTGCTCAAGCTGGTGGCGAGCGACGAGCGTGTTCGTACGCGGGTATTCGAGGATTACGAGAACACCGGGGCGATTGCCTCGGCAGATATCCTGATCACTTATACCTGCGACGTTACGCCATCGCTGGCAGCGCAGGAGGTGTTGCGCGACTGGCTGAAGGCTGGCGGGCGTTGGTACGCCCTGCATGGTACCAATTCGGTGCTGCGGCTGCTCGCAGACGGTCCGGATCAGGGGTTGTGGGATGCGCCGCGCTGGGCGCCGCTGATGATGGACTTGCTGGGCAGCCAGTTCATTTCGCATCCGCCGATCGCACCTTATCGTGTCACCGTGGCCGATCCGGCGCATCCGCTGGTGGCGGGGGTCGAGCCATTCGAGACCTCTGATGAACTATATCATCTGGAAACGCACGGGGCCCTCAAGGTGCTGCTTGAAGCTGAGTGCACCGGGCCGGGCACCGGTTTCGTCGAGGCGGCAGACGCGCCGGGCAAGCATCCGGTGTTCTATATCAAGAACCACGGCAAGGGCGCGGTGCTGTACCTGACGCTCGGCCATTGCCGGGGCCACTACGACTTGCAGCCCATGGTTGACTGGTGGCCGACCGTCGACCGTTGTGCGTGGGATCTGCCGGTGTTCCACGATTTGCTGCGCCGGGGAGTCGCCTGGCTGAAGCAACGCGACGCGCGCTGATCAGGTTTCAATCCCGGCATAGCGGTCCAGCGCGACATCGGGATCATCGGGCCAGCGTGACAACACCAGCAACCGCTTGTGGCCCTGGCCAATGGGCAATTCGTCAGTGGTGCCCATGCCGCCGTGGAACTGGATCATCTCATGCCCCAATATAACGGACGTCGAGGCGATGTAGGCTCGTGCGCCCCGCACAGCTGCATCAAAGCCAGTGGTGCCGTGGGCGACCAGCGCCAAATTCAGCAGCGCCCGGCCTTGCTCGAGCGCGGCATATTGCGCCACCATGCGATGCTGGATGGCTTGGAAACTGCCTAGTTTAGCTCCGAATTGCTCGCGGGTTTTCAGATATTCAAGCGTGTCGGCAAACAGGCGCTCCATGATCCCCAGCGCCTCTGCGCACCGCGCCAGATTGGCCATCACCGCAACGGCGGCGATCTCTGTGCCCCCACCGACCAGGGCATTGTTTGCTTCCACCCGCACGTTTTCGAGCGTCAAGGACACACCCAGCGTGCCGTCGGCCCAGCGCCATGGCCTGATCGACAGGCCAGCGGCGTCGGCAGGAACCAGATATAGGCCAACCCCGGTTGCGTCGTCCGGGGCACCACTGCTGCGCGCGCTGACGATATAAGCATCAGCACCGGCTCCGGCAGGGACAAAGGCCTTGGCACCATCGAGACCGAAGCCCCCTGCGAGCGGCTGAGCAGTGGATTGAATCCACGCGCGGCCCGCCCGCCCGTTGACCTCGGCGTGAGCCAGTGCAAGCCGCTTGTCACCGCTCAACAGATCAGGCAGCCACGCATCGCGCAACGGCTGCGCGGCGGTGGCCGCAAAAAGTCGGGCGGCTACCAATATGCTTTCGACCAAGGGTTCGACTACCAGCCCGCGGCCCAACGCCTCGAACACGGTGGCAATCGCGGTGCCGTCGAGGGCAAGGCCACCCGACTCGGCATCCATGGGCCCGGCTATCAGTCCCAATTCGCCCAGCATGGCCCAATTGCCAGCCGAAAACCCGGCGGGCTCATTCAGATATTTGCGGCGACGATCATTGTCATAACGGTCGGTGACGAAGCGCTCGGTAAGCGCCTTGAGCAGTTCTTCGTCTTCACTGAGATCGAAATTCACCGGTTAATCCCCTTATCAGTTCAGATCTTACCATTTTCGTTGCGGGTCCCATGCTGCGCAAAATGTCAGGGTTCGCTTTTGCTTCAGTTTGTGCGAGCATCGTTAGGGCGGACGGTTGCGTCGGCCGCGGCCAATAAAAAACGTCGCGAGGGGAAGAAAATTGCTACTTTCGCAAGAACGGATTGATGCTGTCCGGATTTCGGATGCGGCCGACATCACGCGGGCAGCCACAGCGCTGCATGAGATCGCCATGGACTGCGGTATGCGGGCTGCGCCGACGCATGATATTGCCGACAAGCGGACGCCGGTGGATGTCGAAGGAAACCTGTTGGCCCGCGACGTTTTCGGCTGGACCGAGGACGAGCGGGTGTGGTGGCGAAATTCGCGCATTGCACTCGATTCGCCGATCACCTCGGCCTGCCGGTTCGAAAGCCAGCCGTTCTGGGTCAATCGCGATGGGTTTCGCACACGGCAGCCCAATGGCTATCTCAAGTCGATCGACATCGTCAATTTCGAATCGCGGGCCATGACCCGCGCGGCGATCGTGGTCCCGGTACATTTGCCATTCGGCCAGATCGGCGCGGTGAGTTTCAATCCGCTTGATCGGGACCAGATCGATCTCGAAGCGGATTTTCGGCGCTATGGCGACGCCTTTGGCCTCTATGCCCGCACCTTCATCTCTACCTACGTCCATATCATGGGCTCGGTGCAGGCGTTGCCGTCCGGTTCGCGGCTTTCCAAGCGCGAAGTCGAGTGCCTGCGCTGGGCGGCCATCGGCAAGACCGATCTGGAAATCAGCATGATCATGTCGCGCAGCCGGGCCACCGTGCGCTTCCACATTCACAATGCCTCGGTAAAACTGAATGCGGTAAACCGCAGCCAGACCGTCTTCAAGGCGTCCCAACTGGGCTATATTTCGCTCAACAAATAGCGCGTGCGGCGCGGATAGCGCGTTACCGACGGTCAACCAGGATCATCGCCGCCGCGGGCTGGCCGATGGTCATGGCCGGCGCGCTGGCATTGCCGGTACCTTGGCCCGGAATGACTGACCCTAGCGTTTTGATGAGTCGGAGAATGTGGACAGACCAGCGTAAAGATCAAAACACACAGCGGGCATGAGCCGGTTCGGGGAAAGAGACACATGCGAGCAATTGCGGAAGGCCTGTTTACCAGCGACACCTCGCCACGGCTGATCGGGGGTCGCAATCGCGCGTCGGGACGGATCGTGTTTCCCTGCCCGCCGGGCAGCGACTACGAACCTTGGCCGTTGCAACGCGAAGGGCGGCTATGGTCGTACACGATCCAGCGCTATCGCCCAAAATCGCCACCCTATGCCGGACCACAGGCTTTCGTGCCGTGGGCTGTGGCCTATGTCGAATTGCCAGGCGAATGTATCGTCGAGGCGCGGCTGACCGCTGTCGCGTTCGACGCCATTTCCATCGGTATGCCGCTGGAACTGACGCTGATCCCACTCGATCCGGATGCCGCAGACGCGGTGATGATCCACGCCTTCCAGCCACATGGCGCGCAACCATGACGGACGTCTGCATCGTCGGCATCGGTATCCACCCCTTCGGTCGCACCGATGGCGTGTCCGGTCTCGACCAAGGCGTTTTCGCGGTGCGGCAGGCGCTGGCCGATGCCGGGGCCGAATGGAGCGATGTCCAGTTCGCTTATGGTGGCTCGGACGCGGCGGGTAATCCCGATACCATGGTCGACCGGCTCGGCCTGACGGGCCTGCAATTCATCAATGTCCGCAACGGCTGCGCCGCTGGCGGTTCCGCATTGTCGTCGGCGCAGATGGCGATCCAGTCGGGCCAATTCGACATCGGTCTGGCCGTCGGCTTCGACAAGCATCCGCGCGGCGCCTTCAACGCCATGCCCGCCGAATATAATCTGCCCGAGTGGTACGGCGAGGCTGGCTACATGATCACGACGCAATTCTTTGGCGCCAAGATCATGCGCTACATGCATGACCACGGCATCTCGCCGACCACGCTGGGCCGGGTAGCGGAAAAGGCGTTTCGCAATGCCGTTCATGCACCGCACGCGTGGCGGCGCGAACCGGTAGCGCTGGAAACCATCATGAATGCCCCGCTGATCAGCGATCCCTATACCAAATTCATGTTCTGTTCGCCGGCAGAGGGCGGCGTGGCACTGATCCTGGCCAGCGAAAAAAAGGCGCGCGAACTGGGCAAGCCGCTGATTCGGCTGAAGGCCGCGACAATGCGCACGCGTCCGCCCGGCTCCTTCGAGGTGTTTGCATCGTCGATCGACCTTGGGCCGACCGGCTCTGCGGCAAGGGGTTCGGCGACCAGGATAGCCTCGGCCGACGCGTTTCGTATTGCCGGGGTGGAGCCCGGCGATATCGACGTCGCCCAGTTGCAGGACACCGAGGCTGGCGCCGAAATCATGCATATGGCGGAAAACGGGTTTTGCCGCGACGGCGAGCAGGATGCATGGCTGGCTGAGGGCCGTACCGAAATCACCGGCGTCCTGCCAGTCAACACCGACGGTGGTTGCCTGGCCTGTGGCGAACCGATCGGCGCGTCGGGGTTGCGGCAGGTGTATGAAAATGTCGTGCAGTTGCGCGGCGATGGTGGTGGCCGGCAAGTGCCGGGCAATCCGAAAACCGCCTACAGCCATGTCTATGGCGCGCCGGGGGTATCGGCCGTGACGATCATGGAACGCTGATGGACCTTGAACTCGATCCCCGGGACAGCGCATTCCGCGACGAGGTCCGCGCGTTTCTGGCCAGCAACTTGCCCGATCAGGTGAGGGCAGGCGCGGCGGCGACACCGTCGGTGTTCGTCGAGCCTGACATCGGCCAAGCCTGGAACGCGGTGCTGCATGCCAAAGGCTGGCTGGGCTACCAATGGCCCGTCGAATATGGTGGTACCGGCTGGAACCCGGTGCAGCGCTTTATCTTTGAGAAGGAATGCGCGCTCGCGGGGGCCCCGAACCTGACCGTGCTGGGGCTCAAGCTGGTGGCACCCGTTATCTGGACCTTCGGAACCGAAGCGCAAAAGCGCCTGCATCTGCCCCGTATCCTGTCGGGCGAAGATTACTGGTGCCAGGGATTTTCCGAGCCCGAGAGCGGATCGGATTTGGCTTCGCTGCAGTGCCGGGCCGTACGCGTCAACGATACCGGGGACGGGGGGGGCGACCGCTATATCGTCAATGGTTCCAAGCTGTGGACTACCCATGCCCATCATGCGACCCGGATGTTCTGTCTGGTGCGCACCGATTCCACGGTTCGCAAGCAGGCCGGGATCAGCTTTCTGCTGATCGACATGAAGGCACCCGGGATCAGTGTCCGGCCGATCGTCAGCTCGGCGGGCGACCACGAGGTCAATCAGGTATTTTTGGAAGATGTCGTCGTTCCCGTCAGCGACCGCGTTGGCGATGAGGGCGCCGGGTGGACTATCGCCAAGTTCCTGCTTGAAAACGAACGCGGCGGCTCGTGCCATGCGCCTAAGTTAAGCTTCGACATCGACCGCCTGACTGTGTCAGCGCAAACCATCGCTGACGGACGTGGCGGCGCAATGGCCAATGACGCGCAATGGCGGCGCAAGCTGGCCAGGGCGCGGCTGTCGGCACAGGCGCTGGAGATGATCGAATTGAAGATCATTTCGGAAGTGGCCAAAGGCCGCGATCCGGGACCGCAGACATCGCTGACCAAGCTGTTGGCGTCCAACCTGCGGCAGGAGATCGACCTGCTTGCCGTCGATCTGCACGGCGCCGCGGGATTGCAACTCGAAGCGGCGCGGCCGCTCTATGGTGACCACGCGCCGGAACCGATCATTTCGCGCGAGGCGCAGCTTGCCGCACCGCGCTATCTTAACAGCCGCGCCTGGACAATCTTTGGTGGAACCAACGAAGTGCAGGCGACCATCATTGCCCGGTCGGTGCTGGGTTTATGAAACGGGATCGGGCCATGACCAGAAAAGGCACGCTGACATGCAACTGAGCCGCGATGCGCTGCAAGGCGCCTATCGTCAGATGAAAGTGATCCGCGAATTCGAGGAGCGGTTGCACGTCGAGATCCAGACGGGCGAAATTGCCGGCTTCACCCATCTGTATTGCGGCCAGGAAGCGGTGGCGGTGGGGGTCTGCACGCATCTCGATGCCGCTGACAAGATCATCTCCACCCATCGCGGCCACGGTCACTGCCTGGCCAAGGGTTGCGACATGCCTGGCATGATGAAGGAAATCTGGGGCAGTCGCGACGGCCTTTGTCACGGCAAGGGCGGCTCGATGCATATTGCCGATGCCGACAAGGGCATGCTGGGCGCCAATGGCATCGTCGGGGCGGGTGCGCCGATCGCGGTCGGCGCCGCACTCTCGGCCAAGATCGACGGCAAGGATGCAGATGGCAAACTGAAGGTCGCAATTGCCTTTTCCGGCGATGGCGCCTGCAATCAGGGCACGACTTTCGAGGCAATGAACTTTGCAGTGGTCACGCAGGCACCCTGCATTTTCGTGTTTGAAAACAACCATTATTCCGAACACACCGGCGTCGAATACGCAGTGGGCACGGCACGGGATATTGCCAGCCGGGCCGAAGCCTTCGGTATGAAGGTATGGCGCGGTGACGGTACCGATTTCTTCGCGGTCCATGAAACCATGCGCGAAGTGCTGGACTATGTTCGCGCCGGCAATGGACCGGCCTCGGTCGAGTTCGATACCGAGCGTTTTTTCGGACATTTCGAAGGCGATCCGCAACGGTATCGCGGGCCGGGCGAACTGGACCGGCTGCGCGAAACCCGCGACTGCCTCAAGATATTTCGCGCGCATGTCACTGGTGCCAAACTGTTGGCCGACGCCGATCTCGACCAGATCGACAGCGAGGTGATGGATAGTATCGACGCTGCCGTGACAAATGCCCGTGCGGCGGACCGACCAACCCCTGCCGACGTCCTTGCCGACGTCTACATATCCTACTGACGGCTGGAGCACGACTGACATGGCTCAGATGATGTACCGCGACGCCGTCCTTTCGACGATCGCTGAAGAAATGGAGCGCGACAGCAATGTCGTCATGCTGGGCGAAGATATCGTCGGCGGCATGGGTACCGCCGGAGGGCCGGAGTCGATCGGCGGCATCTGGTCGACCTCGACCGGATTGTTCGGACGCTTTGGCGCCGACCGCGTGATCGATACGCCTATCTCGGAAAGTGCCATTATTGGCGCCGCCAGTGGCTTGGCGCTGGCCGGCAAGCGTCCCATCGCCGAATTGATGTTCGCTGACTTCATCGGCGTCTGTCTGGACCAGATATGGAACCAGATGGGCAAGTTCCGCTATATGTTCGGCGGCAAGACCAAATGTCCGGCGGTCATCCGCATGGCCTATGGCGCAGGCTATAACGCCGCCGCGCAGCACAGCCAGTCGGTACATCAGATCCTGACCGGCATGCCCGGGCTCAAGGTGGTGATGCCCAGCTGCCCCGCCGACGTAAAGGGCCTGTTGCGCACCGCCATTCGGGACGATGATCCGGTCATCTTCCTGGAACACAAGGCGCTCTACGGGATGATCGGCGAAGTGCCGGATGGCGATTACACCATTCCCTTTGGCCACGCCCGCCTGACCCGTGCCGGGCAGGATGTGACCATCGTTTCCAGCGGGCTGTTGCTCGGCTTTTGCGAAGCGGTTGCCGACCGGCTGGCAGCCGAGGGCATCGGTTGCGACGTGATCGACCTGCGCACCACCAGCCCGCTCGACGAAGAGGCGATCCTTGATTCAGTCGAAGTGACCGGGCGACTGGTCGTGGTCGATGAAGCGCCGCCACGCTGCGGCCTGGCCGTCGATATTTGCGCGCTGGTCGCCGCAAAGGCATTTTCCAGCCTCAAGGCGCCACCGCAGGCGGTCACCCCGCCGCACACTCCCATTCCCTTCGCCCGCGAACTTGAGACTGCATATCTGCCTTCGACCGACAAGATCGAGGCAGCGGTGCGCAAAGTTCTCGGTTGGCGCTGAGGTAAACGAAAATGGCCGATATCCGTCCGTTCTGCATGCCCAAATGGGGCATCGAGATGACCGAGGGCACCATTGCCGAATGGATGATCGAGGAGGGTGACAGCTTCACGCGCGGCAAAACGCTGTGCCTGATCGAAACCGCCAAGATCACCAATGACGTGGAAGCCGAATATGATGCGGTTGCCCGCCGTATTCTGGTCGGCGCCAGTGGCGTGGCACAGCCCGTCGGCACATTGCTGGCGATATTCGCCGATGCTGCGGTCAGCGATGCCGACATCGATGCCTTCATCGCCGCCTTCCAGCCGGCGGATACCAGGGTTGCAGCCAAACAGACGGGTAGCGCGCCAAGCGCGGCGCCTGTCGCGGGCGCGCCTGCGCCGGCGCCGGCAAAGATCGTGACGAACCGGCCAATCAGCGCCGAGGCGTTGAAGCTGGCGGAACGTGAAGGCGTGGACCTTGCCGAGATCGAGGGTTCCGGGCGTAACGGCCGGATATCCTATCAGGACGTGGCACAAGCCGTGCGTCCAGAGGCCGCCGTCCGGTTGCGCGGTACCATTCCCCTGGCTGGCGATACCGAAAAGGCCTTCGCATCGCCGCTCGCCCGCCGCTTGGCCGTCCTTCACGGTATCGATCTTGGCACGCTGGCCGGGACAGGCCCGCGTGGACGGATTTCAAAGGCCGACGTGCTGGCGCAAGTTCGGCTGGTCGAGGTTGCGCCCGCTGCCCAAGTCTGGGCGACGCCGTTCGTTGCCGGGGAAAACCGCCCTGAAATCGTACCGTTTGACCGCGTGCGCAAAATTGTCGCGCGCAGGCTGACCGCGGCCAAGCGCGACCTGCCGCATTTCTACCTGCGCATCACCGCGCGGGCCGATGAGCTGCTGGCGCTGCGCAAGACCGCGAACGTGGTGCTGGGTACAAAGGCATCGATCAACGACTATCTGGTCAAGGCGGCTGCGATAGCGCTGGTTCGCCATCCCGATGTCAACATTCAGGTGCATGGCGAGGATATCTACCGCTTTCCGCATGCCGACGTCGCCATCGCCGTCGCTGGCCCAAAAGGGCTGATGACGCCTATCGTCCGCAGCGCGGAATTGATGCGAATCGACCAGATCGCCGCTGCAACCCGGCAATTGATCGACAAGGCCGGCGCCGGGCGCCTGTCTTTCGAGGATATGGACGGGGGCACATTTTCGGTGTCCAATCTGGGCATGTTCGGGATCGAGCAGTTCGATGCGATCATCAATCCGCCGCAAGCCGCCATTCTGGCCGTCGGCGCGATTACCCGGCAACCGGTTGAGCGCGATGGCGGTATTGCCTTTGAAAGCCGCATCGGCCTGACGCTGTCGGTGGATCACCGCGCCATCGACGGTGCAGCTGGCGCCGCGTTCCTCGCCACGCTCAAGAATCTGATCGAGGCGCCCGAACAGCTTTTCGCCTGACCGCCGGATAGGTGCTGTCACATGGTTTTTTGCGAAAGGCCGGTGCATACTTTCCCCTCGGGAGATTTTCGATGACCAAGCCTGGCCTCATCAAAGCCCTCGGTAAAGTTATCCAGCTTGCCTATTTGCCTGCCGACTTTGACGCAGCATTGAAATACTGGACGCAGACCATCGGTGTCGGACCATTTTTCCTGCTGGAAAACGTCCAGCTCGGTGCGATGAAATATCGCGGCCAGCCCAGCGCTGCCGTGTTTTCGGTCGCCATCGGTTACTGGGGCGATATTCAGATTGAATTGTGTCGTGCGGAAAACGCTGCGCCGTCGATTTACGCGGGCGAATATGCGGTAACGGACCGGTTGCACCACGTCTGCATCTTCGTCGAATCGATCGAGGAAGCCAGGCGCGCCTGCGCTGAGGCCGGCGCCGAAATAATAGTCGAGGGCAAAGTCGGTGACAGCGGCGAGGTCATCTATGTCGACGCCGGTGGTGGTCCCGGCCATCTCATCGAACTGTTGCAGCCGATGGCGGGCAGCAAGGCGCTGTTCGAAATGATGCGCGAAGCTGCGCAGGATTGGGATGGCAGCGATCCGCTGCGCCAATTACCGCTGGCACCTGCCTCCAATATCGGGGCCACGGCGCAATTCAGTCGGACTGAAACTTCATTTCGCGGTTAGTCCGCCATCCACGACAAATTCCGCACCCGTGACATATCGCGATTCGTCAGAAGCCAGAAACAGATTCATGGCCGCGATATCTTCCGCTTGTCCCAATCTTTTCATGGGAATGTTGGCGATCATTGCCGCGACCATATCGGGGGCCACTTCTTTGGCATACGCCAGCATGTCGGTGTCCAAATGTCCCGGATGCACCGAATTTACGCGAATTCCTTCGGCTGCCACGTCGAGCGCCGCGGCCTTCGTCAACAGACGTACTCCACCCTTGCTGGCTGTATAACTGGCGAGGTCTGCAAACCCGACAAGCCCCGCAACCGATGAGATATTGATGATGGATCCGCCGTCGCCTTGCAGGCGCATCTGCCGGACCGCAGTTTGGCAGCCCAGGAAGACGCTAGTCAGATTGACCGCGATATGGCGGTTCCAGTCATCAATCGTGGCGTCGACGATATTTCCCGGCTGAACAATCCCGACGTTATTGACCAGAATGTCGATTCTGCCAAAGGCGGCAAGCGTCAGATCGCGCACCTTGTCCCACTCGGACAGCAAGGTGACATCCTGAACGCAGTCGCGGACCGTAAACCCTAATACCCGCAGTTCCGCAGCGCGCGCACCAAGGTCGTCCGACCGGATGTCGGTCAGCACGACTTTAGCCCCTTCTTGTGCAAAGCGAAGAGCCGTTGCAAAGCCAAAGCCGTTGAGAGAAGCCGCGCCGGTTACGATCGCAACCTTGTTTTCCAATCGTCCCATGAATTTTACGTTCCGGTTCAGACGCGTTGATCGTGATCAGGCGATAAGGTTGGGGCGTCAATTGCCAAGCGCCGCACAACCGGCGTGGCTTCGCCGGTGACATGCAAACGTCGCAGCATATCCAGCCGTTGCTGGCGTCTTGCCTGGGCGCCTGGGGCGATGAGGTCGTGATCCCAGTCGAGGCCGGAGTCATGGCTGACCGAAACGCCGGTAACCCCCGGCAGCCCGCCAATTTTCGCCAATGCTTCATTCCGCATGAACGAGATCATTTCGCAAAATGGTGATGTCAGTCGAAGCTCGACATCGACATGCCCGGCCGGGTCGATGCAGACCGACTTGATGATACCCATCTCGTTCAGGCCCATCGGCACCGAAGTGGCGACGCTGCACGGATCCTTGATGTCATCAAGAATCTGCCGAATGTCCTCCTCGCTGGCAATTGCCAAGGACCGGGCTGTCATTTCCGTCATTCTGCTGCGATCGCCTCAAACTCCTCGACGCGCTGCTTCTGGATGTCGCCCCAGCGAGCGATGGTGCTCCACGGCTCGGGCGACGGATTGCGCTGTCTTGCCTGACTGAACTCATCATTGGCGATGGCTTTTTTGGTCGCGGCGATGTCGATTCCATGAATGCGCGCATAGTTGTTCGCAAAAATATTACGTTTATGGTCATCGGTGATTTGCGAAAGCGGGCCGAAAAGACCTGCATCCTGCAGCAGATCCTCGGGGATTTCATACCGGCAGAACGCATCGATCGTTGGCCGGGGATGCGCCAGGGAACAACCGGTCGCCCAAATGAGGCGATCCAGCATCGGCATACCACCGACCTTCATCAGATCCATCAGCATACGGCTGAACGTTCGTGGACGCCGTTCGAGGATAATGTTGGACACTTCGAGATTGATGTAAATATTGGCAAAGCGAGCCAACAACCAGCCCGTTTCTTCGCTGAACGCAATGCCGCCGTGGACGATTTCGAACGACATATCGGGGAATGACCCGGCTGCGCCCTCAAGGTCGCCCGGATTGAAGGCGTCTTCGGCGACAACCGGGCCCAGTGGCACCGCTTTGTGAACTGCCACCACGTTGATGCCAAGTTTCATTGCATGTTCGTAAACCGGAAAGGCAATCTTGGGGTCGTTCATTTTCCATTGTGAAATCGTCGACCCGTTCCAGCTCGTCGGGTAAACCTTCAGGCCGATCGGGCTGAACAGTTCAACCTGACGATCAAGCTCGGCTTTCCAGTCCGAACGCAACGGATCAATAGCCGCATAGGCTCTGAAGCGGTGCGGCCACCGGCGCACAAATTCAGCTGACTTTTCCACCGAGCACATGCCATCCTTGAAGCAATACAACGGCAGCGTGTGGGCCACTGCCATATCCGTAGCAGTTTCCTTGAACAGGATGTTGGCGATGTCCTCCGGTGCCCAGTCGCTGATATAGGCATCTCGCGGCACGTTGTATTCCGGCTGCGGCGACCCTTTTCCGCCAATCAGGTAAGTCAGATCGGATATCGGCTCTGCCGAAGCAACGTCTGCATAATTATCCGGCGCGAGGTTATAAGCATGAGACACGGCATCTATGATGAATTCATTTTCAGGATTTAGCATTACACTCTCCATGCGATTTATTTTTTTGGTTAGATCGTTTAAATTTGTCGATACAGATCCATGACGGGATCAGCGGTCGTGACAAGATTGTTATGATCTACGAGGAGGTGCTGGTTAAGGGCGTGCATATCGAGCATGCAGCGACCGAGCGGGTGCGGACGGCGCAGAGGCACCGATCCACCCCAGTAATATGCAAACTCTGTGGCTGCCATGGCCATATTGTGGGCGATCTTGCACGACTGCCGGAACCGCGCCTTCTCCACCTCGCCAAGCGGGTCGCCGCGTTCGGCCACGTGAAGACCCTCGTGGATCGTCTCCGACACAAAGGCCCGTGAAGCTCTCAAATTACCTTCGTGCAAATTGAAATCATGAAGGAAAAGTTGCTGCTCGCCGATTGGCAGGGCGCCGGGCCTCGTCTTCTTCGAGTCCGCAATCTTGACGACCTCCTCCAGCGCGCGTTTGCCAATGCCCAGTGCCATCGATGAATGGTAGAGCATGGCGGTCGAAAAAAAGTCCATGCGACTGCTGGCGTTGCCACGGCGGGGAACAAAATTGGCCGCGTCAAAGGTAAACGCCTCGGGCACGAACTGCTCGGGCACTTTGTAATCAAGGCTGCCCGTACCCTTCAGGCCTAAAACATCCCAATTGCCCTGAAACTCTACCGCCGATGCCGGCACGAAGCCGCATATTTGCGCGCCTTCGCCGTCCTTGATAAAGGCGCCGGCGGCGATCCAATCCGCATGTGGGGTGCCGCTGCCGAAGCGATATTGGCCCTGCATCTGGTAACCGCCGGGAACGACCGCCGCTGTGCCGACTGGGTTGGCCATACCCGCAACCAACTGCATGTTGTCGGGGTCACCGTAGAGCATCTGAACGGCGTCATCGCCACAGCCTATCGCCGTGTAGCCGACATAACCGGCGATCGCCATGAAGGCCCAACCCGTTGATGCATCCGCGCGCGACAGCTCCTCGAGCACGTCGAGCCGGGTGTGCAAATCAAACTCCTCGCCGTTGAGTGCGGCAGGAACGTTCATCCAGAAAAGTCGCGCATCGCGCAACGCCTGCACTACGCGGGGGGTCATGCGCGCATGTTCTTCCGTTTCTTCCGCGTCGCTTTCGATCAGGGGGGCCAATGCCTTGGCGCGGCCAAGCGGATCGCTTGGAAAGTTTAATAACGTTCCAGTCTGACCCGCCGTTGAAACCTTCTTCGCAATCGCCGTCATCAAAATTTCCTCGCCAAAGTCGATCGCCAGGCTACCTGACCGTAATACGATTGCCGCTCTCTCAAGAGCCTTCCATCCGACGCTTCTTGGTGGCGAGCGTATCGTCGGGTGTCACGTGTCCCGATCTTGAACCATCTATATCTCGGCTTGATCCCACGGTATCGTGGAACCGTCAAGGTCAATTTATCTGCCAAATACAGCAATAAAACAAAGTATAGTGCGCCAATCCACGATACCGTTGACATGCAAATTTATTTCTTATACCAACACGTCGGTTCAAAACTATGGTTTGACCAAAGGGTGTTCAGGCTACGCTTGGGCTTCGGGGCCGAAAACTGGTTCCGGTAAAAGTTATGGGGAAGATTGAGATGAAGACCTTACGGCAAACGCTGCTTTCGACATGCGTTCTGGGCTGGATCGCAAGTGGTTCCAGCGTGAATGCACAGGCAGGGCCCGCGTCCGTCTCGGCACATGCTTTGGCGTCCGCTGAGACGCCGTCAACGGCCCAAGGTGCCGTTGCGCCGGACTCGACCAGCCAGGACATCGTTGTGACAGCGCAACGTCGATCGGAAAGCTTGAGCAAGACTCCCGTCGCGGTCTCGGTCATCAGTGGCGAGACGTTGGCCAAGCTGGGGTTTTCGTCGCAATCGGATCTCCATACAGCGGTACCCGGCCTGTTGATCAAGGCATCGCAGAGTTCCAACCAGCTCAATTTTTCGATACGCGGCCAATCGCTTGAGCCATTCAGCAGCATCCGCCCCGGCGTCCTGCCCTATCTGAATGAAGTGCAGGTCGGCGGCGAAGGCGCAAATTCGCTGTACGATCTGCAATCGGTGCAGGTCCTCAAAGGCCCGCAAGGCACGCTCTTCGGGCGGAACGCCACGGGCGGCGCGGTGCTCTTTACCTCGACCCGGCCGACCGACAAGTTCGGTGGATATATCAGCGGCAGGCTTGGTGATTATTCGCTGCGACAGGTCGAAGGCGCCATCAATATCCCGATTATGGGCGACAAATTGATGGCTCGAATTGCCGGCGATTATGAATATCGCAACGGCTTCCAACGGAATCTTTTCGACGGAAATCGCGTCGGTAACGTGCGCCGCCAGGCCGTTCGCGGCAGCCTGACCTTTGCGCCTAACAACGCGTTCAAAAATGAACTCGTCGTCGATTATCTTCACTCGGGCGGGTCGGGCACCAGCGCTGTCATCTCGTTCATAACGCCGCAGGGGCAGTCGGGGCCAAACGCCTCGCCCGCCAACATCCTGTTCTCGCCGCAGGTTGACTCGTTTTTCGGTCCCGGCACGTGGAATCGCTATCTGGCGCTTCACCCGAACGTCGATCCGGCCGGAATTGTTGCCTTTGCCGCCAAGCAGAAGGCGCGGGGGCCCTTTCTGATCGACGTCGATTCCGGCGGTGGCCATCAAACGCACGATCTGGTCATTACCAACGTTTCCACGCTCGACGTGGGACAGGACACCAAAATCAAGAATATCTTTGGTTATACGCATTTGCACAGCGTCGATATCGGAGAATTCGATGGAACGCCGTTTGGTATTGACCGTGCCGGACCGCGGGGGCGCAACGTCAGCACCCGTCAGTATTCCGATGAACTCCAGCTTGTTGGCAATGCCTTCGGCGACCGGTTGAGCTATGTAACCGGTCTTTACTATGCCAATGAGCTGGTCAACAATGTTTCGCAAAGCATTGTTTTTGATCTGTCGCCGATTTTCGGGCCATTCGAACTCATCAACAGCGCCAAGAACCGCAGCAAAACCTATGCCGTCTATGGCCAAGGCACCTATAATCTTGACGATCTGACCGGAATTCACGGTCTCAGCTTTACCGCTGGCGCGCGTTATACATCCGAAAAGATCAGTCTCACGCGGAACCCGGATGACCTGTATGTTCTGGCGCCAAAGCCGATATTCAATTATAATCTGCAGGATACGTTCAAGAAAGTGAGCTGGCAGTTCGGGCTGCAAGAACAGGTTGATCCAAATCTGCTGCTCTATGTTGTTACCCGGCGCAGTTTCCGAAGCGGTGGCTTCAACTTCTACGCGCCGCCGCTCAACGGGTTTGGCGCCCAGCTCGGCGCCGAATACAAGCCTCAGATCGTCACCGATGTCGAGGCTGGTGCCAAATTTAGCGGGCGGCTTGAAGATATGCCATTCCGCGCCAATCTGGCCGTGTACAATCTGTGGCTGACGGACAATCAGAATGTTACGTATCTGAACATCAATGGTGTGGCATCGGCGGTAACGATCAATGTCCCGAAGGCGAAAGTATACGGATTCGAGTTGGATGCAGTATTGAGTCCGACATCATTTATAAATGTCGGTAGCACGCTGAACTATACCAATGCTCGTTATACAAAGAACCTCGTCTCTGTGCTCGGCAGTGCGCCGATCGCGTTTGGGCCGTATACGGATACGCCAAAGTGGTCTGGGTCGGTATATGCCGAGGTGACGGTTCCGATCTCGGGCGATTGGAAAGCGTCCTTCCGCGGCGATGGCGTCGTGCAAAGCAGCACAGTCTTCAGTTCAACCCAGTCCACCCTGAATCCGGGCGCGGTGATTTCAGGCTATGCGATCGCCGATTTCCGGGTCGCGGTCGAGAACAGTCGCCAGGGCTGGTCGCTATCGGCCAACCTCAAGAATGCCTTCAACCAGACATATTATGTCGGCGGTCTGGCGTTCGAGAGCGTTTTCACGCTTGACGCGCTGGTCCCCGGCGACCCGCGCACCTTCTTCGTGCAGCTGCGCAAGACGTTCTGACGCGGGTGATGAAAGCAGCAGGCAGGCGCCCAACGACATGACCGATTGTTGCGCAATCACGGGTGTTGTGGCGGCTGCTTGTCCGCGTCTGACATTTGCTACCGGCAAGCGGGATGCAAATGTCTGAACCGATCCATTAGCGTTGTTTCACAGGCTTTGACGCCGTTGCACTTGAGGACAGAAAAATGAGCGGACGTTTGAACGGGAAAGTTGCAGTGGTTACCGGTGCCGGCTCGGGAATGGGTGCCGCAATGGCGGAGCTGTTCTGCGCCGAGGGGGCAAAGGTCATTGCCGGGGATGTGTCGGGCAACCAGGATGCCATAGCACGGCGCATCGGCAGCGATTGTGAACCGGTCCACGTCGATGTTGCCAACAGCGCCAGCGTCCAGGCCATGATTGCGCGCGCGATCGAGCGCTTTGGACGGCTCGATATATTGTGCAATAATGCGGGCATCACCGGTGCCATCAACCTCACTGCCGATCAGGAGGACAGCGACTTCGATGAAACCATCGCAGTCAACCTGCGCGGTGTGTTTCTGGGCATGAAATATGCTATCCCGCATATGCTCAAGCAGGGCGGCGGAGCAATCGTGAATACGTCGTCGATGGCCTCGCTCGCAGCGTTCCCGATGCTTCCGGGCTACACGGCCTCGAAGGGGGGCGTCACTGCGCTGACGCGTGTGACCGCCGCTGAATATGCGGCTCAGAACATCCGGGTGAATGCGATCGCTCCTGGGGCGATCGATACCGGGATGTCTAAGTCATTGCCCCCCGCATATCTTGAAGGGGCGATAAAAGGGACGCTGATGGGGCGCATTGGAACACCGATGGAGATCGCGAAGACGGCACTATTCCTGGTGAGCGACGATGCATCCTTCATCACCGGGCAACTGATCGCCGTCGATGGCGGGTACACGCTGGTCTGACCCAATAGTGCTGGCAGTACCGGATCTGGATCCCGGATAAAAAGTTCGGTCAGACTGCCGAGCAAATGCTCATCGACAGCGGGATAAGGCGCAATAGCGTGATTGCGCCACGTAAGTCCTGGGCATAATTTCCGTGATAATGCGGCGCAAGGGGTGCTGTGCCGCTTGCGGATAGCTTTTGTAATCCGTGAAGGATCAGGCGGAGTTTTCTTCGAATACACTTTCCTCACGCTGCCAGCCATAGAAGCCTATAAAATCCGGTTTGACCGGCAATCGCCGGAGCTGGTACCGACGAACTTCCTGTCTGCTGGGATACAATCGCAATATTTTGGCTGATCAGAACGCCGTGCAAAAACGTAAGCACGAGTTACTTGAAATAAACGGTGGGGCAATAAATCTTCAGAGGCTGGTATGATTTGGATTTCTTCTTCAGGGCTTTAGTAGCCAAAGGGCACCCATGAACCTACCAAGGCTCATGAATAGTGAGGATGCATGGGTGAGCGATGAAAAAACCGTCATTGGTAAGCGCCGATTTGCAGCTAACAAGGAGGGACGCGCGCTTTATCAAAGCCGTCGGCAAGAGATCACGCAAACGGCAATCAGGATTTTTAATCGTCTTGGCCTGAAGGGCGCGAGCCTAAGTGCTGTAGCCGCGGAAATGGGTATGGATCGCGCGAGTCTGTATTATTATTTCTCTTCGAAGGATGAACTCTTCGATGAGATCGTGAGATCAGTTCTCGAAGGTCACGAGGAACTGGCGGAACGCATAGCACGCAGCCCGATCAGCCCGCCGCGCAAAATGCGTGAACTCCTGTCAGCTTTTATGATCGGATACGCAAACCATTACCCTATGCTATTTATTTATGTGCGTGAAAATCTAGCAAATGTAGACGAAAAAAGATCGAAATGGTCGCAGCACATGCGAAAAATTAACAAAAATATCGAACAACATGTTATTTATATTATAGAACAAGGTTATAGTGACGGTAGTTTTCGCCGCGTTGGATCAGCCGAAACCGTCGCTTACGGGATTCTCGGAATGCTCAACTGGACCCACCGCTGGTTCCGGCCCGGGCACTCTGAATCGGCGGAGGAAATTGGCAAGACTTTTGCTGAAATGACCCTGTCTGGATTAGAATCTGCCTATTGAGAGACGAAATTACGGGTGCGCTGCCGCCGAACAACAATCGTGGCGTCGCCACTGCCTTGTCGGGCAGATACCCTCCCAGTTTTTCTGACGCTCGCGCCTGCTGGCGAGGCAGAAGTTCTCGCCATTCATCTCCATGATGTGGACATGGTGGGGCAGCTGGTCGAGCAGGTTTCCCATGAGCCGCTCGGATCCCAAGATGACCACCGCGCTGCCCGACTGCATCACCCACCACTGGGACATCGTCGAGACCGGCAACGACAGCTGGCGTCTACAGAACCGCATCCGACCCGCCCCGACCGCCGATAAAATCCGCTTCTTGCAGGTGTTGGCTCCAGTTGGGCGACGCGCTCCCTGCGCCAACACCAGCGAGAAAGTACGCCCAGCAACAACGCGCCCTCAACCCGTTAATGACGCGATGATTGAGGTGCGCATATTCAGTGCTTTCGAAACGGTTCGGCTATCGACGAACGGTAAGTTTCAGACATCAGATCCGGCGACTGCACGGCGGGAACAGGGGCGGTTACTACTGCCAGGTTGATGGGGCGGGTAAACTACCACTGTTTACCCGCCAATACCGGCCTGTCGGCAATTGGCGAACTTCAGCCATCTGCGAGCGTATCCAGCGCCTGCGAAATTTGGGCACGAGCCTCTGGATCGCGGGTAATTTCAAGAAGCGAGATCAGGTTTGTTCGAGCTGCCGCATGCGCCCCGACCTTAAACTGCACGCGTGCCGACGAGGCCCAGCCTTGCGGATTAGCGGGCGCCACAGTTTTCATCCGTTCATACACAGCCAGCGCGCGCTCATAATCCTGCTCTTGCTCGGCCCGGGAAGCTTGGTTCTGCAATAGACGGACCAATACATCGCTATTGGACATCCGGGGCGCCTGCTGCGTCATCATACCGGGGCGATAGTTCAACGCGTTGACGCCATCCAATTCGTCGGTGCCTACCACGGCGCCGTCGTTGAAAACGTCGATCAGCACTGGCTCAACCTCACCGATGCTGACTAGCACATGGCCGGGGAGATTGAAGACGCAAGCCGCCCAACCAAGACGCCGAGCAACCGCGACATAGATGATTGCCAAGCTTATCGGGATGCCTCTACGGCGATCAAACACGCGGATCATGTCTGCGTTGACGGGGGCGTTATAGGACTGGCGGTCTCCCGTGAAATCATTCTCCCGGGCAATGACCCTAACCAGCACAGCCGCCTTCTCGGCAGGGGAACGGGATTCAGCGTTGAGCGCCAAAACACGTGCCGCCATCTGGTTGATAAGTTCGAGATAAGGCTTTATACTTGCTCCGTCATGGTCAAGCGCCGAGAGTTCAAGCGCCACTTCATCGATTGGCAAGGCCTCGTCCTCGAGAAGCCCGTACATGACTATTGTGTCGTTCATCAAACCATCCCTTAAGGCTGGAAACCCAGCCCGTGCGCAAGCAAAGGCAAGCTCCAACGTAAGATCGCGCGCTCGTTAGACAAGGTCTGTTGCTGGTGTTGCTGGAAACGCCGAGGCCCGTCTGCCAAAAAATCTCAGCGGTAACGTCCCCCAAATTGATCACGTCTCAGCTGTCCCTAGGGCGAGATGAACGGATGCCTGTATCAGCCATCGAGGAGCAAAGGTCGAATGACCAGGAACAGGGCGCGTGCTGCATAGCTGACCTTTGGCTGTTGTTTCTCAGGCTGGCTTGACTGGAACACTCTGAAGTGGCCGCAATCGGGGCCGGTCCAAGGTCTCGAATGGCAAGAAAACAGGGCGCAGCAGATCTATCGGCGCTATAACCAGCAGTTCGTCGTAGCCACTTGCATCCGCGATGATAGCCACTGGATTTGCACGGGCGGCGATCTAAATGCTGAATCGTAGTTGGCTATCGATGGATGCCGGAGAGTAATATGAGTGAGATCGTCGTATGCCCACATTGCGTGGCCGGTAACCGGGTGCCGTGTGATCGGCTAGCAGAAGCGCCGAAATGCGGGAAATGCCACCAACCTTTATTCAGCGGCCATTCGATGGCGGTGAATACCGCCGCCTTCACCGCCCATACCAGCAAAGGTACCTTGCCGGTGCTGGTGGATTTCTGGGCGCTGTGGTGTGGTCCGTGCAAGACGATGGCTGTCAATCGGCGTGCAAACGGGACCCCCGATCGGCGTCGAAAAGGGGGTCTGACTCAAATTCCGTGCAAATATCGGTCATGCTGGCGCCATGATCCTTGCTTTGAGCAAGTCGAGCTTGGCTCGGCC